>CAMNNO010000184.1 GCA_946545475.1 uncultured Blautia sp.
TACCTGCTTTTTAGCAGAGTCTATATCCCCTGACAAGGGGACGCCGTGTATCCACGTGCCTGAGGGCATGTGGTTTTACGGCTGATATTTTATAAAAGCTATTGATATAGAAGCTATTTTAACATTTATCAGCAAGGATTCTCCTGCCTCTATAGGCAGTGAGAGGAATTGCAAAAGGGAAATTTAACGGCAGTGGTGGGCGGAGATAGATCGGTATCCCCCACTGACATGAGGCAAGCTACAGTCAGTGATATACTGACATGTCAGGCTCCGTGAAATTATCGACTGTGGATTGAAACAAAAAGAACCCGCACAGATTATGAGGATATATCATGGCAGAAATAAAAATCACACCGGAGCTGTTAAGGAGCACGGCCGGGGAGCTTCAAAATATCGGCACGCAGCTGGACAACAGCACCCGGCAGATGCTGGACACGGTGTCCCAGCTGGATGGCGAAATATTCTCCGGCGAAGCCGTCACCCAGTTCAAAGCCCGCTTTAACCAGCTTCAGGGCGACATGGCCCGCATGAACAAGATGGTCGGCGAACATGTGTCCGACCTCCAGGCCATGGCCGCCAACATGGAAGCCGCCACCCAGAAAGCCGCCGGCATCGCCGGAGAATTGAAGGGCGACATCATCGTCTGACCTTCAATTGGGCGTTAAAAAATCAGCAGAAACGGGACTCGTTCGAATAAAATGCTCGGACGGGTCCCGTTTTTGACAATAAGCGGTAAGGCAAGCCCTTTCTGCTTTATTCAGAAAAAAGTTGACAAGATAGGATATATTCTATATTCTGGAAATGAGGTCAGGCTATGCCGAGATTTGAAGTCGAATTTTATGAAACAGTAAAAGGCGAACAGCCAGCGAAAGAGTTCCTGCTATCCCTGGATAAGAAAATTCGGGCAAAGATGATGGATACAATCAGCATTCTGCAGGACAATGGATACGCGCTGCGAGAGCCATACAGCAAACACCTGTCAGAAGGGATATTTGAACTGCGAGCCAAAGTTGGCTCAGACATTACCAGAGTATTATATTTCTTTTACATCGACAGGCATCTCATACTGACAAATGGATTTGTTAAAAAGACGCAGGAAACACCCGTAAAGGAAATCGACAGAGCAAAACGATATCGTGCTGACTATTTGCGAAGAAAGGCGGAGCCGTAATGAGCGTAAAATTTGATGACTTCCTTCAGGAACAGCTTCAGGATCCCGAATTTAAGAAAGAATATGAGGCTCTTCAGCCGGAGCACGCCATCATTCAGGCTATCATAGATGGCCGGCGGAAGGCAGGCCTGACGCAGAAAGAACTCTCAGAGCGCACAGGAATTGCCCAGGGAGATATCAGCAAGCTGGAATGCGGCAACGCGAATCCCTCGATCCGCACACTGCAGAGGCTGGCAGCAGGAATGGGAATGACACTTCATCTCGAATTTTTGCCAGCTGCTGTCGGAACAGTGAATAATCCGGCGGGCATTAAAGCATAATTATTTTTTAAGAGATATTGACCTCAGACGGCAATTTGTGTTAACCTGTACAAAGAGTTTGTGAAACAGATAACCCTTTGGAAGCAGGAAGATGCTCAGGACGGCATTTTTCCTGCACGAAATCATCTTAAGAAAAAAAGGCAGGTGAACAGAGTGGATAATTGCGACAGTTACGACCGAACGCGTCAGACGGGCGCGAAGGAAGATAGAAGAGAGGATAGGATCGTTTTCAAAGACGCAATTTTGCCGGCTGTTCATGAAAGCCTGATGCGCTTTAGTATGTGTTTGGCCTGCGTTCTTTAAACCGCGGCCTGGAAACGCCCCCTCCTACTCGATCCCTTTCGCCCGTGCCCTGGGTTCGTTCGTAAGACATTAAAAGGAAAAGGAGGCTGATCAATATATGGAGGAAGAGCGCGTATTAGAGCAGGAAAAGAAAAACAGCGATCGGGAGATCAAGAATCAGGAAACAAACTCTGAACAGATGCCGTCCCCGGCAGACCACGAGAAAATTTCAGATGATACCTCGGGGAAGAACGGCAAGAAAGACAATCGGGAAAATAATAAAGAAGACAAGGCTTCTGCGTCCCCGGAAAAAACGGAACGGACAAGAGAGCCGGAATCGGAGGACGAGGAGGACATATCCTCCCGACGCCCGAACTATCAGGGCGATATCGTCGATATCATAAGAGGCAACGCCTCTCCCAAAATGATGCGTGAGCAGCTCAGCGACTACCATGAGAATGATATCGCGGAAGTCCTGCCCAGACTCACCCTCACGGAAAGGAAGAAGCTCTACTATATCCTGAGCATCTCCGACCTTTCCGACATCTTCGAATATCTGGAAGAGGACCAGGCCGCCGTCTATCTGGCCGAGATGGATGTCAAAAAAGGCGCCATGCTGCTGTCCGAGATGGACTCGGACGTGGCGATCGCCATCCTACGGGCCATCGAAAAGGAGCGCAGGGCGCTCATGATCGACCTGATGGACGAATCGTCCCGCCGTGACCTGCAGCTTATTGCCTCCTTCGATGAGGACGAGATCGGCAGCCGGATGACCACCAACTATATCGTCATCCGCGAGAATCTGACCGTAAAAGAAGCCATGAGCGAGCTCATCGCCCAGGCTTCGGAAAATGATAACATCTCGACCCTCTTCATCGTGGACGAGACCGGGAGCTTTTACGGCGCCCTCAACCTGAAAGAGCTGATCATTGCCCGCCAGAACCAGGACCTGGAGTCCCTTATCATGACCTCCTATCCTTACGTTTACGGCACGGAGAGCATTGATGAGTGTATCGAAAAACTGAAAGACTATTCCGAGGACTCCATTCCCGTCCTCGATCACAACAACCGCCTGATCGGCGTCATCACCTCCCAGAGCATCATCGAAGTGGTGGATGACGAGATGGGCGAGGACTATGCCCGTCTGGCCGGCCTGATCGCCGAGGAAGATTTAAAGGAGCCCCTTGGGGAAAGCATGAAAAAAAGGCTTCCCTGGCTGATCATCCTCCTGTTCCTCGGCATGCTGGTCTCCACGGTAGTCGGCGCTTTCGAGAATGTCGTCTCGCAGCTCACGCTTATCATGGCCTTCCAGTCCCTTATCCTGGACATGGCCGGCAACGCCGGCACCCAGTCCCTGGCCGTGACCATCCGCGTGCTGATGGACGAAAACCTGACCGGAAAGCAAAAGATAGGCCTTGTCGGCAAGGAGGTCCGGGTCGGCTTCATGAACGGCCTTCTGCTGGGCGCCCTCTCCTTTGCCCTTCTTGGGCTTTATGTCCACTTTGTCAAGGGAAGGCCCTTTGCCTTCGCCTACCTGGTATCCGGCTGCATCGGCACCTCCCTCATGCTGGCTATGGTCGTATCCAGCGCTGTCGGCACCCTGATCCCGCTTTTCTTTAAAAAGATCAAAGTAGACCCCGCCGTCGCCTCCGGCCCCCTCATCACGACCATCAACGACCTTGTCGCGGTCGTCTCATACTACAGCTTAAGCTGGATACTCCTCATCCAGGTGTTCCACCTGGCGGGATGAGGTATATATACGCTCCTCTGTTCTTATCTGAGCCCTCATCGGGATAGAGACAGAGGAGCGTTTACTTTGGAAATCATGGAAGACTGTATCCATATCGGGAAAAATACCAGCTTCGGATTTGGACGGTATGTGGTGAAGGGAATAAGCTGTTTACTTATGAAACTTGATATGCTATAGTTGGTTCGAGATAACAGCTTTCCTGGTGGATAGCGAAGACTTCACTTATAGTAAATATACGGATTTATTGCGGAAATATGCTGCTGACGCGGCGTAAACTCGGTGCAGGAAACGAATCACAATGCGGGCATTTGTTCGCGCCCTATATTGACCGTATCGGAGAAATTAGAAAATGCTGCATATTATTTATGGTAACATGGAAAAAGTTGCCTATGGGCCGAGATGGTTTAAGCATAGCTATGAGTTGGCGTGGTTCCAGGATCCCTTTGTCCAGGAAATGATAGCGGAAGTTGACAACACCCGCTATGTAGAAGGCTATATCTTTGACAGCCCTGTATTGGGACCAATCCCGCCCGAAAGGCTTTCAGGCGGGGTTAAAACACTGATCATGATCTATGAGAGGACGGATAAGATCTTTGATGCTACGAGCTGCGGGCCTAACTGTGCACATATGCTGCTTGAAATCGGACGACGCAGGGATGTGACCGTGAATCTTCACTACTTCATGCCGATGAAGGGGCTGGAACCCTTTGAGATTGAAATCGTTAATGCCGGAAAGATCGTTCGCACAGTAAAAGAGTACACGCTTTGTGCATTAGATAGCCTGGATAAGGCAGGCATGTGAAAGGGAAGACAAACATGAGAGGAAAACATCATATTGTCATAGAGTCTCCCCGCTTGAAGTACGAGTTTGACGTAAAACGAAATATAACCATCATCAGGGGCGATAGCGCAACAGGTAAAACGACACTGATCGATCTTCTGGAGGATTACAGAAATGATGAAGATTCCGCGGTTCGCATTTCCTCGGATGTCCCATGCCGGGTTTTTGCCGACAACAGTGACACATGGCGGCAGGCTTTGGAGATTATTGTAAATTCTGTTGTATTTATTGATGAGGATAATCGCTTTATCCAGTCAAAAGACTTTGCAAATCTCTTAAGGTCCAGCACAAATTATTTTGTATTGATCACGCGTGAGGCGTTGCCGGAGCTGCCTTACAGTGTTAATGAAATATACGGGATCCGTACTACCGGCCGATTTCATTTTCCCGAACAGATATATCATGAATTTTATCCTCTGTACGGAAATTACGAGGAGTATGCCAAAGACGCACTTTTTTTAAAGCGGATCATTACAGAAGATAGGCAGTCCGGATACCAGTTTTTCGAAAGCTTTACTTCAAACTCTACGCTATGCGTCGGCGCAGGAGGTAATAGCCAGATCTATCATGTCTTGAGTGAGCAGGCCGATAATGTGTTTCTGGCGGTGATCGCAGACGGGGCGGCATTTGGAGCTTATATTGAAAAAGTGATGAATTATGCGGATATTCGTCGGAATATAATACTGTATTTCCCAGAATCTTTCGAATGGCTTTTACTGCGGTCGGGGGTCGCATCTGATCGTAAATATTATCAGGAGCTCGATCATCCGGAAGACTATATTGACAGCGAATGTTATATGAGCTGGGAACAGTTTTTTACTGACTTGCTGAAGAAAGAGACCCAAAATGATAATATCCGGCAGTATCAAAAAAGCAATCTGCCGCCCTATTATATGAGCAGAAAGGTAAGAGAGAGAATTCTTCAGATCATGCCGGCAGAGTTAAAAGATTACTTACAGAACCTGGAAGGCGCTTCGCCTGCAGAGCAATAATCGAAAACGAGTGGAAAAGCGCATTTTCCGACTGCTTTTTGTTGAAAGCTTTGAGGAAAAATTTTTTACTTTTTAGACGCGATATGCTATACTGAGATCAAGAAAAAATTCTCCGGGCGGATAGCTAAGTATATTCAAATGCCAGATGTGCGGCGTGGATACCCGGGGAGGCAATGCAGCACTGAAATTTTGTGGGAAGAGCCGCGAAAGGTTGAAAGCAGGTCATAGTCGATCTCAGGTAGACGATTATTCGCTGCTTTTGACTGGTTCTTCTATGGGATGGAACGAGAGGTAAATGGATCTAAAGAGTATAAAAAATGGGATAAGGCAGACTATGACAAATCAGCGCAGGATTTATATGAACAGCTGAAGCAAACTGTATAGAGATAATAAATAGCTCTGAAAAGAAAGATAGAGACTAAAGAAAGGAAGAATGCGCATAAATGGCAGATGTTTTTATAAGTTATCACAAAGACAGCGCGTGGGAAGTCGTGGAACGGATTGCATCTGATCTGGAAAAAAATCAGATTACATGCTGGTACGCGCATAGAGATTGTGAAGGAAATTACGCGGAAGCCATTGAACGTGCTATTGAAGAAAGCAGCATTTTTTTGTTTGTGCTGAATCGTGGGTCTGATGCGTCACCAGAATGTGATTCAGAAGTTCATCTGGCTCATGAAAAGTATAAAAACGGTAATTTGGATCACTTGATAGTTTTACGCATTGAAGAATGCTGGCCTACAAAAGGCATGAGATATTATCTTGAAAAAAGTCATATTGTAGACGGCAGGCTTCTGAGAGAAAACATTTCTTACCTGGTAACCAGGATCGCTCAAAAACTTGGAAGAAAGCTCTCAAGTCTGGAAAAAGGAAACAAAAAAGCTAAACAGGATAGTTTGTCAGCCAATGTACTCTACAATCCGGAAAATGATCTGAACGAAACCGTCAGACTGGCAGAAGAGAATGACCCGAAGGCGATGTACGAGGCCGGATTAATGTACTACTATGGGATAGGAAACGAATCAGGCCGGGATTATAAAAAAGCTTATCATTGGCTGAAGAAAGCACTCGAATCCAATTCAGATTATTCAGACAAGGCAAAGGTATTCATAAGCAGGATGTATTACAATGGATTGGTACCAGGTGAAAGTCAATCCTTTGAAAAATCTTTCAGCCTTAATATGTCAGTTGACAAAGAAAAATATCTTAATATGGTTTTTGACCATGTAATATTTATGATGATCAATGGCCTTGGATGTATGTATTCTGCTGCAGAAATTAATAGTTTTATCCATGAAAACTCAGTAATTATGGTTACTATTCAGATACCCCCTATATGTTGAGGGAAATATTACCAGTTACAGC
>CAMNNO010000185.1 GCA_946545475.1 uncultured Blautia sp.
ATACTATAGCAGTATTCAAAAATGATGATAAAGCCAGGGTAAGCGTATCATTCGGAAGAAATGGGGACGGTTCTTCCCACTTAGCTTTATCACCATTTTTGAACACGGCTATAGTTACACTTAATCATTGCCAGAGACAATTATTTTAGTGTAACGGCATATACCGCGGCGTAAAATTACAGTCGGCAATTAAATTCGTTCGCGAGTATAAATCGGGCAGGAAGGAAAACTCCCCTCCTGCCCGTTTTCACTGTTTTTGCAGAGCATCTTCCAGATAGCGTTTCAGAAACATGCCCATATTGTAAAGCTCTTTCCGGTATCTTAAGGTTTCCTCCTGGATGTGCTGCCCGATGCTGTCCTTATCCTGGACAGCCAGCGACAGGGCCCCGGCAAGACGGCGGCCAAGGTCCTCATCCCCCACATGCAGCAGGTATGGATCGCAAAGCCGGAGTTCCTTCATCAGGCTGTCCAGCCGCTCATTTCTTTCCATCTACAGTCGATAATTTCACGGTGCCTGACATGTCAGTATATCACTGACTGTAGCTTGCCTCATGTCAGAGGGGGATACCGATCTCTCTCCGCCCGCCACTGACGCTCCAGTTTCCTGCAATTCCTCTCGCTGCCTATAGAGGCAAGAATCCATTCGCACCGCCTCTCACGCTTCATAAGATTTTCCGCCGGCCTGGCCGGATTTTCTGTCCTCTCGCATGATCGACTGTTCGGTTATGTTAACATATATATATTTTTAATAGTCAATATCTTTTTCATACTGTATCCTCTACTCGTCCAGCAGCAGGATAGTTGTCGTAAAACAGCTGTCTGTACTCTCTACCTCGTACTTTCCATGATATTTCTGTGTGATGCTGCGGATAATTTTGATCCCCATGCCGTGCATTTCCGGATTTTTTTTCCTGGTGCGGAAGAGGGGATTTTTTTCCAGGATGTTTTCTTTGCAGGTGTTGCTCTCCTCGAAAACCAGGTACGCCTTACTTTTGTGGACGCGAAGCCGTATCCGGGCTTCGGGGAGGGTGGCGCAGGCTTCTATGGCATTGTCCAGGAGATTCACGATGAGCGATGAGAGATCCATGATCGGGATCTTTCCATCCGGCGGCAGGGATACCTCGCAATCAAAGCTGATGCCCGCCTTCTCGGCCATGGTCGCTTTCTGGTTTAGGAGGATATTCAGGGCTTCATCATCCGTAAAGCGTCTCAGATGGATCCCTTCATACTGATACTGGTGCAAAGACAAAAGATACTGATGCAATTCCTCATATTTTCCGGCCGCAAGGAGCGCATCCATCGCAAACAGGTGGGATTTATAGTCATGCCGGAACTTCCGGAGCGATTCCATCATGCCTATCTGCTGGCTAAGATACTGATTCTGGGTTCTGGCAAATTCCATCTGCGCGGTGCTGACCTGGGCCTTATGGGCGCTGACGGAAAGATTCTTGACCACCAGGAGGAGCACAATGGGAACCAGGAACAGATAAAGGCGCAGAAGGAAGGTAGCGGCCGACTGCTCGGAGCCGGTCCGGAAAAATGTCAATAGAAAATTTGTCGCCCCCGATACCAGCAGCGTCAATCCCCAGTACCCCGTGGGGAGAGAAATGTTGCTCTCGCCCGGCCAGATAAAAAGCTGCCTGGCCAGGAACAGAAGGGCAACCTTTAACACGATCCGGCGCAGGAAAAACCAGAACAGCAGCCACCCGAAGTGCTCCACATCATTTCCCAGCGGACCGGCCAGGGTCATGACCATCTGTTCGGCGGAGATGATAAACGAAGTAAAAAGAGAGCACAGGATCACCTTCGTGGTCAGCTTCTCCTGGAAAAAGAGCATGGCATACAGGAGCGGCAGCAAAAGCATCATGCCATAATACCAGAAAAAATTATTGCCCGAAAAGATATCCGTGCTGAGCAAAAGGGCGGCCATCACCAGGGTAGACAGAGCTTCCTGCTTTTTTGAGACGCCGCCCGGATGCTTTGCCGGAAAAAAATGGCCGATCAGGTTAACATAAAGATAAGAATCCAGGACCTGGCCCAAAACATTCAGGATAAAAACCGCCGGATAGCCAAAAATTCCTTCCATAAAACGATTCCTTCCATAAAATAATTCCTTCTATCAAACAATTCTTTCTATCAAACAATTCCTTCTATCAAACAATCCCTTCTATCAAACAATCCCTTCTATCAAACAATCCCTTCCATAAAACAATCCCTTCTATCAAACAATCCCTTCTATCAAACAATTCCTTCATAATGTCTTCCTATCAGGAATGCTCTTAAAGGGTTTTGCAGAAATCAAGAAAGCGCTCCTGTACGTCCTTTTTCCTGTGGCGGCTGAGCGGAAGCCTCTGGTGGGAATCCAGGACGATATCCGATGCGTCAATGCGGTAGACAAATTTCAGGTTTACCAGATAGCTCCGGTGCGTCCGCACAAAGCCGTAGGGAACGAGGATCTTTTCCAGCTCGCCGATGGCGCATCGCACCATCTCAGAACCGTCAAGGCCTACCACGTCCTGATATTTTTCCTTGGCCTCGATATAGATCGTGCGGTCCACGGAAAGTGTTTTGATATGGCCCAGCTCGTCGCGGTAAGATGCCATGCGCTCCTCCGGCTTATGCAGCTTTTTCTTTATGGTTGAAAGCGCCCGCACAATGTCTTCGGAAAAGCAGGATTTCCGGACGAACGCCACGGGCCGCACATGAAAAGTATCCAGTATCCGGTCCTCCTGGCCTGAGACAAAGCACAGCACCGCGTCCGGATACACCTCCGCGATCCGCTCCGCTATCTCGATCCCGCTATGTTCCGGAATGTCAATATCCAGGAAATAAACATCATGCCTTTTCCGGCTGTAAACATCGCGAAGAAGCCCTGCCGCATCGGCATAGCTGTCTACCTCCGGGGTGAAACCGGCCTGTAAAAAATAATCCCTGATCATCGCCGCCAGCTGGGGCAGCAGTATGATCTCATCATCGCAAACGGCAACTGATATGATATCCATAATATTTTCCCGCTATCACTATCTTTTTACTGCAATCTGTGCGCATCCGCCGGAGACTTACCGTGGATGCCGGACTTTTTCTGCCTTCACTATACCACGCTTCCGGCGTATTTTAAAGGCGAAAGAAGCGTTTTTCTCTTCCGGGACAACCATTCGTGACATTTTCCGGCCATTCATGACAATGGGCTTGTCCCCCCGGCGAGGGGAGGCTATACTGGATTTCGGCAGGGCAAATGGAAATCTTTTCCGGCCCTGCGATAGCAAAGAAACGGCTGTCTGACCGCTTTTTTATACTAGTTACACTTAATAATTGCCGCAGGCAATTATTTTAGTGTAACTGCATATACCGCGGCGTAAAACTGCAATCGGCAGTTAAATTCGTTCGCGAGTATGACATCAGGGATTCTTGCCGCAGGAGGATATTTGCTTATGAAGAAAACGCTTTCTCTTATCCTGGCCTCACTGGCCGTCCTCTTTCTTGTTCCGGCTGACAGCGCCTTCTCCGCCGAAGCCGGAAACTATGCCGAACAGCTTGGCGCTTTTGTCAACCAGGTTTCCGTCTGGAAGCCGAAGGCCAAGGCCAGCTATGCCTATACCGATCTGGACCAGGACGGTTTTCTCGAGGTCCTGACCTCCTTTACCAGCAAAAAGGGCGCCGTGACCAACACGCTTTTTGAGCTTCGCGATTCCCGTCTTGTGGAAGTCACCCTTTCCTGGGAAAAGGGCGACGACCAGCCGGAGCTTAAGGAGAAAAGCGTCCCGGCTTACTACGATTCCGAAAACGACATCTATTACTACCTGTTCGGCACCGAAACCGAAGAGGCCCCTGTCACCGCCCTTTCTTTAAAGGACGGCGTCCTCACAGCGGAAGCTGTTGAAGATATCGCCTCACGCTTTGAAGGCATGGCGGCCAAAAAAGCATCCTTCGGCTGGATCAGTACCGCAGAACATACTCTTAACGACGCTCCTTTGGAGCAGCTTTCCGAACTCGGTGGAGAAAGCATCGGCGGCTTCAAGCTTTCCGATAACTAAACACTTCCGCATATCCCGCAGCTCTGCCTTTCCTCCAAACGGTTTTTCCGCCTGGAAAGCCGCAATGCTGCCGGTATATATAGGAAACACAAAAAACTATTTTTTAAACCCCCTCATCAACTTTTTCACCAAACTTTTAAAAGGAGAAAAACTATGAAGAAAGCAGTTGCGATCCTTGCCTCTCTCGGCATGCTGGCTTCGTCCATCCCCTCTTCCCTGGTCATGGCCGAAGCGGATGGTTCCTTCCCCCGCCCCTTTGATGTCAATGTACAGATTATCGAGGCCGAAGGCGATCAGGCAGCCCTGGAAGCCCACGTCAAAGACATCATCGAAGTGGACGGCCTGAAATTCAAAGACCTTAACGCTAACGGAACTCTGGATGTCTATGAAGACTGGCGCGAGGATGTCGATGCTCGCGTGGCCGACCTTCTTGCCCAGATGACCCTGGAAGAAAAAGTCGGAACCCTGTTCCATGCCACCGTTGGCGGCACCTTTACCTCCCTCTACCCCATCAACGATGAATTTCTTTACAGCAACGAGGAAGAGATCTACGTAGACGATGCCGGCTATTCACCGGTCTTCCACCAGATCGTCAACGACCACAACAACACCTTCCTCCAGAACGTCAACGGCACCCCCGCTGAACAGCTTTATGAGAACAACTCCATCCAGGAGATCGGCGAATACAGCCGCCTGGGTATCCCGATCGTGTTCAGCTGCGACCGCAGCTATAACACCTGGGGCGGCATGGTCAACATGCCCAACTATGCCTTCGGCGTTGCCCATGATGAGGAACTGCTCACCGAGCTGGCTTCCATCTATGCCAGGGAAATGAATGCTCTGGGCTACCATCTTCTCTTCCATTCCTACGGCGTTGAGATCGGCAGCTGGTACGGCGATGAGCCGGCCAACATCGGCAAAATGACCTACGCCGAGACAGCCGCTTACGAACAGAACGGCGTCAATGCCACCACCAAGCACTTCATCGCCCGCGGCGGCCGCTCCAACTACAACGGCGCCAAGAGCCCCGCAGACCTTCTGGACAGCTGGATGGTCGGCTGGCAGGCAGCTGTCGATGCCGGCACATCCTGGGTCATGATGAATCATGGCCAGGCCCTCAACAACTGCTATACCATTTATGATAAGGAAACCGTCAGCCTTCTCCGCGACCAGCTGGGATATGACGGCTGCATCGTCACCGACTGGCCCATGTGGGTAGGCGCTCCCTCCGCCACCGGAACCACACCGGACGGCATCGACCTCTCCACCTGCACCGCCGGCCAGCTCTATACCATCATCCTTGAAACCGGTATCGACCAGTTTGGCTGCTTCTGGATGGTCCACGGCACCGACGAGAGCGCCGAACACCTGGCGGAAGCTTATCCCGGCCACAGCTTTGGCCTGAGCGCCTATCCCGACAGCCTGATCGCCGAGATCGAAGCCGGCAACTGCGACATTGCCCTGGTTGACCGCAGCGTATCCCGCGTGCTGAAGAACAAATTTGAGCTTGGCCTGTTCGAGGATCCTTACCGCGACCTTGAGAGCCTTCTCGAAATGGCCGCCAGCGATGCCTACATCGCCGAGCAGTTTGCCGTAACCTCCATCGAGGACATCTACGCGGCCCGCAACGATGTCACCAACGAGCTTGAGACCCGCCTCCAGACCGAATCCACCGTTCTCCTTAAGAACGAGGGCAACATCCTTCCCCTTGCCGAAGGGACCAGCGTTTATGTCACCGGCAACGATGAGGACCTTGCCGAACTGGATGCCGAAGCCTTTGCCGCCTTTGGCGAAGTCGTTGAAGATGCCGAGGAGGCGGATGTCGTCTTTGCCCGCATTGATAACATTGCCGATGCCGAAGAGTTTATCGAGGAAGCCCAGGACGCCGAAAAGCCCATCATCCTTGCTGTCCAGGCCGGCAACGGCTCCAACGAGCCCAACACCTACGTGGCCGAAAATGTTGACGGCCTTCTGATGCTCACCTACAACACCACGCCGGACCACGGTTCCAGCATTGCCGGCACCTATTACAACCACTATGTCCGCTCCGAGACCCTCGCCGAGATGGCCTTCGGCGTCCGTGAGCCCTCCGGCCGTCTCCTCTATGAGATCGCCCGCCGCGATGAGGACACCACCCTTGCCTGGGGCGAGCTTGCCGCCGATAAGGGCGTTCCGATGACCACCAGGCTCTTCCTGGCCGCCACGGTCCGCGAAGATCCCACCGCAGCCCTTCCCCACAACATGGGCGATGTGCTGTATCCCATCGACTTTGGTATGAGCTACGGCGAGGATGCCGATATCAGCCTGAACACCCTGGTCATGGATCAGGTTGTCGAGGAAAGAGAAGTCCAGGGCCGCTTCGGCCTCTCCATGCAGAAAGTCGCTGTTAATAAAGCCGCCGATGGCGTCTCCTTCCCCATCTACCTCATCGCCAACAACGCCGGCGCCGATGGCCTCGTCCTCGCCGAAGCCTATGAAGGAGACACCCTCCTCGCTTCTCAGCTGGTCAGCGTAGAAGGAGGCTCCTTCGCCATCGTGACCATGAACGTCACCCTCGAAGGTGCCGGAGAGCATGTCATCACCGTTGGGGAAAACACCCTTACCGTCACCGTCGAGTGAACTACCACAGACCATAAAGGTCTGTGGCTTCTGTTAAATGGTTCACCAG
>CAMNNO010000186.1 GCA_946545475.1 uncultured Blautia sp.
CATGCAAGCATGGCGAGGAAAATCTGTATTCTTACGGCCGTGAATAGTAACCAAAACTCTTGCCATTGCATGGAATCTGCCTTGACGGACAATATATATTGATGTATAGTGTTCAAAGGCGGTTGGAAGGCGTAGCAAAGAAGCAGTAAATATAAAATTTTCCTCCATCCTGTAGAGAAACCGACAGCACCAAGAGAAGCTGTCGGCTGGACTCTATGGGATGTTAAGAAACCCGGTCATGCTAGGATACACTGTTGCATTCATTTGTCCAGAAAACTGGGCAGACCGAAACGGTGGAAAGCTGGCGTGGCAGTCTCAGCCCTAACCGTAAGGGGTGTTTTTAGAAGCTTTCTATGTTTTTCTATGAACGAAGTTACGGTTGTGTTAAAATATTCCCCTGGAACGTGGCAGAGATATACTAGAAGTACTTGAAAATTATCACCGGTAATTTTTCTTAGTACTTCTGCATATACCGCGGCATAGAATGAAAACTACCATTTTTCTGTGTTCGCGAGTATAGTTCCATATTCTCCGCCACTTTTTATTATCACAGAAATTGTGTCATGAAACCGCCAGACACAACCTGGATTCCGGGATGGGACTCCCGGGAAAGAGCTTATTTTGACAGGATATCGCACAGAAGGAGGGACTTATGTTAAAGGATGGTAAACTCTGGATCGGATTATCGAAGGGTGACGGGGCGAAGCGGGTGTCCCTCCTGCCTGGGATGGCCAACCGGCACGGGCTCATTGCGGGAGCCACGGGGACCGGCAAGACCATTACCCTCAAGGTCATGGCCGAAGCTTTCAGCGACCTCGGCGTCCCGGTTTTCATGGCGGACGTTAAGGGCGACCTGGCCAGCATGTGCCAGCCTGGGGCCATGACGGAGGATATGGCAAGGCGCATCGAAAAATTCGGGCTTGAGGGATTTGAACTCCGTCCCTATCCGACCTGCATCTGGGACGTGCTGGGTGAGCAGGGACATCCCCTGCGGACGACGGTGAGCGACATGGGGCCGGTGCTCCTCTCCTCGCTCCTGGAGCTTAACGAGACCCAGTCCGGGATCCTGTCCATCATTTTCAAGATCGCGGACGATGAAGGCCTCCTTCTCATCGACATTAAGGACCTCCGTCTGATGATCGAGCACGTCGGGGAAAATGCCAGGGATTATACGCTCCGCTACGGCAACATCACCAAGCAGAGCCTGGGCGCCATCACCCGGAGCCTGACCGCCTTAGAGCAGCAGGGCGGCAATCAGTTCTTCGGAGAACCGGCCCTGGATATCCGGGACTGGATGAGGACAGATTATCAGGGAAAGGGCTACATCAACGTCCTCCATGCGGTCCAGCTGATCCAGTCGCCAAAGCTTTACGCGACTTTCCTCCTCTGGCTGATGTCCGAGCTCTTCGAGGAGCTTCCGGAGGTGGGGGACGGCGACCGTCCCCGGATGATCTTTTTCTTTGACGAAGCCCACCTCCTTTTCAGCACCTCCTCAAAAGGCCTCCTGCAAAAGATCGAGCAGGTGGTGAAGCTCATCCGCTCCAAGGGCGTCGGCATCTATTTTGTCACCCAGAGCCCGTCGGATGTCCCGGACGAGGTGCTGGGGCAGCTGGGAAACCGGGTGCAGCATGCTCTCCGGGCCTACACGCCGGCTGACCAGAAGCGGGTGAAGGTGGCCGCCCAGACCTTCCGGGCGAATCCGGCCTTCTCGACGGAGGAGGTCATCACCGCCCTGGGGACAGGCGAAGCGCTGATCTCCTTCCTGGACGAAGAGGGCAAACCCTCCATCGTGGAGGAATGCAAGGTCCTGCCGCCGCAGAGCCGGATGGGGACCATCGACATGGGCGAGCGTGATGCCTGCCTGTTCCAGGACGGCCTGGGGGCCAAGTACGACGTATCCTTCGACCGGGAATCGGCCTTCGAGATCCTCTCCGAGCGCTTTGAGGAGGCCGAGCGCCTCCGGGCACAGGCCGAAGAGGAGGCACGCCTCATGAAGGAAGAGAAGGAGCGGGCCAAGGAAGAGCTTGCCCGTGCCCGGGAAGAGGAGAGAGCGCGGCGGGAAGCCGAGCGGATAGCGGACCGGGAAAGACGCGAGAGAGAGCGGGAAGAGCGGGAGCTGCAAAGGGCCCGCGCCCAGGAGGAGAGGGAGCGCCAGAAGAAGCTGGCGGATCTTAACCGGATCAAGAATACCGCGATCAACACCATCACCCGCGATGTCACAAGGAGCCTCCTCCGGGGGATCATGGGAACATTTAAAAAATAAGGCACAACGATATGAATAAAAAAATTCTTCTGATCGATGGGCACAGCATCATCAACCGCGCCTTTTACGGCCTGCCGGACCTGACCAATTCGTCCGGCGTCCACACGGGGGCGGTGTATGGCTTCCTCACGATCCTGTTTAAAACCCTTGAGGACGAAAAGCCGGACTACCTGGCGGTGGCCTTTGATGTCCACGCCCCGACCTTCCGCCACGAGATGTACGAGGCCTATAAAGGCACCCGCCATCCCATGCCGGAGGAGCTGCGCAGCCAGGTCCCGCTCCTCCAGGACATGCTCTCGGCCATGGCAGTTCCCATTATCACGCTGCCCGGCTTTGAGGCGGATGATATTCTGGGGACCCTCGCCCGCCGCTGCGAAAAAGATGGCATGGATGTGGTCATCCTTTCCGGGGACCGGGATCTTCTGCAGCTGGTGACGGACAGGGTCTTTGTGCGCCTTCCCAGGACCAGCCGGGGGCAGACGAGCGTTGACATCTTTTCCCCCGCGAAGGTGCAGGAGGAGTTTCAGGTCACGCCGGCGCAGATCATAGAGCTCAAAGCCCTCATGGGCGATTCGTCCGACAATATCCCCGGCCTTCCGGGAGTGGGCGAGAAGACGGCCCAGAAGCTGATCGTGCAGTACGGGAACATCGAAAATGTGTACGAGCACCGGGACGAGGTGAAGCCCGCCAAGGCAAAGAATGCCCTGGAAGAGCATTTCGACCTGGCCGTTTTATCCAAGAAGCTGGCTACGATCTGCCTTGACGCCCCGGTATCCTTTGACCTTGACGCCTCACGCCTTGGGGACCTTTTCACGCCCGCAGCCTATGACCTGTGCAAGGAACTGGAATTTAAAAACCTCCTCTCATATTTTGACAAGGCGGCTGTTTCCTCGGCTATGGAAAAGCGGGAGTTTTTCTCGGTGGAAGATGAGGAAGGGATAGAAGCCCTGTTCAATAAAGCGGCCACCCTGCCCTATGCGGGACTTTCGCTCCTGTATGAGAACAATATCCTGTACATGGCCGCCCTGGCCCTGTCGCCGGATGACGTTTACACCCTGCCCGCCGGGGACGAAAAAAGGACTGCCCTCATAGCCGAAAAGGCGGCCGTTCTCTCCCAAACATGCGTGCTCTGCGCGATGGATATCAAGGAATTGTTGAAAATGGTGTCCATATCTCCGGACAGTCCCGTTTTTGACGCAGGGGTGGCGGCGTATCTTCTGAATCCGCTAAAAAGCGTCTATACCTACGACGACCTGGCCAAGGACTATATGAACGGGACAGCTCTCCCATCGAAAGAAGAGCTGCTGGCCAAAAAGGGCTATGCCACAGCGTTTTCGGAGGACGCCTCCTCCCTTGGCGCCCTGGCCGCATACATGGCCCTGGTGCCGCTGTCTGTCCGGGAGAGCGTAATGAGTGCTCTTTCGGAAGCCGATATGCTTTCTGTCTACGAGACCATTGAGATGCCTCTCATCTTTACCCTTGACGCCATGGAAAAAGAGGGCGTCAAGGTCAACGGGGATGAGCTTAAGGCCTACGGGAACGAGCTTTCCGCCCGGATAAAAGAGCTGGAGGCGGCCATTTACGAAAAGGCCGGTGAGACCTTCAACATCAATTCCCCCAAGCAGCTGGGCGCGATCCTGTTTGAAAAGATGGGCCTTCCGGGCGGCAAAAAGACCAAGACCGGCTATTCCACGGCGGCAGATATCCTGGAAAAGCTGGCTCCGGACCAGCCTGTCATCCGGGATATCCTGGAGTACCGGACGATAGCGAAGCTGAAATCGACCTACGCCGACGGCCTCTTTGCGGTCATCGCGCCTGACGGGCGCATCCATTCAACCTTTAACCAGACCATCACGGCTACGGGGCGCATCAGCAGCACCGAGCCCAACCTTCAAAACATACCGGTGCGGATGGAGCTTGGGCGGCTGATCCGCAAGTCCTTTGTGCCCCGGGAAGGCTATGTGTTTGTGGACGCCGACTATTCCCAGATCGAGCTCCGAGTGCTGGCCCATATGTCGGGGGACGAGTCGCTGATCGCGGCTTACCGGGAGGACCGGGATATCCACAGGCTGACGGCCTCCCAGGTCTTTCATGTGCCCCTTGACCAGGTGACGGACGAGATGAGGCGCAACGCCAAGGCGGTCAACTTCGGCATCGTCTACGGCATCAGCTCCTTCGGCCTGTCGCAGGATCTGTCCATCAGCCGTAAGGAGGCGGAGAGCTATATTCAGAAATATTTCGCCTCATATCCCAAGATCAAGGAGTTTCTTGACGGCCTGGTCTGTGCCGCTAAGGAAAAGGGCTATGCCAGGACCCTGTTCGGGCGCAGGCGCCCGGTGCCGGAGCTTTCGTCCGGAAACTTTATGCAGCGCTCCTTCGGCGAGCGCATCGCCATGAATTCGCCGATCCAGGGAACGGCGGCGGATATTATCAAGATAGCCATGAACCGGGTATATAAAAGGCTCCGGGATGAGAATCTCTCTTCCCGCCTGGTGCTTCAGGTGCATGATGAGCTCCTGATCGAAGCCAAAAAATCAGAGGAAGAGGCCATAAGGCGCATCCTCGCCGAAGAGATGACGGGAGCCGCGGATCTCCTGGTCAGCCTTGAGGTGGACATTCATTCAGGAAGTAACTGGTACGAGGCGAAGTAGGCAACATTTTCTGCACCCGCGAGTATAGTTAGGGAAGGATACAAAAGATGGATTCAGTGATAATCGGTGTAACCGGGGGCGTGGGCGCGGGCAAGAGCGCGGTCCTTTCGCACCTGGAAGAAAAAGGGGCTTTTGTGCTCCGGGCGGATGACGTGGGAAGAGAGGTCATGGAGCCGGGAGGACAGTGCTTTGACGATGTGGTCTCGCTGTTTGGACCCGGGATCTTAACGGAGGAGCATACCATTAACCGGGCTACGGTTGCCGGCCTTGTGTTTACGGAGCCCGCCCTCCGGACCGCGCTCAACGCGATCATCCACCCGGCCGTGCGAAAGGAGATCATCCGGCGGCTTTCCGTCGAGATGGAAAAGGGGCGGATGATCCTGGTCGTGGAGACCGCTCTCCTTATGGAAGCCCGCTACCAGGAGTTCTGCCAGGAGATCTGGTATGTCTACGCGCCGGAGGAGACAAGGATACAGAGGGTCATGGCTGACCGGGGCTATTCCCGGGAAAAGGCGCTTGACATTATAAAAAACCAGGCCTCCGATGAAGAATTTCGGGCCGCGGCAACCGTGGTCATTGATAACAGCCGGGGCCTTTCGGATACGTTAGCGCAGGTAGACAGGCAGCTGGAAGAGCTCATATCCCGCCTGCTGCTCTGAAAAACTGCAGCAGGATATGCCACATCTATTCGGCATAGATCATGATATTGAAGAAGGTTTATTGACATGCGTTTTTGCAGCATTGCCAGCAGCAGCAGTGGAAACTGCACCTATGTTGGCACAGAGAGCACCCATGTGCTGGTGGACGCGGGGCTTAGCGGCAAACGGATCGAGCAGGGGCTTGCCTCCCTTGAGCTTTCCGCCCGGGATCTTTCGGGGATACTGCTGACCCACGAGCATGCGGACCACATAAAGGGTTTGGGGGTCCTTTCCAGGAAATACGGCATCCCCATTTTTACGACCGGCGGGACCGCGGATGCCCTACTCCGGTCAAGATCGGCGGGAGCGATCCCGCCGGACCTTATCCGGGAGATTGCCGAGGATGTCCCGTTTACGATCGGCGACATGGTCATCCATGCCTTCGGCATTCCCCATGACGCCGCCCAGCCCGTGGGCTTCCGCCTGTCGGACGGCCAAAAGTCCTTCGGCATCGCCACGGACCTTGGCCGCTATTCCGACTACATTATCGACAACCTCAGCGGCCTTAACGGACTTCTCCTGGAAGCCAACCACGATGTCCGCATGCTCGAAACCGGAAGATACCCTTATCCCCTCAAGATGCGGATACTGGGAAACCGGGGGCACCTCTCCAACGATGATGCCGGCGATCTTTTGGGAAAGCTGCTCTGGGACGGCATGCAGACCGTCCTCCTGGGGCACCTGAGCAAAGAAAATAATTACGAGGCCCTGGCTTATGAAACTGTACGACAAGCTGTTGCACTTGGCGACAACTCATACAAAGCTGACGACTTTTCCATACAAGTTGCCTCACAAGAAGCCATGTCAGAAGTTGTAAACCTCTAGGGGAGACCCCATTGCCCCCCTTAATGACTTCTGTTTTGGGGCTTAGCTGCCGGTAGGGACCAGGGCGCTATGTGCTTCTTATTATCTTTACTCTTACCTGCCGATGGGGACCAGGGCGCTATGTGCTTCTTATTATCTTTACTCTTACCTGCCGGTAGGGGCCAGGGCGCTATGCTTCTTATTATCTTTTCTATTTTACTCTTACC
>CAMNNO010000187.1 GCA_946545475.1 uncultured Blautia sp.
ACTCACTCCGGGTTGCTAGGCAACCCCACGGGCTTGCCCGGGGGTATTAGTGAGAGAGCGCCTCCCGCTTCTTAAATATATAATAATCATACCGTATAAATACCTTTTTGTCAACTTATTATCTATTAAATATATATTTTTTAGCTTTGCAGCTTCCTTTATTGGCGTTCTTCTTCTGCTATGGCTGTACTCCAGGCAGCCAAAAGAATCCCTTTCGCGAGCCTTCGGCGTGCGAATCTTCCCTCTGTCTAAAAAGCGCCCGTCAACGGATAATATATCCGCTGACGGGCGTTTTTTGCCGCTTTCATCCGTTTGCAGGAGGCATGGCGGCGCACCTCTTGCTTGCTGTTAAAAGTCAGTCGGGAGCGATGAGGGCTCCCCTATGCGTCAGGCAAACTGCAGCCAGTTGAGGCGGATCGCCGCCCCGCTCACTTCCAGTGCGAGGTCATGGATGCCTGTGACCGACGGGAAGGCCGCTTCTATGTCTTCATAGGTGACAGGCCCGGCTGTTGCCGCATTTTCAAGCACGGCGACTTCCTCGCCATCGATCAGCACGCGGACGCGGCTTCCCTCGCCGCCGGTCATGCGGAGGTGCAGCTCGGTGGCGCCTTCACCGAAATCAACATTTTTGTAGAGGATCTGTGCGCTCTCTGCGTCCGGGGCTGGGGCGAGCTCTATGTAGAGGCCCATCTCGTTTCCACCGATGCCGAAGGCGGATGCTGCGTTCGGCGCGGCGTATCCATCGCCCAGATCGTAGTTCTCCGCCTGGATCATGGTGAAGGCATCCTTCGGAGACTGGTTCTGCAGCAGGATCACGCGCTGGTCGGTGATGTCCGGGTTGGCGGCTACCAGAGCCGCGAGAAAAAGTGATGGAAATCTGTGCTTCATACGGGGGTCCTCCTTTCGTGCTGCAGTTACAGAATTGTATATCCGACGATTTTACTAAAAAAAGAGAGAAAATAGAAGGGAGTCAGACGAAAATCAACAAAATCAAAAATATAGTCTCCTGAATTATCAGAGAATGATCTCGCCTGCAGAAGAAAAGGGGACGGCTCTTTTTTCTTGTGATTCATAAGAAAAAAGAACCGTCCCCTTTTCTTCTCGTTTTTACAGGATCGCGCCGAAGATGAGGAAGGCTGCGCAGCAGATGACTACCTTGATAAGGCGGTAGGGCAGCAGGGCCTTGGAGAGGTCCACGGGGGAGATGTCGGCGGCTTCGGAGGGCATGATGATGTTATCCGAAACCGGGGAGGACAGGTCGCCGAAGTGGGAACCGCTCACGCAGGCGCCGATGGTCAGGGGGATGGAGGCGCCGGCGGCGAGGGCCAGCGGGACAGCCATCGGGAAGACGATGACGGCGGCCGCGGAGAGGGAGCCGGTGCCGTAGGAAATGATGCAGCAGATCAGGAACGCGATCATGGGCACCAGGGCGGACGAGAAGTTGTTGCCCACAACCTCCACAATAAACGTGTTGAAGCCGAGCTCGTTCACCACCTGGCCGAAGGCATAGGCAAACAGGAGGATGCACAGCAGGCCCGCCTGGTCGCGCACGCCGCTGATCATCTGGCCGGATATCTCCTTAAAGGACACGGCTTTTCGGATGAGGGCGTAAACGGCCGCCACGACAGCGCCGACCAGGAAGGCCGGGTTGACGACGATGGAGCCTTTCACGATGGAAAGGACAATAATAGCCACCACCATGCCGATGATCGGCACAAACAGGGCCCAGACATCCGAGGGAACCTCGGGGCCGCCGAACATGTTCATGTCGACCGCGACGTTCTCTTCTTTGGAAGCCTTGCGGCCGTAGATATCCAGATCGCCCGCCTTCACCTTCTCGTTCAGGCGCTTCACCGGCCCGATGTCCGGGATCAGGCCCCAGGCATAGCCGGCGGCAAACAGGAGGGACACGATGGCGTAGAACATGAACGGGATCGAGGAAATGTAAAGCTGCATGCCGTCGTAACCTTCCACGGCCGAGACGATAAGGCCGGAGAAGAACAGGATATACATGGTGATGGGCGTCATAGTCGAGAGCGCCGAGCACACGGAGGTAATGATCATCGGGACCTTGATAATGGGGGTTTTATTCTCCCTGGCCGGGACCTTCATGACCCTGGGAAGGCACAGGTTAGCCAGATAGCCGCTGATGAACAGGCAGCAGGAAAAGAAGAAGGTGGAGACCAGGGTCTTCTTCTCGCTGTTCAGGTTCTTCTGGCAGAAGGCCGCAAAGCCTTTGTAACCGCCCGCGCGCTTGATGAAGGAGAGCATGATGCCAAGAAAGATCATGCCGACGATGACGCTGGTGTTGCTCTTGATGCCGTTCACCATGTAGGTGTCAATGATGGGCGGGATGAAATTTGCGCCGTTGCTGATGATGGAGCCCACGATAATGGACGCGAACAGGGACAGCAGGACGTTGCGGGTGGCAAAACACAGCACGATGGCTAAAATGGGGGGGATGAGAGATAATGCGTTGCCCATGTTAAATTTCCTCCAGAATATATTATCGGAACCGCTCAGCTTCGCTTCGCGAACCCGATAATCGAATTACGGGCGGCAAGCCGCCCTTTTATCGAAACTCCCTTCGGGACTTCCGATAAGACATATTAATGTATGAAATAGCTATGTGCTTCACAGGATCGGATTATTGTCGATCCACTCCTGGCTCTTGCCCAGGATCTCCTTGAGCACATACTCCGTGTGCTCGCCCCAGGACGGCGCCCTGTGGAAGCTTTCGGGCCTTTCGGCGCTCTTCACGACGGGGGCGATGTTCGTCACCTCGAAGTTCTCCGGGTATTTTCCCAGCGGTTCCAGGTCAAGCGGCGCGAAGAATTTCCGTTCCCGGAGGTGCGGGTCATTGTGCAGGAGGTCATAGTTCGTCTGCACGGGAGAGCCGGAAACGCCCGCCTTCTGGCAAAGGTCCCCCACCTCCTGCGGATGCTTGTCCGCTGTCCAGGCGGCTATGCACGCATCCAGTTCTTCCAGGTTCGAAAGCCTTCCTTCCCTTGTCAGGAAGCGCTCGTCGGCCGAGAGCTTTCCCGAGGGGTCCACAAGGGCGGCAAGCGCCTGCCACTCGGCATCGTCCGCGCAGCTTATGGCGCACCAGGCCGTGTCGTCTCCCTGGCATTTGTAGGCGTTGTGGGGCACACATGTCCCCGTCCAGTCCCGGTTGCCGATGCGGCCGGGGTGGGCGCCGTTGGCCTGGGCGTGGATAATGGCCGGCCCTATGTAGGCGGTAGCGCCCTCGCCCTGGCCCACATCCACAAACTGGCCCTTGCCCGTTTTGCGGCGGTATTCCAGGGCGGCCAGCATATAGTTGGCCAGCGTCAGGGTGCCCAGGTAGTCCGCCATGGGCGTGGGCATCTCCGGCGTATCCGCCCCCTCATAGCCGAAAAGGCCCATGAGGCCCGTCACCGACATCAGCGACGGGGCGTAGGTGATGTAGCCGCTGTAGGGGCCGGTGTCGCCAAGGCCGGAGGCGTTCAGGACAATGATGTCCTCCTTGATCTTTGAAAGGTCCTCAAAGGTAAGGCCCAGCTTCCGGAAAGCCTTGACGCCGTAATTGCAGACCACAAAATCCGAAATGCGGACCAGGTCCTCAAACACCTCGCGCCCACCGGGCGTCTTCAAGTTAAGGGCAATATCGATCTTCTCCCGGTTAAAATCCTGAAAAGCCCAGCCGCCTTCCTCGTAAAAGTCCTTATTGTTCTTCCTCTGCCAGCCGGTGCGCAGAACATCCAGCGTCTTATTGCTCTCCACCCGGATGACGCGGGCGCCAAAATCGTTAAACAGCTTGGTGGCACCGGGGCCGGCCATGACCCACGTCAGGTCGAGGACGGTAATGCCTTCCAGTAAACGTTTGTTGTTCATCTCGTACTCTCCTTTTTCCGTCCGGATCATACAATGCCATTATCTTTAAAATACGCGATATCCTCATAGCCCCAGCCCAGGGAGGATAGGATGTCCTTCGTATCCGCCCCGAGAAGAGGCGCCGGGATCCCGGTCACCTGCTCCGTCTCCGACATCTTGGCCAGCGTTCCGGGATAGAGGTATTTTCCCATCACCGGATGGTCCACCGGTATAAAATAATCCCGGGCCACATAATGAGGATTTTCGGTCAGGGTATCCGCCTGCTCCACCGCCGCCATGGGGAAGCCCCTCCTCTGAGCCTCTTCCATAAAGCCGATCTTGGTGTACTTCTCGCCCAGCTTGTTGAAATAGCTCATAAGCGTGCCGTTGATGGGCGTCTGGATCTCCCGGGCATATTCCTGGTAGAAGGGATCGTCAAAGACCGAAATATCCAAACCTTCCTCGGAAAACCAGTCCATAAGGGCCTGCCATTTGGTCGCCACGGAGGCGAACACAAGGCCGCCGTCCTTGGTGTGGAGGAAGGGCAGGGCGTAGTCAGGTCCGCCCACCCGCACCAGCGGGGCATCATTTAGCTGGGCGTCGCCGATAAACTGGTCCTTCCAGGTGGCAAAGGCTTCCTGGAGGGAGAGGTCGATATAGGTTCCCTCGTTTGTCGACAGCCGCTGATAGTAGGCGGCCTGGATGGCGAAGAGGCCATACAGGGAAGCCCCCGCCGGCATCAGCTCGTAGCCGTAGTGAAGGGGCGCCTGGCCGATCTGCCCGCGGTCGCTCATGGGGCCGCCCATGGCATCGATGATCAGATCCGAGCTGGCCTTATAGTGGGCGTGGGGGCCCGTCTGGCCGAAGGGCGTGACCGAGCACATGATAAGCCCCGGGTTATCCGCCTTAAGGTCCTCATAGCCAAGCCCTAAGCCTTCCATGGTCCCCGGCTCAAATGTCTCGATGATCACATCCGCCGTCTGCGCGAGAGCCTTAAAAATCTCCCGCCCTTTTTCCGTTTCCAGGTTCAGGGTCAGGCTCTTCTTGCCCGTATTGGCATAGGCAAAGGGAATGCTCTTCTCCGGATGGGGCTCTCCCCCGGCAAAGGGTCCGCGCCTTCGCTCCGGGTCGCCCGAGGGCGGCTCCACCTTAATGACCTCAGCCCCGAAAACGGCCAGCTGCTTTCCGATAAAGGAGCCGAACCGGTTAGCCAGATCCAGCACCCGCAATCCTTCATAAACTGTTTTCATCACAATCTCCTTACGCATGGAACAGACCCATGACAAAAATTTCCGCCTGTGCGGTTGGCCCACATTTGTGACGACATTCACTCTTCCCGTGAGATCAGCCTGACCGTCGCCTTGGAGGGCACCAATATCACGCCGTCCTGGTTTTCCGTCCACATCTCGATGTCCACCAGATGTTCCCCGTTCTCGACATATTTTCTCACCACATGCCCCTTAACGGTGATCAGGTCCCCTTCAAAGCAGGCGCGGCGCATCTGGTGGGTCAGGAACTTGACAAACGCATGGTCCCCGGCCCAGTTGGTCACGATCTCGGAGGTCCAGGCCTCGCCGAAGCCGCCAAAGATCGTCGCCAGAGGATAGCCCATCACATGGCTCATGCGCTCGGAAATATGGAAGACCACCGGATATGTCCACTCATTAGTTTCCGGGTCTTTCACGTTGCGCCGGGGCGATACCATGGACCACTTGGTGGCCCCGCAGCCAAAACGATAGCCGGAAGCGCACATAAAGCTGGCCTGGTCCACAATATCCAGCGGTCCCTTCATCAGGTAGGGAAGCTCCTCGCCCTCGCAGACATCCTCCCAGTAGCGGATATTGGCCCCCCGGCGGAACTTGCCCGCCAGATAATCCTCATAATGCTTGTGAAGGGCATCCAGCTGCTCGTCCGAGTAAAAAGGCTTCACCTTTTTCCCGAAAACCGCGCTGTCCCCCTCCTCACGCTTTTCAGGGTAAACGCACGTAATAACCGTATTGGCCGTCACCGTAACGATCTCCCTGTCGTTTTCATCCAGGAAATGACGCCGGCCGGTCTCGATCAGCATGCGGTAGGGCTTATTTTGTACCTTTTTCTCCTGCACGCCAAGGAACTCGTCCTTAATGTGAAGGCGCGTGCCGCACCGCAGAACATCCTTATATTCATAGGTCGTGCCGCCATACATATGGTTCATGCCCTTTATAATGCCGTTCCGCTCCGTGGGGAGGAAAGCCCCCTCCGCCACATAATTGAGAAAACGCCCCGGGGAAGCAATGGGGCCGCCCCAGCAGCTGTTCTCCGCGTAGGCGCGGTCATTGTAAAGAGGGTCGTTGTTGCCGATGTTGAAATTCCAGCAGCGGACGGCCTCGAACGTGATATCCTCGTTATTCTGCGGCCAGCTGCCCTGTATCTCCGGAGACGCGACCACATCGCCGATCATGGTATTCATGTCTGCAATGTAATCATCCACCTGCTTGTTCCATTCCTCACGGGTCAGATCAAAAACCTCTGCCATAAGATATACTCCTTTTTTCTTGCCAAAAAATGCCGCAAACAATATGCTTTTCCCTTTAACGTTTTACATTTTAACACTTTGAACTCCTAAAGTCAATGAGAAGGGAGGTCCTTTTGACCCCTTTGGGCACTTATATTTTGCTCTTACCTGGCGGTAGGGTGTGGGGGCGCTATTCTTCTATAAGCTCTTTATTTTTCTCTTACCTGGCGGTAGGCGCAGGGGAGGGGGGGCCGCTCAGAGTTGCGGGGCCC
>CAMNNO010000188.1 GCA_946545475.1 uncultured Blautia sp.
CTGGTGAACCATTTAACAGAAGCCACAGACCTTTATGGTCTGTGGTAGTTCACAGCTTAGCCGTCCCCTTTTTCTCCTTACTCAAAGGTCACGTTTCCCCACAGGCTGGGGTGCTGCCGCTAGAAGAATGGCAGCGCCCCTGTTTGTCTTTGGCTACACAGCCAATATGATGTTTCCGCGGCAAACGCGCCTTTTATCTCAGTGGGGGCAGAGTCTCCCACTGAGATAAACGCTCCGCGAGGATGCGCACGCGCGCTATAAGGTAATTGCTGCCCAACAGTCATTCAGGCTTCCTGCGAAGCGGCTGATAGATGGTGTCCATCACGCTGTCGTCGCTCTCTACGGCCGAGCGCCTGCCTTCGGAAAGATACGTATGCTCGTCCCAGGGTTTGTCCTTCTTTTTATCATCATTTTCGCCATATGGCCGGGGTGACGGGCCCGCATTTCCGGAGGAAGGGCCATAACCGGAATGCGGCTGATACTCCTCTCCAGAAGAAGGAATATAGCCGGAACGCGGCTGATACTCCTCTCCTGAAGAAGGGCTATAGCCGGAGCGCGGCTGATAGGCCTCACCGGAGGGAGCCCCATAGCCGGAACGCGGCTTGGCCGCGCTCCCGGACGGGGCATCATAGGCGGGCGGCATCCGGGATGCGGCCTCCCGACGTTTCTGCATGAAAAGATCGGCGGTCAGGGTCTCGTCCGGGTCCGGGGCATAGCCGTGAGCCTCGTCATCCATCAGGCGGGGATATTCGCCCTCCTCGAATACCAGGCGGCGGCGGATGTCGGCCTCTTTGGCGGACAGGCGGCTGTGGGTCCCTTTCTCGGCGTGGTAGCGGCCGCGGGAAGACGCCTTGGCCTCCCGGTCGCTGCCGGATGACATTTCCGGCAGCCCGTAGCTTCCCATCCTGATCGTTCCCTGATGCAGGGGAGCGCCTCCTCTTTCGCTGCCTCCATAGTAATGCCGAAGCTCCTCCTTCGGCCTATAGGGAAGGGAGCTGTTGAAGGGATAGACCGGCTCCCGCCGGATGCGCATGCATTTGGGGCAGATGTCTTCGTGATGGGTCATGACATAGCCGCAGACGGGGCATATGCGGTCGGATTCCCCTTCCTGGCCCGGACGGCGCACGGTCAGAAGGATCTGCCATCTCTGCAGGCCCAGGAATATCCCCTCATCCGGCAGGATCTTTTCCGGGATACCATGGGGAAGCTGCTTTCCGTTCGCCTTGAAAACGCCGTGGGTCGACCAGTCGGTCACATAAAACAGCCCTTCCTCGCCGGAGTAGCGCACCGTGCAGTGGCGGCGGCTGACATCTTCATAGCCTTCCGTGGGGAAGCACAGGGCACAGGTGGCCGGCTCTCGCCCCAGGGTAACCTCCTGGCCGCCGCGGAGCCGGATCTCCCTGCCGGCTATCCGCCCAAGCTGTACCCGGATAACGCCATAGGGCTTCCGGGCCTTATTACTTTTATTTTTCCTTTTTCTTTTTCCGTTTCTGTTTCCCTTATTCTCTCTGTCTGCGCTGTTCTGGCTCATCAGATCCTATCATTCCCCCCTTATAGTATACGCATGGTTCTTCAGCAAAAATGTGTCGCCTGCGCGATAAACGGTCATCTCTTACTGTGTCCCGGCAATGGTGAGGTTTGCCAGCCGGGTAAGAGCGGGGATCTCGTAGGTGTCATACTGGCGCTTTTCCAGGGACATGCGCATGTGGGCTCCTGCTTCGGACATGTTGCCCGTGACGGAGCCGCCGGAATAGATGGATACCTGGCTGCCGTCATGGTAGTAGGCCAGGCGGATCTCGCCGGCGATGTCGCCGCTCATGGCGTCTACCTGGAAATCCGAAAATTCAACGATTTCAAGATAGCGCCCGGAGCGTATCTCTTCCTCGGAAAACGTGCCGCCCGATACCCGGATATTTCCGGGAATAAAGGAATGGGCAAGGCCGAGGTACTGGCTGAACTGGCGCGACCCGAGGAAGTTTTTGGCCACTCCGTCCTCAATGAGGACCGTGTCGCGTATCGGGGCGCCTTCCGGGTCGTAGGCGGTATTTTTTGAGGAGTTCGGCAGCGTCCGGACCGCCGTCATGGTCAGCGGGACATCGCCTTCGCCGAGAACGCTCTTTCCGATCTCGCACCGGGAAAAGCCGTGTACCTTGAAGGATGCGTTCATCTGGTCTTCGAAATACTGATAGATGGCGACGGCCGCGTCCGTGGAAAAGATGACATCCATTTTTCCGAAGTTTGGCGTCTGGGCGGCCATGAGCTTGTCGCGCCCGGTCTGCATCGTCCTTTTCAGGTTGTCCTTAAGAGCGGCAGCGTCGCACTCCCCGCTTGTATAGTTACGGTAGAGCTCGATCTCCGCGCCCTCCTTCCGAGCATTGACGACCACCTCCGCCATGGAGGAGGGGTAGCGGTTCGTAACGTCAATGCCTTCGCTGTTGAGGAACCGCGTGGTGACATCGGTGATGAACAGCTCGCAGCTGTTGATGTCCTCGCTCTCTGTCTCCGGCACCTCCCGGATGGCGCTGATAAAGTCCCGGGAGATGGCCCTGACATCCGGCGCGGGGGCGTTTTCCTCTTTTTCTCCCGCCTCGGGCTGGTTTAAGCGGTAATAGGCATTCTTTACATATGAAGCATTTTTGAGCAGCCCGTCCACAAAGGATGCGATCTCATCCCGGGATGCCCCCGCGGGGATCTCGCCGGAGGAAGAGCCCAGAAATTCCTTATCCCCGAGCTCTTTATAGACCTTGACGCGCACATGCTCCACCAGCCGCACCCGGTTCTGGTCCAGGGCATGGCGGATGAAGTAGAACTCCCAGCCCGTCTCCCTGGTATCGGTGATCTCCCAGGCATCGGCCCCGGAGGAGGTTAAGATTTCTTTTATTTCTTCAATATAGCTTTTGTTGTCCATATCGCAATATGACTCCTGTGTATTAGGGAATGTATCGTGGCTTTATCCAAGTCTTGCCCTTGCTTTCAGGTAGGGGCCGCCGTCGGCTACTTTGACCCATTCCTTGTAGCCCTTGCCGCAGCCTCCGTTGCCGTAAACACCTCTGTCCCCGCTCACCATGGATATCGAGCCCAGAAGGTCCGGGACATAGCCGGTCATGACCACGGGAGAGATGACCTTGCCCGTCAGGGCGCCGTCCTTGATCTCGTATCCTCTCTCCACAATGCACTGGATGCCCCAGTGCTTGGGGTCCTCCATGCCGCTGTTGCTGCCCCTGAGCAGGTAGCCGCTCTTTATGGAGGCGATCATATCCTCCAGCGTATCCTCGCCGGAGTCAAAGAGGGTGTTGGTCATGCGGGTGTAGACCTTATGCTCGAAATTCTCCCTCTTGCCGTTTCCCGTGGGCTTTGCCGAGAGGCGGAGGGCGCTTAAGGCATCGCAGATGCCGGTCTTTAAGATGCCCTTTTCGATCTCGACCGTGTCGCCGGCCAGGGTGCCTTCGTCGTCGAACGCATAGCCGGTGACCGAATCGTCGCACAGGGCTCCCTCATGCATGGTGACATGGCTGCTGCCCACGCGCTTCCCGATATAGTCCGCGCCCAGGGCGCGTTTTTTGACGAACATATCCATCTCCACGCCGTGGCCGAAAGCCTCGTGGGCGATAAGGCCGGTCACGTCCGGGGCGGTGATGACATCGTATTCTCCTGGCTCCGGCTTTTCGGCGGAGAGGACATCGGCAAGGACCTCCTGCGTCTTCGGGAGAAGCGCCCCCAGGTCGTCAAACAGCTCAGGCCCCACCCGGCCCGAGATCCCCTCATAGCTCATCTTGTTCTGATCGTCCCGAACGCCCACGCAGGCAACTGTCCCTTCGGAGTAGACATAGCTCTGGCGAAGATCCCGGTTTTTAGTCAGGAACATTTTGGAAATGTGGGTGCTCTGGGCCCGGACCTGGCACTCCAGGATGGGCGAACCGTCGGAAGCTCCCTCTGCGATCCCTTTGGCGGAAATGTCCGACAGGGAGGAGATGAGGCCGGCGATGTCCTCCTTCTCCGGGAGGCGCCCTGTTTCCATCTCGACAAAAAGTGTTTCCGGCTCGTCCGGGAGCATGGGGGTCTCATAGGGCTTTATGCCAAGCTCCGCCAGAAGGCTCCTCTGCTCTTCAAGGGCAGCTTCTATGCGGTCCCGGATCTCCTCCGGCTTTTCCGGGTCGTACATGTTAAAAGCGACTTCACTGTACTGCCCATCCCGGTAAACGCGGACGACGCATCCCCGCTCGGTGGTCATGGTCTTCCAGGAGACACTTTTGACTTTTCGGGAGGCCGCCAGGGCAAAGCCAGGGGAATCTGTGGCCAGAAGGCTCACGTAAGAATAGTTTCTCTCCAGGAGGGAGACCAGCTTTTTAAGGCCATCCGCCCGGGAAGCTAAAAAATCTGAAAAAGGTGCTTTCATAACAAAATCCTTTCATGTTCATGGCCTAGATTTAATCGACGGAAAGGCGGATGCCTCCGCTCCGCTCGGAGGGCTGGACGATTACGGTGACGGGGTTGCGGCCGTTCCATTCGAAGGTGTAGGATTCTCCGGAGGCCTGGCCGATGAAGGTTTTCCAGTTGAGGTCCGTCTTGATCTGTGGATCGCAGTCTCCCTGGCCCACCCAGCAGATGACCGCGTCCGGGTCCACGGAGATGGTGTTGCCGGAGTAGACGTTGGAGAGCACCAGGGGGTTGCCGTCGGAGAGGACCGCCACAAAGGCGTTCTTTCCCCGGCCGGTCAGCGTGGTGGTCGCCAGGCCTTTTTGCGAGAGGACGCCCACGCCGAGGAACCGGACCTTATAATCGCAGTCCTGGGTAAAGGCCAGGATGTTCTCGGATTCCACCGAGATCATCTCGCCCGCGTCCAGGTGGTAGATGACCACGTGCTGCCCGTAATTGGCGTAGTAGGTCACCGAGTCCCCGTTCATGGTCACCTTCATAAGGGGAATGTTCTCCCCCGTCACCCGGCGCATAAGGGAACCCAGGGCAGCCTGCATAAGGCCGTTCTGAGGGCCTAAGAGAACCTTTTCAAAGCGGTAGTTTTTCTGAGGGCTGTCGCCCGCGATAAAGGCTCCCGCCTTGGTAAAGAGCACGTCGCTCCCCTGGCAGGTGACCTTTAAGGTCAGTTCATTTAAGGTTTCAAATGTCAGCATAGTTCATTTCCTTTTATTATATATCTATAGCCGCGGATAAATCCATACTTGCGAACACAATAAAATAATATTTTTTGATCCTGCATATCATATGCGCACGAATCTTCCGCGGAAATGTGCCGCAGATCACCCACTGATCTGTACGCCGTAAATGGCGCACTGCCCGGCCAGATCCTTGTTAACCCCGTTTCCCACAGGGTTGAACTTCCACTGGCCGTTATGCCGGTAAAGCTCACCAATGGTCATGGAGGTGACATTTTCATAATATTCCCCGAGAGCGAAACTTACAATCTCCTCCTGTGTGTTTCCGGCAAGGAGGCGGATGTAGACATCCCTCATCATGCCGAAGTTAAGGCGTCTTTCCAGGGCCTCATTGATCGTCAGCACAAAGACGATCCTCTGGACAGCAGGGGAGAGGCGGCCAAGGTCTGCCGTTATGACCTCCCGGTCGCTTCCAGCGCCGTTTTCCTGAAAAATAACGCTGCCGTCCGGGCTCTGCTTCTGTCCGTAAAAGACGAACCAGTCATCCGACAGCACCCGGCCATCCTGCCCGAGAAGAAAAGCGCTGGCGTCCATGTCGCAGCGGGCGTCGGACGTATTCCAGCCGAAGCACGCCCGGATAAGCCCTGCGCTCCTGCCCGGACCTTCAATGACTGTCTTCTGCCCCTTTTGAAGGGGATGGATAAGCGGCGGCACGGGCCTTGCTGGCGGCGGCGCGGGCGAGGGATGCGGGGTCGGCGGCGCACTCTGACGCACCGGAGATGGCACAGGATGCGGCACCGGTGCGCTCTGACGCGCCGGGGATGGCGCAGGATGCGGCATAGGTGTGCTCTGATGCGCCGGGGATGGCGCAGGATGCGGCATAGGTGTGCTCTGATGCGCCTGAGATGGCACAGGATGCGGCACCGGTGTGCTCTGACGCGCCGGAGATGGCGCAGGATGCGGCACCGGCGTACTCTGACGCGCCGGAGATGGGTGCGGTGCCTCATGCCCCCCTTGACCGTAAATCGTCCCCCGGCTGTCGCGGTTCAGCGTAAAAACCGTATCTCTGCTGATCGGCGGTGTATATCTGGCATTTAGTGTCCCCAAGGTATTTTTATCCAGGGAACCCGCCAGCCGTTCCGGAATATTAACCATTTTCAATTATCCTCCCGGAGGTTCTGTATTTCTGCTATAATTATCGGACAAATCGCTGCGTCTGCTTTTGTCCGGGAATTTTCATCATCATAGTTAAAATGTTTATGTGGAGACCCCATCGCCCCCTGTAGGGCATTCTGGGTTATGCTTACCTAACGGTAGGTTTCGGGTGCGCTATGCTCCCTTTAAGCTTTCTATTTTACGCTTACCTGGCGGTAGGTTTCGGGTGCGCCATGCTTCCTTTAAACTTTCTATTTTACGCTTACCTGGCGGTAGGTTTCGGGTGCGCCATGCTTCCTTTAAACTTTCTATTTTACGCTTACCTGGCGGTAGGTTTCGGGTGTGCCATGC
>CAMNNO010000189.1 GCA_946545475.1 uncultured Blautia sp.
GAGCGGGCCCTTGTCCCCCCTGACATGCCATACCCGATGCCGGCCGTCCGGAGAAGCACAAAGCCGATATTACCGGTCCTTCTTCCGGAGAAGCACAAAGCCGACATTACCGCTCCCTCTTCCGGAGAAGCACATTATCAAAGATAACTTACAGCAAGGCCGAGATTTCATGGAAATCTATGGTCAGGTCCGGAAAGATACCTACCTTTATGATGGAATCAAAAGTATAGGGAATGTTCAGAAGTTCCTGCTCGAACAGGTTGACATATATGCTCTTTCTTTGCGGGTCCACGATCCAATATTCCCGCACGCCATAGGTTTTGTAATAATAGAGCTTTTTGATATAATCATCGGAAGCGCTGCTCTTGGAAACAATCTCGATGATGAAGTCGGGAGCGCCGTTGCACCTTTTTTCATCCAGCTTTCGGCTGTCGCAGACGACCATAAGGTCAGGCTGAACGATGGTCAGGGGATCGTCGTTCAGCTTGACATCAAAAGGCGCATGAAATACCCGGCAGGCGGCTCCCTTACTTTTTAAATAGGCATGAATGGCTGCGGAAAGCTCCATGGACAGGACCTGATGGACCCTGGAAGGGCTGGCCATGTCGGTGAGGATGCCATCAAATACTTCGGCGCGCTCGTTTTCGGGAAGGGCTTCATATTCCTCCAGGGTAATGGAGCTGTCGGGAGAGAGAGGCAGAGCAGGCATAAATGCACCTTCTTTCGGAGATTACAGGGTGTGCTCGGTGCGGGCGATGACTTCGCGCTGCATGGCGTCGTTCAGGTGGACGAAGTAGGCGGAGTAGCCGGCGATGCGGACGATGAGGTCGCGGTGCTCGGCGGGTTTCTCGCGGGCGGCGAGCATGGTTTCCTTGGAGACGACGTTAAACTGCACATGCTTGCCGCCGTTGTTCAGGTAGGTGCTGATGAGGGAGGCGAGCTTGGCGCGGTCTTCGTCGGTCTTGAGGGTGCTGGGCGAGAACTTCATGTTGAGGAGCGTAGCCTGGAAGGGATCCTGGTCAATGCGCATGGCGGACTGCATGACTGCCATGGGACCGCAGGTATCCACGCCCTGCATGGGGCTCATGGTGCCGTCGGCCAGGATCTCGCCGGCCTTGCGGCCGTCGGGGGTGGCGCCGGTCAGGAGGCCGCCGGGCTGATGGCTGGTGATGGAAATGCCGCAGGGAACGGTGGTGCCGCCGGTGACGGTGGGCAGCGTGACCACAAAGTCGGTGAAGAGCTTGTAGCAGCGGGCCACGATCTCATCGACATACGGATCATTGTTGCCGAACTTGGGCGCGTTCTTGAAGTCGCGGCGCATATCCTCGTAGCCTTCCCAGTTGGCTTCCAGGGCGTCGTAGAGCTCCTTCATGGTGTACTTCTTCTCATCAAAGACAAGCTTTTTGATGGCCGCCAGGGAGTCGCCGACATTGACCATGCCGATGGAGCAGACAGCCGCGGTGTTGTCGAAGGGGATGTCGTGGCGGGCCCAGATATCCTTGCCGCTCTCGATGCCCTTGTACATAAGCGCGGAGCGCAGCGGGTCGACCAGGACCTCCTGGGTGACCTTGATCTCCACGTTGTTCCTCTCGCCGACAATGCTGATGCAGTATTTAAACTGCTTCTCCCAGGCGTCCCACAGCTCCTCAAAGGTCTTGAACTGCGTGAAATCGCCGGTCTGGATGCCGGCCAGCTCGCCGGTCTTGGCGCTGATGCCGTTGTGGCGCATCAGGTCGAAAATGACGGTCATAATGGTCATCGGGACCGGGCCGGAACGGCTCTTGCCCGGAAGGTTGGCATCCAGGCAGCCGGTGATGGCGTATTCCCTGGCGTCCTCGATGGACACGCCGTGCATGGTAAAGAACTCGGTATAGCTGCGGTCGCTGATAAAGGCCGGCATGCTAAGACCTTCGGCCTGGCACTTAACGCCAAGCTCGATCAGATCCTTCGGCGTTGAGGGCGCGCAGCAGATGGTGATGGTGTGGTGCGGGGTGCGAGTCACCAGGGCGGCTTCCAGCAGCATGTAGCTCAGGTCGTTGGTGGCATCGGTGCCGTCCCTCTTGACACCGCCGATGAGGAAGTTATGCCACTTGGCAAAGCCGGCATTCTTCTTGCGGTTGTTCTTGCCGGAGGTGCGGTTCAGCTCCATATCCTTAAGGCGCAGGCAGCACAGAAGCTCGATGGCGTCCTCCCTGGTGATGCGGCCGGCATCCAGGTCTGCCTTGTAATAGGGATACATGTACTGGTCAAAGCGCCCGCCGGGAAGGGTGGTGCTGGGGGAGAGCATAAGGAACTGGAACCAGAAGCACTGCATGGCTTCGCGGAAGGTGGTCGCGGGCTCCATGGGAACCTTGGCGCAGATGGCGCTGATCTCCTGGAGCTCTTTTTTGCGGACAGGATCGGCTTCCTTTTCGGCCATTTCGGCGGCCAGGGCGCTGTAGCGCTGGGCCAGAGTGTTCATGGCCTCGAAAGCCATGATGATGGCGCGGTAGAAGCGGAAGCGGTCGATGCTCTCGGCGTCGGTAAAGCGGATCTCACTCTGGTACTTTTTGGCCTCCGCGATGAGGGCGTTGGTGCCGCGGTGAAGGATCTTGGTATAATCCACAAGGAGGAGGACAAGGCTCGGCCCGAGGCCTAAGCCGCTCTGGGCGTAGCCGCCGCCGACACCGCCGCCCTCGCTCTTGTCTTTCCAGGGTGGAAGCACAAGGCCGGCCTTAAGAAGCTTTAAGATGCGCTCGCTCTCCGGCTCGTAGAAGATGTCGCCCTGCATGCCGATCTGGGTGGCCGGGTCGTGGTATTTGTTCAGCTCCTGCAGGTCCTTCTGGTCCTGCTCGTCCATCATATAGCCGTCTTCGATAAGGCTGTCGATCTCATCCTGGGTCCAGATGCCGTAGTTGGGGTCGATCTCAAGGCCGAGGGGCTTGGAGGCGCCGATGCCTACCAGGAGCTCATCGTCCGCGATGGCGATGGGCATGCGCTCGGCGTAGGCTTTTAACATCTTGCCGCGCTGGATAACGGCGGTGTCGTGCTTGGAATGCTCAAGGACATCGGCGGTGATGCGGTATTTTTCAATGCAGATCGGATAGTGGTCGACGACAACACGCTTTTTGATACGTTCGATACGTTCGTACATAGGGTCTATCTTTCTCCTTTAAAGTTTATTTATGGGTGTCCCCAGGGGCACGCCAATTGGTTGTGAGGGTAAGGGACTTTGTAGTTGAAAATTTACGTTTTCTATAGCGGTCAGGTTAAAGTTGGGGTGGGGGTGGAGTAGGCGCCGGCTATGAGGACTTCGTCGCCTTGGGGGATGTAGATGGTTTTGAGGTTTTGGTCGGCGGTGATGGCGCGCATGTAGTTTAGGATCTCGGGGAAGCGGGGATCATCTGCTGTCAGGGTGTGGGGGTTGGCGCCTTCGTCTAGCTGTACGGGGACGAAGGAGATGGTTTGGATGCGCTTGTCTTCCAGGATGCATTTGATGAAGAGGGTCTTGTAGGAATCGACGGGCATCTGGCGTTTGCTCTTTTTCATGTCGGGATTTAAGGCGGCGATATCCTGGTGGGACTTGGAGTCTGTTAAGTCGCCTTTTCCCTCGAAGAAGCGGCCGGGTTCTTCCAGGGCGAAGTTGGCCATGGAATAGATGATGGCTTTGCCGTGGTAGACCTCGATGGGCTTTAAAATGTGGGTGTGGTGGCCGAGGATGAGGTCGGCGCCGGCGTCGATGGCGAAGTGGGCGGCATAGCGCTGGTACTGGGCCAGCACCGCGGGGACAAAGTGGATGCCCCAGTGGAAGGAGACGATCAGGATGTCCACCTTCGGGCGGAGCGTTTCGATATCAGATATCATGGCATCCAGGTCGTCCGGATGGGGCCAGGAAAACAGGCGGACGGGCGTTTCCGGCTGGTCGTGCTCTTTTGGCACGGCGGCGGTAATGCCCCGCAGGGGCGCGCATCCCGGGCGCTCCTCGTTGGCCCAGTAGTCCTGGGGCAGGATGGAATTGTAGCCGAGGAATCCGATCCTGGTGCCGTCGAGCTCAAAAATGGCCGGCTGGCGGGCCTCAAAAATATCCTTGCCGGCTCCGATGGTCTTGATGCCCTGTGCCTTTAAAAGCTCCAGGGTCTCAAAAAAGGCCGGGCGCCCCCAGTCCATGCAGTGGTTGGTGGCAAAGGAGATCACATCGTAGCCCGCCCGGCGGATGGCGCCGGCGCTTTCCGGCTTACACCGCATGGGCAGGCGGCACTGGGCCGCCGGGGTGCCGGTATGGGCAATGCAGGGCTCCAGCTGGCCGAACACAAGGTCGGCCTGGGCGAGGGAAGAGCGGACGCCGTCGAAGATCTCGTCCGGGTTTTCCCTGTTGGGCCCCACATCGCCGGTGGCGATTAAAATTTTCCGGGACATGGAGAACACTCCTTTTCAAGATTCCGGTGTTTTTACTGCCGTTTTTTTCACGGAAGGGGTCAGGTGCCTGGCAAAGGCGCCCGGCCCCTTTATTATGGCAGGGCCGCCCATAAGAAATTTGTCCCCTGACGGTGACGGGCGGCCCGCCGGGGGTAGAGGAGAGGCGGCGTAAGGAAATCATCGCCCCGCGGGCGGGCAGGAGGGGAGAATACCCCTCCCGCCCGATAGTATGCGCACGGATCTTCGGCGGAAATGTGTCCGCCTAAAGCGGCGAAAATCCGGCGCAGGAAATGAATGAAAACGCAAGCGTTTTATTCGTTTCCCATAAAGTTATCAGATGGAGAAGATGCCGGTAAAGGCCATGAGGGCAGCTACGGCCGCGCCGATGATAGCCAGGACGATGGTCTTGATGAACAGGCCGTCGGCAACCTTCTGGTCCGGTACGTTGGCGATCATGATGGCGCCGCCGGTGGAGAAGGGGGAGATAGCCGTTGCGGAAGCGCCGACAGCGATAGCCACCAGGAGCGGGATGGGGCTGATGCCGGCGGAAGCGGCATAGGGCACGGCAATAGCGCCGAGCATCGGGAATACGGCGTTGATGGCCCCCGAGAAGAGGCTGAGGAAGGCGCCGATAAGGGCCAGTATCATGCCGATCATGCTGGGAGAGAAGCTGCTGGCGGCCAGGGTGTCGCCGATATACTGGGTGACGCCTGCCGCGGAAGCTACGCCCATAAGGGTGCATACGCCGCCGACCATGAGGATGGTGTTCCACGGAACGCCCTTCACGATGGCGTCCTTCTCGCTGCCGAGCTTCATAAGAGAGCAGATCAGGGTGCCGATGATGGCCAGCATCTGGATATCAAAGGCGGAGGAGAGCTTGTTGAGCATGGGGCTCGTCTTGATGAAGAGCTTGAGAAGGTTGGGCACGATGACCAGGATAGCCACGATGATGATGATGGTCAGGTTCTTCTTCTGCACGGCGGTGAAGGGCTCGGGTTTTTTGACATCAACGGCCTTGATCTTGAAGGCTTTGGTGAGGAAGAAGAAGATGAAGAAGATGATCAGGGTGAAGAGGATCCAGTGAAGGCAGGTCTTGTAGGCCGTCAGTTCGCCCATGCCGGCGAGGTCGGTATTGGCCAGCATTTCGTCGGTGCGGGACTTGACAACGCTGCCCTGGACAGCCCAGGGGAAGAACGTACCGATGGAACCGCCGAAGCAGACGATGACCGCGCAGAGCCAGGGGCTTAAGCCGGCCGGGATGGCGATGGTAAAGGTAAGGATAGCCAGGATGGTGTTGCAGGCAGGGGGCGGAGCGCCGAGGGCACCGATGACCGCGCCGATGAAGAGAAGGGCAAAGGGAATGACCTTGGCGTTGTTGCGGAATTTATAGATAATGTTGTCGGCCACCTTGGGCAGAGTGCCGTTGAAGATGGCAAAGGAGAAGAACATGGTGATGGTCATTAGCTGGAAGACAACGCTGGTGGGCCACTGGGCAACGACTTCCTTTACTTTCATGCCCTGGATGAAAACGCCGATGATATAGGCAAAGATAAGAGCCGGGATGCCCAGATTGATCTTGAACAGGTAGCTGAGCGCTATGGAAATAGCGACAGCGGCAAGGACGATCCATAACAAAGTTTGAACTGGCATTTGTTTTTTCCTCTCTTTCGATTCAACAATATGTGACTGTGAGAATTCAAGTCTCGCCTAGCGAGACTTGCGCGCCGCGCGCTGCCGCCGATAGGCAGCAATTACCTTATAGCGTGCGTGTGCAATAAAAGGTCGACGGGTGACAGAAGAAATGGCATGTTTGCTGTGGGCTACCTCCTTGTTGTGTGACGTATTTGTGAAAATTATAGCATAAGGAATGGAAAAAGGGCAAGAAATAATGTTAGAAATGAAAATTGTGTTGCCCTGACACAAGGAAAGGCCCGCCGTTTGTGACGGCGGGCCATTTCATCTCCGGAAGGGAGACCGGTAATGTCAGCTTTGTGTTTCTCCGGAAGGGAGACCGGTAATGTCAGCTTTATGTTTCTCCGGACGGCAGGCATTGGGTATGCGGTAAGCTACCAAGTAACTTGCCCTCACAACCAATTGGCGTGCCCTTGGGGGGAGGGGTGCAGGGGAGGGGGACGCGGGAAACGCAACTCTGAGCGGCCCC
>CAMNNO010000190.1 GCA_946545475.1 uncultured Blautia sp.
CCTCCCCTGCACCCCTCCCCCCAGGGGCACGCCAATTGGTTGTGAGGGTAAGGTACTTATCGTGAAAAGTTTACGGTTTGTATGCTGATATTTTTTATAGTTTACAACATATTATTATAAGATAGCTCAACTAACACAGAAGAATATGTGGGGCTATAAATTGTTTTGGGATGATTTTGGTGATCTGGTTCACGGTGGGGAGGGAGGGCTCATTTTCCTGCGCAAGGGGATAGGCGGCGCGGATGTATTCGCGGCTGTGGCCGATGAGGCAGGGGTGGCCGTTGATGAGAGATTCTTCTTCCCAGAGGATGGACAGGGGGGTTCCTATGTGGCGCTGTTCGTATTCCTGGGAGTGCTTTTCGGTCAGGGCGAGCATGCGCTCGCTTCTCTCTTTTTTTATCGGCTCGGGGATCTGGCCTGGCATGCGGTCCGCGACGGTCCCTGCCCGGCGTGAGTAGGGGAAGACATGCGTTTCGTAGAAACCGATAGAGTCCACAAAGCGGTAGGATTCCTCAAAGTCTTCTTCTGTCTCCATGGGGAAGCCCACAATGATGTCTGTTGTCAGGGCCGGGTCATGAAAGGCCTGGCGGAGCAGGCTTGCCTTTTCCCGAAATTCTTCTGTGCGGTAGCGGCGGTTCATGCGCTCCAGCGTCCGGTCGCAGCCGCTCTGGAGCGACAGGTGGAAGTGGGGGCATAGTTTTTCTATGCCGGAAAGGCCGGTGAGGAAGTCCTCGGTTATGATGCCGGGTTCCAGTGAGCCCAGGCGTATCCTCTCGATCCCGGGGGTATCGGCGACTGTCCGGATAAGCGTCAGGAGGTTTTCCCCTTCCGAAAGGTCGGTGCCATAGGATGAGAGATGTATCCCGGTCAGCACGATCTCCTGGCAGCCCTTGGCGGCAAGCCCTTCAATCTCCGCTTTCACATCGGGCAGGGCGCGGCTTCGCACCCGGCCGCGGGCGTAGGGGATGATGCAGTAGGTGCAGAACTGGTTGCAGCCGTCCTGGACCTTGATGAAGCTGCGCACCCGGCTGTCCGGCTTTTCACCGGAAAGCCTTTCATTACCGGAAGGCTTTTCATTACCAGAAAACTTTTCTATAGAAAGGGGCTCAAAGGCCTTTTCCCGGTTGATATTTCCGAAAACGGCCGTCTTTTCGTGTGTCGATTCGTACTCCTTAAGTGCTTCCGTGATCGCCCGTTTCCGGTTGTTGCCAAGAAGGATGTCCACCGTGCCGTCGGACAGGAGCCCTTTGGTGTCGGTTTCCGTATAGCACCCGGCGGCCACCACGATGGCATCCGGGTTTAATTTTTTTGCCCTGTGGAGCATCTGCCGCGATTTTCGGTCGGCGATGTTAGTCACCGTGCAGGTGTTGATCACGTAAACATCCGCCACCTCGCCGAAGGGGACGATCTCGTAGCCCGCCTTCTGTAGCAGCTCCTGCATGGCCTCGGCTTCATAGGCGTTTACTTTGCAGCCCAGATTGTGAATGGCAGCTCTTTTTCCCATAGTGCGATCAGTCCTTTTTACATTTCTTTTTTTATTCTGCTTTGATTCTTGACTTTTCATCCCGCCTCGGTTAAGATGAGGAAGATCATAAGGCAATAATAAGGCAGGAGGTCTTTTATGAAAAAAGTTAAAATTTTCCTTTCCTCTATTGATAAAGTCAAGAGCTTTGTCAACGACATCAGCCGCTTCGACTGCGACTTTGACCTGGTTTCCGGCCGCTATGTCATTGACGCCAAATCGATCATGGGCATTTTCAGCCTGGATCTGTCAAAGCCCATCGACCTCAACATCCACGCCGATGGCGAAAGCCTGACCAAGATCATGGATGTCATCGAAAAATATCTGTTCGAAGCGTAAAAAAGAACCTGTCCCGCAAGGCAGGGCAGGTTCCCGGCAGCGCCTCTCCTTTTCGGGGGAGGCGCTTTTTTATTATCGCAGGGGCGGCGCAAGGAAATATCTCGGCTTACGCCGAGCGCCGCCCCGCGGGCGAGTATGAGGGGATTCTCCCCTCATACTCGATTATAGCAGGGGCCGCGCAAAGAAATATCTCGGCTTACGCCGAGCGCCGCCCCGCGGGCGAGTATGAGGGGATTCTCCCCTCATACTCGATTATAGCAGGGGCCGCGCAAGGAAATATCTCGGCTTACGCCGAGCGCCGCCCCCTCCTTAACCTCTGATATCTATGACCTCGGTGGTCTTTATCGCTTCCGCCATCAGCTCGTCGATCTTTTCGGCCAGCTTTGTCTCGGAACCGCGGATGACGTTGATATTGGGTTTGGTCACGGGATGCTTCGCCACGAAGATGGTGCAGCAATCCTCATAGGGGAGGATGGATGTGTCAAAGGTCCCGATCTTCCAGGACATCTCCACGATCTCCTGCTTGTCAAAGGCGATGACCGGCCGGTAGACCGGCATGGTGCAGACATCATTGGTGGCGGCCAGGCTTTTCATGGTCTGGCTGGCTACCTGGCCTATGCTCTCGCCGGTGACAAGGCCCTGGCAGTCATCCTTCCTGGCAAAATGCTCGGCCAGGCGCATCATGTAGCGCCTCATGATGATCGTCAGCTCCTCGTGGGGGCATTTTTCGTAGATATACAGCTGGATATCCGTAAAGTTGACCACATGAAGCCGGATGCGCCCGCAGTAGCGGGCCACGATCTTTGCCAGGTCCACGACCTTCTGCTTGGCCCGCTCGCTGGTATAGGGCGGCGCGTGAAAATAGATGGCCTCGATCTCCACGCCCCTCTTGGCGATCATGTAGGCGGCCACCGGGCTGTCGATGCCGCCGGAAAGCAGCACCATGGCCTTGCCGGCCGTGCCGATGGGCATGCCGCCGGGTCCCTTTATCGACTGGGAATAGATGTAGATCTTATCGCGGATCTCAATGTGAAGCTCAAGCTCCGGCTCGTGGACATCCACATGTGCGTCCGGAAACGCCTGGAGCACCGCCCCGCCGACCTCGGCGTTGACCTCCATGGACGGCACAGGGTAGGTCTTAAGGGCCCTCCGGGTTATCACCTTAAAGGAACCGCTATAGCCAGGATGCACCTCTGTCATGTAGCTCACGGCATCCTCGCAGAGCTTTTCGATGCCCTGGTCGGCGTAGACCGCCACCGGGCAGAACTCCACAATGCCGAAAACCCGTTTCAGGGCTTCCACGGTCTCCTCGTAATCATATTCCTCCGGGCAGAAAACAAATATCCTTCCCGACTCCTTCTTAACGGTGTACTCCCCTTCCAGCGGCTTAAGAGTGCGGGTGATCTCCCGGACAAGGGCGTCCTCAAACACATAACGGTTTTTGCCCTTTATGGCGATCTCCGCGTACTTGATCAGCATGGCATGATAAAACATCCTACTTTCTCCTCATCTTCTGATGTGACGGGCCGTAAGACCCGTTTGTCTTCGTCAGCGCCGGCTAAAGCGCCGGAGGGCCGGTACCAGCTTTTCCAGCTCGTTAAGGCACTCATCCACCTGCTCGTCCGTATTCTCTTCCGAAAAGCTAAAGCGCACGGCGCTCTCTATCCTCTCCTTCCCCGCGCCGATGGCCGTCAGGGTCGGGCTGGCCTTCCTTTTATGCGAACTGCAGGCGCTCCCCGCGGAAATATATATGCCCTTTTCCTCCAGGGCGTGGAGAAGGACCTCGCTCCTCACCCCGAGGAAGCTGGCGGAGAGGATATGCGCGGCGCCGTCCGCTGCCTCCGGCCCGTTGATGACGACATCCGGTATCCGTTCAAGGCCGCCGGCGAGGCGTGCCTTGAGGCGAGCCATATGGGACACGTTTTCGTCCAGGTGGCCGTAAACCATCTCGGCGGCCAGGGAAAGACCGGCGATTCCCGGCACCGGAAGCGTTCCGGACCTCATTCCCCGCATCTGGCCGCCGCCAAGGATCTGGGGGATGACCTTTGCCCCTTCCCGGATATACAAAAAGCCGCTCCCCTTCGGCCCATGGATCTTATGGCCGCTGACGGACAGCAGGTCAATGCCCCATTTCCGGGGATAAAGCCTCATCTTTCCAAAGCCCTGGATGGCGTCCACATGGAAAAGGGCCTCCGGGCATTTTGAGCGGAGAAGCTTTCCCGCCTCCTCGAGCGGCATGACGCTCCCCACCTCATTGTTGACGCACATGAGGGACAAAAGGATCGTCTCATCCGTCAGGGCCTCATCAAGGGCGTCGAGGTCGATCCGGCCATCCTCATGGACCTTCACCACGGCCACGTCAAAGCCCTGTTCTTTCAGGAAAGCCACCGGGGCGCTCACGGCCGGATGCTCGACGGCCGATATCACGATCCGGTTTCCCCGCCGCTTCTGGCCCATGGCGCCGCCGATGAGGGCCAGATTGTTGCTCTCGGTCCCGCCGGAGGTAAAAAATATCTCTTTTTCCGATACCTTGAGTATCCGGGCGAGCGTCTTTTCGCCGTCCGTGACATAGCGCTCCGCCTCCACGCCTTTCTGGTGCATGGCGGAAGGATTGCCGAAATCCTCCAGCATGATCCTGGTCATCAGGCTGACCACCTCCGGGTAGACCCGCGTGGTGGCCGCATTATCAAAATAACATTCCATCGTTTCTTTCCGCCTTATCCGTATTCAGCCGCGGACGGGCACAGCATCGGTTCTCATGGTTATTTTTACTTTTGTTCATCACTTTCCAGCTGGAACATCAATATCGAAAGCATGGCGAGCGATGCCGTCTCCGTCCGCAGTATCCGTTTTCCCAGGGATATGAGGCTCGCCCCGGCCTCCTCGGCCCGCCGGGCTTCATCCTTCTCGAAGCCTCCCTCGGGGCCGATGAGCACGCCGATCGATTCGCCGGGCTTTATCCGGCCAAGGATCTCCCTTGCGGAGCTCATGCCCTCCTGCAGCTCATACGGCATCAGAAAATGGTCCAGGCTTTTGCCGAGGGCCAAAGCTTCCGGGAATGCCATCACCGGGTAGACCTTGGGAATGGTCATCCTCCGGCTCTGCTTGGAGGCGCTTTCCGCGATCTGCTGCCAGCGCTGTACCTTTTTCTGCGCCTTGTCCGGGGGCAGCTTTACCACGCAGCGGTTTGAGGCTACCGGGACAATGGCGCTCACGCCAAGCTCCACCGCCTTCTGAATGACCAGCTCCATCTTGTCTCCCTTGGGAAGGCACTGGAACAGCCATATGCGGGAGGGCAGCTCGTAGGAGGGCACCTGCGCGTAAAGGATCGTGAGGCGCGCCTCATTCTCATCAAAGCTGTCAATCGTACAGTGATATTCCTTTTCGGCGCCATCGCTGATCCATACTTCCTCGCCGGGCTTCATGCGGAGGACATTTCTCATATGGTTGACATCCGCTCCATCAATAAGGATAAGGCTGTTTTTTTCATCAATATTTTCCGGACGGGCAAAAAATCGCTGCATACGGCTCTCTCCCCAAACTGTTATATCGTCAGAAATGCGCTTCCTGCGCGGCGAAAACGGCTGCTCAGTTGTCTTTCCGGGCGGTCAGGCAGACCCACTCGCCCTGGTGTGTCGTCTCGATAAGCGTCAGTCCGGCCTTCACGATGGCCTCTTTAACGACCTCTTCCTTGACATCCAGGATGCCGGAGGTGATATAGATGCCGCCCTTCTTCATGTGGGGCACGACCTCCGGCGTCAGCGGGACCAGCACATCCGCAAGGATGTTGGCGGTCACGATGTCGTATTTGTCAAAGCCGGCCTCCTCCTTAAGGGCCTGATCGTCGATCAGGTTGCCCAGGCGGAAGGTAAAGTCCCCGGCCGGGATCTGGTTGGAGGCGAGGTTTTCTTCTACGGCTGACTCGGCGCAGATGTCCAGGTCCGTTCCCAGGACGTGGGCGGCCGAAAGCTTTAAGGCCACGATCCCCAGTATCCCTGAGCCGGTTCCCACATCCAGCATCTGGCTGCCGGGGCGGACATATTTTTTCAGCTGGCGGATGACCAGCTGGGTCGTCTCGTGCATGCCGGTGCCGAAGGCTGTGCCGGGGTCAATGTGAAGGATCATTTTTCCCTCCGCCTCTGCCGGGATCTCCTCCCAGGAGGGCACGATCAGGATATCGTCCACATAAAACTGATGGAAGTATTCCTTCCAGTTGTTGATCCAGTCCTTGTCCTCGGTTTCGGACAGGGTCACGCTCCCCTCCCCGATATCCAGGAAAGGCCGCAGCCCCTCAAGGGCTTCCCGGGCCGCCTCTGCCATGGCAGCGGCATCGGCGTCCTCCTCAAGGTAAAAGTTGAGGACGGCTTTCCCGTCGTCCTCCGCCTCCTGGGGCATGATGTCCACAAACATCCGGGCCTTATCTTCCTCCGAAAGCGGCACCTTGTCCACGATCTCGGCCCCCATAAGCCCTATATCCGCCAGCGTGCTGATCACGATATCCTCAGCCTCTGTCGTCGTATTAACCGTAAGGCATGTCCATTTCACGTTGTCAGATCCTCCAATCTATACTCGCGAACGAATTTATACTCGCGAACGAATTTAATTGCCGATTGCAGTTTTACGCCGCGGTATATGCAGTTACACTAAAATAATTGCCTGCGGCA
>CAMNNO010000191.1 GCA_946545475.1 uncultured Blautia sp.
TAAGGAGGATTTCCCACTCCCAAGTATCCCTCCCTCACAACAGCAAGCGTGCGTGCCCCTGGGGGGAGGGGTGCAGGGGAGGGGGACGCGGGCCCCGCAACTCTGAGCGGCCCCCCCTCCCCTGGCACCTACCGGCAGGTAAGCGTAAAATAGAAGGCTTAAAGGGAACATGCCGCCCCCGAAACCTACCGTTAGGTAAGCATAACCCAGAATGGTCTACAGGGGGGCGATGGGGTTCCCCCGGAAAATGTGCGTTTACCCTGTGAGCGCCCCCCTACCCTGGCCCCTACCGTCAGGTAAGAGCGAAATGGAAAAGATAATAAGAAACATAGCGCACTCTGCCCCTACCGGCAGGTAAGAGTAAAATAGAAAAGGCAAAAGGAAACATGGCGCACCAATAAAACCTACCGGCCGTTAAGAAAAAATATAAATCTTAGAGGGGGGCGCCGGGGTCTCCACGGGTCTCTTGCAATTTTGGAGAATTCTGGTACAATATTTTCGGGCATAAGAACCACCACAATGGTCAGGTCCTGCGCCTGGAGGTATAAGAAAATGAGTTATATAACGACTGGCAGCGGTATCCACTTCGATCCCGTTGCCCCGGAACCAATGCTGCTGGATATCAGGGACATCGCTCACTCGCTGTCTAATATTTGCCGCGCTAACGGCCATGTGCGCCATTTTTATTCCGTAGGGCAGCACTCGATCAACTGCTGCCGTGAAGCTGAGCGTCGGGGGTATTCCTGGCGGGTGCAGATGGCGTGCCTTCTCCATGATGGCAGCGAGGCTTATCTGTCCGATGTGACACGTCCGATAAAGGGGCTTCTGACCGAATATCTGGAAATAGAAGACCGGCTTCAAAATATGATCTGGGAAAGGTTTATAGGCTCTCCCCTGACCGAAGAAGAAAAAAAACTGGTCTTTCAGGTGGATGACGACATTCTCTCGATGGAGTTTCGCTGCCTCATGCCCGAGGATTATCTGGACGGGTGCGAGCGCGTGCTCTCCCAGCCGGATATGTCATTTCGGGATATGAGGGATGTGGAAGAGGAGTTTGTCCGTCTGGCGGATAAGTATCTGAAACAATTGAAAGTCCAGATGGAGGATGCCCGCGCATCCTCCGCTGCGGCCGCGCAGGTACAGCCATAACCGGGCGGCGCTCGCGGTCACGGAGATAAGTGTGGGGGAGCGGCTGGCATCTCTGGTTACAGCTAAAGGAGGAAAAGGATAGAAGTATGGGGAGCGGCTGGCGTCTCTGGTTACAGATAAAAGAGGAAAAGGATGGAAGTATGGGGAGCGGCTGGCATCTCTGGTCACAGCTAAAGGAGGAAAAGGATGGAAGTATGGGAAGCAATGGAAGGTTTAAAGAAAAAAGCGGCATCGGATGAATCCCTGCGGCAGCGTCTCCTGGCCACCCGCGAAGGGGCCAACCCCCTGTCCGCCTTCTGCCGGATCAGCACGGAGGAAGGGTTTCCCCTCTATGAGATGGATGTCCTTTCCTATGGGGAGGACGCCTACGCCTCCATGCGGCGAAGCACCAACGGAGGCGGCGAAAATTCCTCCATGCTGGCCGGGGAGGATGACTATTATGAACTGTTCCTGGCAGGGCTTGTACCTGTAAGCACAGAAAAATAGCACCAGCCGGGACGATGGGGAACATCATGAAACGGTCAAAAAGCTATGGCATAGGTCTTCTGTTTTTTAACCGGCGGATACTTTTAGCCTTTGAGATTTTATACAACCTTCTCGCTGTCACGATAACGGTACCGCTCTTTTTTGGCTTCGTCCGGCTTGTTATGAGGCTGTCGGGCTACCGTTACCTGACCATGGAAAATCTCCGCAGTTTTTTTTACCATCCCGTGGTCTACTTAGGTCTTGCTCTTCTGGTGCTTTTGTCGGCCATCCACATGTCCATGGAGATGAGCGCGGTGATCTATATTCTTCACTGTGCCCGTGAGAAGTACCATCCCAGCCTCCATGAGGTGGCCTTTTTTTCGCTGGCCAACACCTGGATGCTGCGGAAAAAAGGCCGGCGCCCGTTCCTCTGGATAGCGCTTTTGTATCTGCCTCTTTTCAACGCGGGAAATGTTCCGGAGCTTTTAGCCGTGTTTTCCTTTCCGAACCTGCTTGTCATGGACCTTCCCAGGCAGTATCTGACTGCCGGGGCCTTCCTTCTGCCGTGGCTGCTCCTGTCATTTCCCTTTTTCTGGCTTCTGTATGCGTTTCACGGCTATACCATCGGGAACCTGGACAGCCGCCAGGCCGCGGCGATGAGCCGCACCCTGGTGCCCTGGAAGGTAAAAGTGCGGGACGGCATGTGGCTCATCGCCGTCCAGGGGGCGTCCTACGGATTATATCTTTTATTTCTCGGGGGAGGGATATCCGCGGTTGTCGTGATCAGCCGGGTATTCGTCCGATCCTATCTGCTCAGCACCTTCATGGTGTCGGCGCTGAGGACCGTCATGGTGGTGCTGATCACGGTCTTTTCGTTTCTGGGGACGCCGATCGGCACGATCGTGGTGACGCTTCGGTTTTACCGCCATGTGCGGGACGATGCCCTGACGCCATGCCTGGAGCGACTGGAGGAGCAGAAGGGCCTTAAGAAGCGGAAAAGCGGGAAAGAACAGCGAAGGATGCAGAGAAGGGTTACTCTTGCCGTTCAGGCGATCCTTCTCAGCCTTGCCATCTATGCCTGCGGCTCTTACCTTTACCGCATGCACAGGGGCGAATTTAATTTGCAGGTGGAGTATCTCGGCACGATGGAAGTCACGGCCCACCGGGGCGCCTCGCGCTTTTTTCCGGAAAATACCATGGCGGCCTTTCAGGGAGCCATTGATGCCGGGGCGGACTGGATCGAGCTGGATGTCCACGAAAGCAGCGACGGCCAGATATTTGTCATGCATGACGACAGCTTTAAGCGGACGACCGGCCTGTCGGCCATGGCCTGGATGATGACGTATGACGAGATCAGCACCCTGGATGCCGGAAGCTTTTTCAGCGGGGCCTATAAAGGGGAGGGAATACCTCTTCTGTCCCAGGTCATTGCCCTGGCAAAGGAAAATGATATCCGCCTGAATATCGAAATAAAGCCCGCGAAGGAGGAAGCGGACCTGGAGGAGAGGCTGGTCCAGCTCTTATGGGAAGAGGATTTTGTGGAGCGGTGTGTGATCACCAGCCAGAATTATGATTCCATTGTCAAGGTCAAGCGGATAGACCCGAACATCACAACGGTCTATGTCATGGGCTTTGCCTATGGGAATATCGACCGCCTTGTCTATGCCGATGCGTTCAGCGTCAACGCCGGAAGCGTGACGCAGGCGCTGGTGGAGCGCGTCCACAGGGCGGGAAAACAGATATACGCCTGGACCGTCAACACGCGCGACACCATCGGCCTGATGATCGATTACCAGGTGGACAACATCATCACGGATGACGTGCCCCTGGCCAAGACCTGCATAGCCCGGCGCATGTCCAGCGACGCGGTGAACACGCTCGTGGACTACCTCAGCCGGCAGATGCGGGCCAAGCGCTTTCGATATTAAAAAGACATGGAGGGCCAAGACTCCAGCAGGGAGTCTTGGCCCTCCATGTCTTATATCACAGGGGCTGCACAAAGAAACTATCGCCTTACGGCGAACGCAGCCCCGCGGGAGGGTAGAGGGAGAACACGTCTCCCTCTGCCCTATTCATATTTTTGCTTATTCCGGATTGGTCAGATTATGCTTTTCCAGCAGATGGAAGATAAGGCTGAGCAGCATGCCGACGATGCAGGCCAGCACCATGCCCTTAAGCTCCACATCCCCGATGCGGATAGCCACACCGGAAAGGCCGGTGACAAAGACAACGGATGTCAGGGCCAGGTTTTTGGATTTTCCAAAATCCACCTGATTGTCCACAAGGATACGGATGCCGGAGGTACCGATCATGCCGTACAGAAGGAAGGAGATGCCGCCGATGACCGGGTTCGGGATCGTCTGGATGAGGGCGGAGAGCTTGCCGACCAGGGAGCAGATAATGGAGAGCACGGCGGCCCCGGCGATGACCCGCACGCTGTATACGCCCGTCATAGCCATGACGCCTATATTTTCGCCATAGGTGGTCGTGGGGACCGAGCCGATCAGGCCGGAAATGGCGGTCGACAGGTTATCGCCGAGCAGGGAGCGGTGAAGGCCAGGGTCCTTGATAAGGTCACGCCCGATGATCTTGCTGGTGACCACCTGATGGCCGATGTGCTCGGAGGCGATGACCAGGATGACCGGCATGATGATGATGATCGCGTTGATATCAAATTTGGCCAGCTGGAAATGGGGCAGGGCAAACCAGGAGGCGCTCGCCACCTCGCTGAAGCTGACCATCTGGCAGAGGCAGGCGGTGACATATCCGGCGATGACGGCAATGAGGATGGAAATGACATTGAGGAAGCCGCGGAAGACAACGCTGCCAAAAACGGCAAAGCCAAGCGTTACCAGAAAGACGATCAGGTTTTTGGGGGAGACGGTTTCATCCAGAAGGCCGGCCGTACTGGCCGCGGAGCCGGCCAGTTCCAGGCCGATCAGGGCGACCACAGGCCCCATGGCGGCGGGAGGAAGCACGACATCGATCCAGTCGGAGCCGAACTTGTAGATGATGAAGGCCAGAAGACAGCCGAGAAGGCCGACCACAACAAAGCCGCCCTGGGCGTACTCATAGCCCATCTTGGCGATGACAATGCCGGCTGGAGCCAGGAAAGCAAAGCTGCTGCCAAGATAAGCGGGGGCTTTTCCCTTGGTCAGCACGATAAACAGAAGCGTTCCCACGCCGTTCATGAAGAGCACGATGGCGGGATTGATCCCGAACAGGAAGGGAACCAGGACGCTGGCGCCGAACATGGCGAACATGTGCTGGATGCTTAAGGGTACCAGGAGCCTTACAGGAACTTTCTCATCAACTTGGATAATGCGTTTACCTTCCATATTTCCTCCTTTTCACAGGAAACAGATTTGATCCGTCTCCAGCAGCTTGCGGCTGTGTAAAGAAACAGCAGATCCTTTACAGGCCATGTGTGTCTGAGAAACTTTGTCAAAGAAACCTTTTTATATAAAGAAGGTTTCCGGGTACGTATTATTTTGCCCTATATTTTAACACAGGAAGCTGTTGAAGGGAACAGGAAAAAAAATGATATTTTTGCCCATTATGGGCCGGATGCTTTGGGCTTAGGCTGTGAAAAAATGCCAGTGGTATTTTTGGACTATTTCTAGTATAATAAATTTAAAACAGGTACATGTGAAAAGAAAACAGAAACAAAAAGACTATCTGCTGTGAGGAAATATACAGTACGCACAGGGATTTTCAACGGAAGGATGCCGCCGAGGCGGCAAAAAGCCGGCGAGGGGAATGGATGGGCAAAGCATGAATAGGACAACACCTGAGAAGAGAAACCACAGAGCACGATCTACCGGAAGCCGGAGAAGAGAAAGGCAGCAAAAACAGTTGATGATCCTTGGCCTAGCAGCAGCTGCCCTGCTGCTCATCCTGATCCTTCGCCTTACGGCCTGCAAAGGCACCGGAAAGGCAGATAATGTGGGAACGGGCAGTTCCCCGAAAGGCCGGATATTCGACGGAAGCTATGGCGTGACAGGTGAGGCGGTCGCATTCCAGCCGGCCATAGACGCGCCGGCGGACAACGGGAATGCCGCCGGAACAGAAAGCGTCAGCATAAGCGGCGCCCTTGGGATGGCGGGGAGCGCTGTTTTTGATGTGTCAGACGGAACCGCCGCAGAGGAAAACGGCTCTTCTGCCTTAAGCTCCGAAGAAGAGCGCCTGCTGCGGCTTAAGGCTGAAAAGCCGGATATCGACATTAACAGCTGGGAATACATCCTGGCCAATGGTTTTCATTCCATCGAGGACTATGAGCCGCCCTGGACGGAGGAATTTCGGGGCGTTTATCTGGACTACCGCATTATAGGGCCCATGAGTGAATTTGTCTCCGACGCGGAAAGCCAGGGGCTGACGGTGTGCATGATCTCCGGATACCGGAGCTACTATACCCAGTCTTACCTTTTCGAGGAGAAAGCGGCCGAATACGATGGGGATGAGGATATCGCGGGGACCATCGTGGCCCGGCCCGGCACCAGCGAGCACCAGACCGGCCTTGCGGCTGATATCGCCGATGAGTATTACAGCATCATGAACAGCCGCCTCTCCTTCACGGAGCTATATCAGTGGATGAGCCGGCACTGCCACGAGTACGGCTTCATCGTCCGCTTTCCCGAAGGAAAAGAAGAGAGCACGGGCATCATTTTTGAGCCCTGGCACTACCGCTATGTGGGGGTTGAGGCGGCCACCTTCATCATGGAAAACAACCTGACGCTGGAAGAATTTGTGGAGCTGTATCGATAAGGCATGGGAGATCGAGCAGGAGGGGGAGATTCCCCCTCCTGCTCGTTTTATAAAATATCAGCCGTGTATCCACATGCCTTTAGGCATGTGGATACACGGCGTCCCCTTGCCAGGGGATATAGACTCTGCTAAAAAGCAGGT
>CAMNNO010000192.1 GCA_946545475.1 uncultured Blautia sp.
TTTCTAAAACCGTCGTCACGGTTGCGGCATAGTCATGATAGAGAACTGTTTTTATTTTGATTCGGCTTTTCATATACAAGCTTGACATTCTACCATTGACTGACTTAGCGACTTCATCGGTTTGGCCATTTTGTTGATTTGGCAATTTTGTTTAGAAAGAACTCTCTGTTTCCGTTTTGGCGGGGCGGAGGCAATTACTTTTTTCTTTTTATGGAGGTATCAAAATGAACAAAGGAACTGTCAAATGGTTTAACGCGGAAAAAGGCTATGGCTTCATCACCGGCGACGACGGCGCGGATGTGTTCGTACACTTCTCTGCCATCAACGGCGAAGGCTTCAAGTCCCTTGAAGAAGGCCAGGCTGTCACCTACGACCTGACCGAAGGACCCCGCGGCATGCAGGCTACCAACGTCACCAAACTTTAATATTTACCAGCAAGGATTCTCCTGCCTCTATAGGCAGTGAGAAGAATTGCAAAAAAGGAAATTATTGCAAAAAAGGAAATTATTGCAAAAAAGGAAATTTAACGGCAGTGATGGGCGGAGATAGATCGGTATCCCCCACTGACATGAGGCAAGCTACAGTCAGTGATATACTGACACGTCAGGCTCCGTGAAATTATCGACTGTGGATTGAAAACGTTTTCTTAAAAAGCCCTCTCCCCTTTTTCGCTATTCGAAAGCGAAAAAAGCCGGGAAGGCTTTTTTCTTTTGGGGAAGAAATGGGGACGGTTCTTTTTTCTTGTGATTCGCAAGAAAAAAGAACCGTCCCCATTTCTTCCCTATTTAAGATTCTTCCCTATTTAAGATTATTCACTGATCGTGCCAAGATAGTCATCAAGAGCGGTGACGTTCATCTCGGTCGTCACGGCGGCGACATTTTCCGTGGATGTGCGGTTGATGAACAGATCCCTTGCGGAAAACCCGACCCAGACAATGGCGCCGATGGCGATGAGGGCACCGACGATCTTTTCAATCAGCAGCATGCGCTTTTCCTTTTTGACGATGGCGCTGCGATTGGCTTTCTGCTCTTTATAATAGTTGACTTTTTCCTGGCTCATGGCAATTATCTCCTTAATTAGTTAAGCATAATATTGAAACGGTAAAAGGCTGTAAATGCCCGGCAGGCCTTTGGCTGGCCTAAGGCTTTACGAATGAATTGTATTATAGCATAATTCCGCGCAGAAATAAAGAGATAAATTGTGTTTTTGCGGCAGGCCGGTCACGAAGCATTTCTTCTGGTCACGTAGAAAGCCAGTATGCTCAAAAATTCTTTGTTGCCGGGAGCGGAATCCAGGGGATACCCTGCCATTTCCTCCAGCCTTTTGCGGTTCTTTTCCCAGCACATGGTCGTGATCCATCTCATGTTATGCTCGATGTTCCGGATGCTGGTGTGGTATTTTCTGGCAAGAGCGGGATAGAGGTCCTTGGTGATCTTGATGGGCATCTCCTGAACCTCGATGATAAATAATACGCCATCCACGGTGGCATTAAAGCCCTTATACTTCTCGGTTACGCCAAAGGACCGAATGGCCTTTTGTATGGCTCGCTTCATAATGTATTCTCCCTCCTTTACTGTTTTCGTCAAGAACGGTGACTCTGTTTTATAGTATCTACTACATAATGACTATTGTACAGTTTTGTCGGAGAGAATGCATCTTATTCGAGAAAAAGCGAGAAAAAAACAGATATTTCGAGAATCTGCGAGAAGAGGGTCCGAGAAACCATCCGTTATTCAATGTACCATTTCTTATCTTAATTGTCTATTGAATTTCGTTAATTTTTTCTACGCTTGTTGACGCAGAAATACCAAATAATTTATGGCAATTTTCACGGGACTATGCTACAATAATAAAGTATCTCTTGGATATAATGAACCAAAATAGTGAACCAAAATCAAAATAAGGAGGTTATGGATATGAAAAAGACTTTATGCGTCCTGCTCTCGCTGTCACTGGCGCTGGGCATTGGTACGACAGGCTATGCCGGGCAGGAGGAGCTTTCCTCGGGCGAGGGCATTGCCGAAGAGCTTTCCGACGACGAGGGCGCCGCTATAGCTGTCCCGCTGGAGGAGAGCCAGGAGGAGGTTCCCCTGGAAGCCCTTTCCGAGGATATCCTTGCCGAGGAGGAGCTCCAGGGAGAGGTCCCGGCCGAGGAGATCCCTGTCTCGGCAGCCTTCCCGGCTGTGGGGGATGTCATTTACGGCTTTGAAGCGGTAGAGGAGCGGGAATTTCCCCTTTTGGACGCCGATATCATGCGCTTCGTCCACCAGAAGACCGGCGCGGAGCTCTTCTATATCGCCAACGACGACATCAACCGCGTGTTCGACCTGGTCTTCTTTACCGACCCGATCGACAACACCGGCCTTCCCCATGTATTTGAACACAGCACCCTGGACGGGTCGCAGAAGTACCCCTCCAAGTCGCTGTTCTTCAACCTGAGCTACCAGACCTACCAGACCTACATGAACGCCAACACCAACACCCGCCTGACCACCTACCCGGTAGGGAGCCTTTCGGAAGCGCAGCTTCTGAAATTTGCGGATTACTATACCGACAGCTGCTTCTATCCCTCCATCATGACGGATGAGAGCATCTACCGCGAGGAAGCCTGGCGCTACCGCCTGGACAGCGCAGATGCCCCGCTTTCCATCGAGGGGACCGTCTACTCCGAGATGCTGGGCGCCATGAGCCTGAACAGATGGGCAAGCCTTAACTTCGAGCGCCTCCTCTTCCCGGGCTCCACGATCGGCAACGAATCCGGCGGCCTTCCGGAGGCCATTCCGGACATGACCTTTGACATGCTCCGGAACTATCATGACACCTACTATCATCCCTCCAACTGCGCCGCTTATCTTTACGGCTCCTTCGAGAACTATACGGCCTTCCTGTCTCTCCTTGACGGGACCTTCTCGCAGTTCGAGCGCAAGGAGTTCGCCCACCAGGATCCGGGCTATGCGCCCATCACAGCGCCTGTAAAGGAAGAATATCCCTTCCCCGTTGAAGCGGGCAGCAGCACGACCCACGCCTCCACCGCCTACTATGGGATCGTATGCCCGGGCGCGAAGGCGTCACGGGAAACCGCCCTTATCCTGAATACCCTGACGGACCTTCTGTACGACGATGCCTCCCTCCTGCAGCAGAACCTGAAGGAAGCCATCCCCTACGGGCAGTTCCAATGCTATTACGAGAGTCAAGGCCCGGAGGACGCTGTTGTCTTTACGGCCCTCAACATCGACCCGGCCGACGCGGACACCTTTAAGGCCATCGTGGATGATACCTTAAAGACCTTGGCCGAAACCGGCTTTGCCCAGGAGCACGTGGACGGCGTCATGACGACCCTCAAGATCCAGAGCCTGACCGCCCGCGAAGCCACCGGCGCCGAGTTTGTGGACAGCGTTCTCTACTACATTCCGTATTCCTATGCCAACTCCGGCAACTGCTGGGATTACCTGGACTATTCCGAGGGGCTCTTCCACATTGATGAGTGGAACCGGGAAGGCCGTTACGCCAAGGCCATTGCCGACCATCTGGTGGACAGCCAGACAACGGCCCTTGCCGTTACCTATCCCCAGCCCGGCCTTAAGGAAGAACAGGACAGCGCCCTTGCCGCCCGCCTTGCCGAGGTGAAGGCCGCCATGTCCGAGGAAGAGATAGCCGCCATCGTCTCGTCCAGCACGGCCGCGGAGGAGCCGGATGACGCCTCCCAGTACGTGGCCGCCCTCCAGGCTGTTACGGTGGACACCCTTCCCGAGGAAGCCCATATCTACGATATCATCGATGAGGCCAGCGCGGACGGCATCCGCCATGTGGATGTTCCCGCCGGCGTGGACGGCATTGGCTACCCCACCGTCTTCCTCGACATCTCGGATCTTGAGCAGGAGGATATCCTGTGGACCAGCCTGTATGTCGACCTGCTCACCCGCCTCGATACCGAAAGCCACACCCGTTCCGAGCTGGCCACGCTGATCGGGCGCTACTTAAACGGCTTTAGCAAGAGGATATCCCTTCTCGGCACCTCCGACGACTTTACGCCTTACCTCCGCGCCAGCTGGATCGCCCTCGATGAGGACCTTTCCGCGGGGTATGATGTCCTGAAAGAGATCCTTTTTGAGACATCCTTCGGCGATGCGGCCAGGGTCCTGGAAAATGTCCAGGGCATCAAGGCGGCCCTTAAGCAGACCATCAATCAGCAACCCTACAACATGCAGCTGTACCGCGCCCTCGGAAAGGAGGCCCCCAAGTACAATTACTTCTCCTATGCCACCTATCTGCCCTACTATGAATTTCTGGTCGGGGTGGAGGAGCTGCTCGGGAGCGACCCGGATGCGGCCGTGGCGAAGCTTGAGCATATCAAGGAAATGCTGAATAACCGCTTTGGCGCGATCAGCGTCTATGCCGGCAACGAGGAGAGCATCGCCCTTAACCGCGAATGCGCGGATGCCTTCTTCCTCTCCCTGGCGAAAAATGATGAGAAGGTGCCGGTTGTCTATGACCTGCCCGTAGCCGCCCAGCGCGAGGGTATCATTGTGGAAGGCGCCATCCAGTTCAACCTGCTGGCCGCCGCGCAGAGCACGCTTGGCATCGAGGAGTATGACGGCGCCTACCGCGCCCTCTCTGCCCTGGTGCTCGATTCGCTCCTGTATCCGCAGCTGCGCGACCAGTACGGCGCTTACAGCGTGTTCCACGCCATCGAGGACGACCTGGGCATGTACCTGATCTCCTACCGCGACCCCAATGTCGCCCAGACCTTTGATGTCTACGATTCCCTGTATGACCAGATCGCCAGTATGCCGGTCAGCCAGGAGACCCTGAACGGATATATCCTGTCCGCCTACTCAAGCCTGGCCCTCCCGGCCGGCGAGCTGAACGGAGCTGTCTCCGCCGCCTTCACCTACCTCTCCGGCAACGACCAGGAAGAGGTCTTTACCTGGATGAGAGAGCTTAAGACCATGACCCCTGAGAAGGTTGAAGCCTATGCTTCTCTCTATCAGACGCTTTCCGAAACCGGCGTGCGCTCCACCGCTGGCCCGGCCTCGGCGATCAATGCCAACGCGGAGCTCTATGACGTTATCCTGAACCCCTTCGCGGCGGTGGACACGAGCACGATCGCGTTTGAGGATGCTCCCGAGGACCATCCGCAGTACGAGGCGATCCGCTTTGCGTTTGAGAATGGGCTTATGCAGCCGGCCGCTGAGAATGTTTTCGGGGCCGACGCGCCGGCCACCCTCGGCGATGCCTTGACGGCTATGTATGTCCTCATCGGAGGAGAGGCGGATACGGAGGCGGCCGTGGCGACCTTTGCGCAGTATGGGCTGGTTGAGGCCGAGGCGGATATGCAGGCGCCTGTCGGCACAGAGCAGATCGCAGGGCTTCTTGCCGCCCTGACTGGAGCGCCGGTGGAGGTTTCCGTCGAGACTGAGGCTATGAGCAGGGGGGAACTTGCTGTAACGCTTATGGAATTTGTAAACAGTTTAGGCTAACTGCGCCTGGGGCAGCCCCCCTATGCAGGGGGGAGGCATCTTATAGCAGTATTCAAAAATGATAATAAAGCCAGGATAAGCGTATGATTCGGAAGAAATGAGGAGGGTTCTTTTTTTCTACGTCTCCATTTCTTCCCATTCAGCTTTATCAGCATTTTTGAACAATGCTATAAGATGCCGATGGGCAAGAAAGGATTACATATGAATAACGAACTGATGGAGAAAATTAAGGCTGCAAAGACTGCAGAAGAAATTATTGAAATTGCAAGGAAAGAACTCTCGTTTGAAGATACTGCCAATGTAGCTGGCGGTACTGGCCGCTTCGAACTGTCCGAGGGGCAGGCTGAAAGAGTCGTTGGCGGCGGGCATTATATCACTCTTCCTCCGAATGATCGTATTTGGATTGAATTGTCAGATAAAGGTTATGTGCATGGTACAGATCCGTATTATGATGGAGCATATGTGCTAGAACAGATGGCATTGCAAGGACTTCCATTAGGTAGTTTGGTAGAGGTTGCATATATTGTTTTTCCCAGAGGTTTTGTAAACAAAACACTTGATATAGAAAAGGCGCTTTTGTCTGGTGGCCCTGTATATTTAGCAGACTGTATCAGAGATAAGCATGATGGGTATGGCGGCTCTCTTAGCTTCTAATCTACGGCAATCTACACCATGCTTTTATGAGTGAACCTATAATGGTTTCGGAAAGAACTTGGGGCGGATAATTCCAATTCTCTTCTGTACTGAACTGAATGCATAACCCAGATTTTCATCACTGACAAGAAGCAAGTAACATCAGTCACCATAATTTTATTGAAGCGATGTTGGCGCTATCCACCTCGGATAACGCCAACGTTTTTTTCTTGACATTTTGAAATAGTACGATAGGCTGAGGCTGTAGTGATGAAGGGGCCGGGACTCCTATGTATGGGAGCCTGGCCCCTTTTTAAACCCTGATATGTTACTTTTACCTGGCGGTAGGCGCAGGGGAGGGGGGGCCGCTCAGAGTTGCGGGGCCCGC
>CAMNNO010000193.1 GCA_946545475.1 uncultured Blautia sp.
CGCCCGTCACCGTCAGGTGACAAATTTCTTATGGGCGGCCCTGCCATAATAAAATAGCCGCCCCGTTAAAGGGCGGCCATTTTTGTTTTTTTAGTCAGTATCACGACACTTGCAGATGTCTTATGATGCACTGCTTAAATATTTCTCAATGCTGGTCATCGCAGCTTCTTCATCATCTCCGTTTGCGGAGAGGGTAATGATCTCGCCGGCATCAAGACCCAGCGTCATCATTCCCATTATGCTTTTGGCATTGACTCTCTTTTTTCCAATCTCAACATAGATCTCACTGTCAAATTGGCTGGCGACCTGAACTAGCTGGGCGACAGGGCGTGCTTCCAACCCAGTGGATAAATTGATGGTGATTGGTTTCTTGATCATGATTGCTCCTCCTCATTCTCCCGCAGAGAATCCGCCAACATGCCCAGCTTTCTCAAACGGTGGTTGACGCCGGATTTTCCGACCGGCGGCAACAGCATCTGCCCCAGCTCTTTCAGGGATGCTTCAGGATACTGCATACGAAGGGCGGCTATTTCTGCCAGACTCTCGCTCAGGTTCTGGAACCCGATCCTTTCCTCCACCAGCCGGATATCGGAAAGCTGCTTGACAGCGGCATTGACGGTTTTGTTGATATTTGCGGTCTCACAATTCACCTGGCGGTTTACTGAGTTCCGCGTTTCTTTAAGGCTCCGGATGTCTTCCATCGAAAGAAGGGCATCCTTCGCGCCCATAAGGGCAAGAAGCCCGGCAATGGCGGCGCCCTCCTTCACATAGACGACATGCGAATTTTTGCGCTGCACCGTTTTGGCTTCAACGTGAAAAAAGCCAAGGGCCTCAATAAGCTGGCAGGTCTTCGTCCGGTCCGGACACACAAATTCCAGGTGGTAGTTCTTGCTGGGATCGTTAACGGAACCTGCTGCCAGAAACGCGCCACGTATAAAAGCCTTAAGGCTTTCCTCCCCCCAGATGAGGACGGGAGGCGCCTTCAGGACAAGCACCCCGGATTCCTTTGGAATATGATCTTTTTGAACATGATCTTTTTGAAGATAGTCTTTTTGAAGATAGTCTTCTTGAAAATAGTCTTCTTGAAAATAGTCTTCTTGAAGGCCAAGCTCCTTTGCCATATTCTTGAGAGAAGCTTCCCAGGGAAAGCGGATGGCGGAATGCTTGGACCGCTGTCCGGTGCTGTGTTCCTGAACGAATTGTGCCAGATTCATATTAATGTTTTTTTTCAATAATGTAAAGCACTTTTCAGAAACTGAATCATTTTCGGCAAAAAGTTGAAAAACCTGGCCGGTTCCCGCCCCGCTGCCTTCGATTTTCACTAAAAGCCACAGGAGGGCGCACAGCTCCGCTCTTTCGCCTTCGATCCCGCATGCTTCTATCCGGCACAGCTCGCCCTTTACTCTGCCAGAGAACGACTCACGCTTCACCGTCCTGCGGCCGGGGAGGTCCGCCCTGGCCGGTCTTTTTCAATATCCCGGTGCTCTAAGCGGCACCCAAAGCCGCCAAAGCCGGTGATCTGGCCGAATACGGCCTTGGCGACAGCCACCGACCTGTGCTTGCCGCCGGTGCAGCCCACGGCGATGACCAGGCTGGTCTTGCCTTCCTTTGAATATCTGGGCAGGAGGAACTTTAGCATGTCCACAAGCTTATCCACAAAAAGGCCGGCATCCCCGTTTTCGAAAACAAAATTGGAGACTTCCTCCTCAAGGCCGGTATGGCTGCGCAGCTCATCCACATAGTAGGGATTGGGCAGAAAGCGGACATCAAAGACAAGGTCCGCATCCGAGGGGATGCCGTATTTAAACCCAAAGGACAAGACCGAGATCATCATGTTCCCGAATTTGCTGCCCTCGTCAAAAATATCGGTCAGCTCCTGCTTAAGGTCCCGGGTCAGCAGCCGGCTGGTATCGATCAGGTAGTCGGTCTGCGTGCGGATGGCCTTAAGCTTCTCCCGCTCCAGCGTAATGCCGTCAATGATCCGCCCATCCATGGAAAGCGGGTGGCGCCTGCGGGTCTCCTTATAGCGCTTGACCAGGGTGTCGTCCGAGGCATCCAGGAACAGGACCTCAAAGCGGTATCCGGCCGCCCGCATGCGGGAAAGCACGTTTTCCAGCTCCTTTAGGGAATCCCCGCTGCGAACGTCTATGCCTATAGCCACGTTCTGCACATCCTCGCTCCTGGCTTCCAGCATAAGAGCCGCAAATTTTTCCAGAAGCTCCGTGGGAAGATTATCCACACAGAAAAAACGCATATCCTCGAGGGCATTTAACACCGTTGATTTTCCCGCCCCGGACATGCCGGTAACAATAACAAAGCGCATACCTTCGTCCCCTCTCGCTCATTCCCACGTCATGCCCAGCATCTGGACCTCGGGCTCTAAGATCACCCCGAAGGCAGCCTGCACCCGGCTTCTGACCTCCCGCATAAGGCTATAGACATCGGAAGCCGTGGCATTGCCTGTGTTTATGATAAAGCCGCAATGCTTTTCCGATACACACGCCCCGCCGCGGCGCTCGCCCCGAAGGCCGGCGTCCATAATAAGCTTGCCGGCAAAATAGCCCTCCGGGCGCTTAAAGGTGCTCCCTGCGGACGGGTATTCCAGGGGCTGCTTATCCTTCCGCTTTTGGGCCAGGTCCGCCATGCGGGCGGAAATGGCGTCGCGGTCATCCTCCGCGAGGTCAAGGACAGCGCTGAGCACGACAAGGCCGTCCTCCTTGATCCGGCTGCTCCGGTAGCCCATGTTAAGGGCCGCCCGGCCGAGCGTATCCACATGGCCGTCCGGGAACAGCACCTTCACCTCCCGGACGACATCCTTCATCTCGCCGCCGTAGGCTCCGGCATTCATGAACAGGGCGCCTCCGAGCGTGCCGGGAATGCCGCTGGCAAATTCAAGGCCGGAGAGGCCTTCGTTCCTGGCTATGGCGGCAAGGGAGGACAGGCTGATGCCCGCCCTGGCGCGAAGGCTCTTTCCCTCCCGCTCTGCCGCGGAAAAACTCCGGCCGATCTGGAGGATAACGCCCCGGTAGCCGTCATCGCTGACCAGGAGGTTGCTGCCGTTTCCCATGATAAAACAGGGAATATTTTCCGTCCCGCAAAAGGACAGGACCTTTTCCACGGCTTCCTCATCGGCCGCCTGGACAAATGCGTCGGCCGGGCCGCCGATCTTAAAGGATGTGTGCCGGGACATGGGCTCATCCGCAAGGACGGCCTCCTCCCCGGCAAGCTTTCGCAGGGTGCTGATATATCTGGTATCCAAACTGTTTTCTCCTATGATGCAAGGTTGAAACTGCAGCCAAATAAGCACATCTTGCTGGTCTCTCCGCCCGGGTACATCGCTCAAAGATCACTGACATAGCCCGCTATGCGCGTGATTTTTGAGCGATGTGCCCGAACGAAGATCCTGCGCGATCTGTAACTGCAAGTTCTTAGCGTATGGTCATCCGGTAGCTTCCCTGTCCTATGTAGCTTAAGGACGATTCGTAGAAGGCGCGGCACGCCCGATATAGCGATACCGTGTCCGCGCTCCCCGCCGTCTCGTAGGGCGAGTGCATGGCCAGCTGGGGCAGGCCGATGTCGGCCGAATTGACCGGTACCCTGGCCGCGGCAATGTTGCCCAGCGTCGACCCGCCGGGAATGTCCGAGCGGTTGGCGTATTCCTGCACGGGGATGCCTTTTTCTCTGCAGAGCTTCCGGAAAAACGCTGTCGAGATGCCGTCCGTTGTATATTTCTGGGCGGCATTATATTTCAGCACAATGCCCTTTCCCAGAAGCGGCCGGTTGGTGGGGTCCGCCTTGTCCGTATGATTCGGGTGCACGCCGTGGGCGTTATCCGCCGACAGCATAAAGCTGTGGGCGAGCATAGCCAGAAAATCTTCCTCCGAAAAGCCCAGCCTTCCCGCTATCCGCCGGAGGCTGTCCCGGAAGAAGGCGCTGCCCGCTCCCTGGCGGGTCTGGCTGCCCACCTCCTCGTTATCAAAAACCGCCAGCACGGCGATCCGGTCAGACGGGGCCGCTTCCAGGAAGCCCTTAAGGGAGGAAAAGACGCACTGCATGTCGTCCAGCCTTGGCGAGGAGACAAACTCGCCCTCCGGCCCCCATATCGTGCCCTTCTGCCGGTTGCAGACAAACAGGTCCATGCCGGCGATGCTCTCCCTGCGGACGCCGGAAAGGGACGCCAGCTCCTCCAGGAACTGTCCGGCGCTTACGTTTCCGGCGTAAAGCGGGATCATATCCTTCTGGGGATTATACTTGTAGCCTTCGTTGACTTCCCGGTTCATATGGATGGCCAGGGAAGGAATGACCAGCATGTCCCTGTCCGCCTTAAACAGGCGCGTCCTCAGCACCCCGTCCTCATCCACCAGCAGCCGCCCCGCCACCGAAAGTGGCCGGTCCAGCCAGGGGGCCATGATCATGCCGCCGTACCGCTCCACGTTCAGGCACATATAGTGCCCTTCCACGGGCATTTCCGGGTGCTCCTTTATCTTGAAGCAGGGGGAGTCGCAGTGGCTCGCCACGATCTGGAAGCCCGCTGTGTGCGACGTGCTTATGCTTTCCGGGATCTTAAAGGCCAGGACCGAGGAGCCGTTCCGCGTGATATAATACTTTCCGCCGGGGCGGACGGTAAACGGCCTTTCTTCGGAAAGCTCGGAAAATCCATCCGCCGCCAGATATTTTTCGATCTCATTAACAGCCTGAAAACAGGTGGGCGATTTTTCAATAAAATCAATAAGTTCCCGGTTCAGGCTTTCGGTAACCGTGTCCATGTGTCATCTATCTCCATAATCCTAAAGGCTTCACTCTCATAATAATGCTTCCGGCAGCCTTTATTCTTCCAGCGCGCTCAGGTATTCGTTGTAATCGCTCTGGTAGGCGTGGGCATTGGTGGATTCCTTTACGTGGTGGCTGACGGCCTGGGTGGACTTGTTTATGGGCTGGATGGTTCCGGCGCCGGCCACGCACCCGCCGGGGCAGGCCATGCCTTCCAGAAGATAGCCGTTATACTTGCCCGCCTTTGCCAGCTGCAAAAGCTTTTTGCAGTTGTCAAGCCCCTCGGCATGCTCCACGTTGATCTCCCTGTCCGGATACTCCTGCTTAATGCAGTTGACGACCGCGTTCGCCACGCCGCCGCTCACGGCAAAGCCACGGCCGTCGCCGCTGGCGCCGTGCATGGTATCCGTCTCGGGAAGGTCGTCAAAGTCGACCTCCTTCGCCTCGAACATGCCCATGACTTCTTCAAATGTCAGGACGAAATCGATATCGCTGCGGATGCTCTTTCGCATGGCTTCCAGCTTTTTGGCCGCGCAGGGGCCGATAAAGGCGACCTTGCATCCGGGATGCAGCTTTTTAAGAAGGCGCCCGGTCAGCACCATGGGCGTCAGGGCCATGGAAATGCACTTGGAATATTCCGGGAACAGCTTTTTGGCCATCACGGACCAGGCCGGGCAGCAGGAAGTCGCCATGAAGGGAAGCTTTTCCGGCACCTCCGTCACAAAGTCCTTGGCCTCCTCGATGGTGCAAAGGTCCGCGCCTATGGCGACCTCCATGATATCGGCAAAGCCCAGCTTCTGGAAGGCGGCGCGGAGCTTGTCCGCCGTCAGCCTTGGGCCGAACTGCCCTTCCCAGGCGGGAGCAACGGCGGCGTATACCGGGACATCGCTTCGCAGGGCCTGGATGGTCTGGAAGATCTGGGCCTTGTCGGCAATGGCCCCAAACGGGCAGTTAGCCAGGCACATGCCGCAGGAGACGCATTTTTCCTGGTCGATCTCGGCACGGCCGTATTCATCGCTGCTGATGGCCTTCATCCCGCAGGCCGCCGCGCAGGGGCGTTCCATGCGGAGGATGGCGTGGTAAGCGCAGGCATTGATGCACTTGCCGCATTTAATGCACTTTTCCTGGTCAATGACCGAGCGCCCGTCCTTTATGCTGATGGCCTTTTTGGGGCAGACCTCCACGCACGGATGGGCCAGGCACCCCTGGCAGGCGTCCGTCACCTTGACCACGTTGTCCGGGCAGGCATGGCAGGCGAATTTAATGATGTTGATGAGCGGCGGCTTGTAATAGCTTTCCGGCTTGACGCATTCCAGCGCGCCCTGGGATACCGGGGCATGCTCCGTGGCCGTCCGGAGATTGAGGCCCATAGCCAGGCGCATGCGCTCCTTGACGATGGCTCTTTCCAGAAAGACGGAATTTCGGTAGACTGATATTTCGCCGGGGATGATGCGGTACGGGATCTGCTCCATTTCCGACAGATCGCCGTCCTGGTAGTTGTAGGACAGGCGGGCAACCTCGGCGAATACGCGGGTGCGGATGTTGTTAACGGATGTATAGATACCTCTCATAGGTCCTCCTTTAGGGTATGGCGGTGCGCAAAAATAGAAGTCGAAGTTTAGGTTTACCTGACGGTAGGGTTTGGGTGAGCTATGTTTCTTATTGCTTTTTATTTTACTCTTACCTGCCGGTAGGTGCCAGGGGAGGGGGGGCCGCTCAGAGTTGCGA
>CAMNNO010000194.1 GCA_946545475.1 uncultured Blautia sp.
GCGGCGGAGCTGAAACCGGAGGAGACTACAGCGGCGGAGCTGAAACCGGAGGAGACTACAGCGGCGGAGCTGAAACCGGAGGAGATTACAGCGGTGGAGTTGAGGCCGGTGGAGGCGAATCTGGCGGTGGTGAGAATGTGGGCGAGCCCGCCAGCATTGACATTACCGAATAACTGTTTGACATGTTTTGGGAAAGGGGCCAGATCTCTGCAAAGGGGTCTGGCCCTTTGTCAGGCACTTTGTAAAATAGCAGGATTTTGCGTAAAAATAGTAGTGAAAATGAGATGAAAATCTGATACAATATATTTTAAAATGGGGAGGTTTCTTTTAACATCCGGGAGCGGCAGATTTTGTCTTTCTTTTATACTTTTTTCATGTTCTCCCCAGAAAAGAGGTGTCATATGCATGTAAAGAGTTCTTGCATCAGAAAAGCAGTTTTTTTTCCGCTTCTTATGGCTCTTGCCGTTATGCTTGCCTCTCAGGTAAGCTGCGCGGACAGGAATGCAGAAGCCCCAAACGAGGCGGAAGAGGACATCTATGTCGAAAACGAGTGGGACTTCGTGGATGGCGCCATGGATATTTCAAACGGCATCCCGGAAACGGCCTCCGGGCGCCTGGCGCGCATCCGGGCGGCCGGCGTTCTTAAGGTAGCCACCGAGCCCTACTTTGCCCCCCAGGAATTTATCGACCCGTCCCTGTCCGGACAGGACCAATATGTGGGCTCGGACATGGAGCTTGCCCGGACCATCGCCGAATACATGGGCGTGGAGCTTCTCATTGTCCCCATGGACTTTACCGAGGTCCTGACCGCCGTAGCGGAGGGAAACTGCGACCTGGCCATATCCGCGCTCTCCTACACCCCGGCCCGGGCCTCCTATGTGGAGCTCTCCAAGGGATACTATTTCAGCGACAACCCGGAGAGCGTCCTTCTCATCCGGGAAGAGGACCGGGACACCCTGACATCGCTTGACGATCTTAAGGATAAAAACATCATCGCCCAGAGCGGTTCCCTCCAGGAAGCCCTGACCGCGGATAACATTACCCGTTACCGCGAATTTCGCCGGGTCCCCTCCGTCCAGGATGTCTACAATGCCCTGAAAAAAGGCACAGCCGATGCCGGCACCGTCGATATGGAAACCGCTGTCCTGTATCTGGAAAGCAACCCGGACTGCGGCCTTACCCTGATGCCGGATGTGCGCTTCACCATGCAGGAGGCCTTTAAAGGCGACCGCATTGCGGGGAAGAAGGGGGACCTGGAGCTTATGTATTTTATTAACGGTATCATCGATCAGATCGTCTCCGAAGGCATCTACCGGGAATGGTTCAGCGAATATTCCCGCTATGCCAGAAATCTGGGACTTTAACGAAAAGGAGGGAGTGCCATATGAAGCAATGGAAAACGTGGCAGATTGCCCTGTTTTCGGCATTCTGCCTCCTGCTCAACTATGGCGGCAGAAGCTTCGCGAGCCATTATCAGCTGCCGGTCTGGCTGGATAACCTGGGAACGGCCCTCATTGCCTACGTCGGCGGACCGGTCTGCGGCGCCATCATCGGCGTGGCCGGGAATGCCATCTTCGGCATGATGAACCATATTTCCCATATCTATGGCCTGGCGAGCCTGGCGTTTGGCATTATTGTCGGCTTTTCGGCGAAAAAGGGCCGCTTTGAGACATTTTTCGGCACCACCAGCGTCAGCGCCCTGACGGCCGTAATAACAACCATCATATCGGTTCCACTGAACCTGACCTTCTACAACGGTTCCACCGGGAACATCTGGGGAAACGGCGTGGCCGGCTACCTTGGCGAGCTGGGCTACCCGCGGCTTCTCCGGGTGGCTGTGGGAGAGCTGTATGTGGACTTTGCCGACAAGCTGCTGACGCTTGTGACGGTATTTATCCTGCTTAAGGCACTGAGGCTTATAGTAAGGAAAAAGGGGGAAGACCCGGATTTCCCGGGAACGGACGGCCAGGGCCGCGGCGCTTCCCTGGCGGTTTTGGCAGCGATCGTTGGCGGTGCTTGCCTTCTTTTGGGGCAGGGGAAAAGCGTCGGGGCCTCGGAGCAGGTTCCCGGGGAGATCATTGACTATAACGACTACGTTCAGACGATATACAGCAGCAACAATGGCCTTCCCTGCGGCGAAGCCAACGATATAGCCATGACCCGGGACGGCATTCTGTGGATCGGGACGTATGCCGGCCTGTACCGCTATAATGGCAGCGAGTTTAAGTGGATGGACAGCTACGATTCAGTCCGCAATGTCAACTGCCTCTATGTTGACGCCGAGGGAAGGCTGTGGATAGGCACCAACGATAACGGCCTGTCCATTGTCATCCACGAGCGGGTCGTGAACGTGATCGACGAGAGCCTGGGGCTCCCCTCCAATTCCGTGCGCTGCATCACCCAGAGCTCGGACGGCTATTACTATATCGGGACGACCTCGAGTTTGCAGATCGTTATGCTGAACAGCGGGCTTAAAAGGGTGAGCACCATCCGGGAGATGAATTTTACCGATGAGCTGGCGGCCGATGAGGACGGCCATGTGGCGGCGGTGACTTCCGACGGACGGCTCTTTGTGCTGAAAAAAGGGCAGATCATCAGCTCGCTGCAGCTTGTCGAAGGAGCCGAGCATTTCACCTGCTGCGCCTTCGACAAAGACGGGCGGGTCCTTGCGGGAACGACAGAAAACCATATTTATGCCTACGATATCTCCCAGGGCTTTTTTGACCTTAAGGATACCTATGTCTGCGAAGGATTGTCCTACCTGAAAAATCTTCACCAGAGTGACGAGGGCGAGCTGTTTATTACCGCGGACAGCGGAGGCGTCGGCTACTTCGATACCGACGGCTTTTTCCGCACGGTCAATGTCAACTCCTTTGACAATTCCATCGACAACATGCTGATGGACTACCAGGGGAATCTGTGGTTTACCTCCTCGCGCCTGGGGCTTCTGCGCCTGGCCCCCTCGGCTTTCAGGGATGTTTACAGCACGGCCGGCATGGAATCGCGGGTCGTCAACGCGGTCACGTACTGGAGGGATGCCTTCTATTTTGGCACCGACAAAGGCCTTGACATGGTGGACCCGACATGCCGCATACAGCAGAAAAACGACCTGACAGCACGGCTTGAGGGCATACGCATCCGGTGCCTCCTGGCGGATTCCCACGGAAGTTTGTGGATATGTACCTATGGACAGGGCCTGTGGGAGGCTCTGCCGGACGGCAGCGTGAACATTTATGACAGCGATAACGGGGCCTTCGGGAACCGGGCCCGGGTAGCCATAGAGCTATCGGACGGGACCATTGTAGCCGGCGGGCAGACAGGCATCAGCTTTATCAGGGATCATCAGATCGTAAAAACGCTTTTCCGCTCCGACGGCCTGACCAACCCGGCGATCCTGACGCTGACAGAGCTGGACGACGGCCGGGTACTGGCCGGGACGGACGGCGATGGCATTGCCATTCTGGACGATATGGCCGTTTCCGGCTTTTTGAACAGGGACGACGGCTTAAGCTCCGGCGTGATACTGCGCACCGTCCGGGATACCAAGGGACAGGGCGTCTTTATCGTCACCAGCAACGGCCTGTGCTACCTGGATGTGGAGAGCGAGAGCATCCGTTCCATCCGGAACTTCCCCTATTACAATAATTACGATATCTGGGCCAAGGACAAGGAGACCCTGTTCGTTATGAGCAGCGCCGGCATCTATGTGGTGAGCCGCGATGAGCTGGCGGCGGATAAGGCGGAGATGGCCTACGAGCTTCTGGACTTCCGCCTGGGCCTTAACAGCGCCCTGACGGCCAATTCCTGGAACTATCACGACGACCATGGCGACCTGTTCCTGCCCTGCGACCAGGGCGTGTTTATCATAGATACCGGCCGCTATACCCAGGGGATCCGCAGCTATCGGATGAGCATCCCGAGGGTTAAGCTTGATAATGACATCCGCACGCTGGACCGAAGCTCCCAGATCTCGGTGAGCCGCGGCGTTAGTCGGATCGAGTTCTTCCCGGAGGTCATTAACTATACCATCGAGGACCCGAACGTCGGCTACTACCTGGAGGGCTTTGACAACGGCTGGACGCGCATTCCCCAGAGCAGCCTGGGAACCATCGTCTATACCAACCTTCCCACGGGGACCTATACCTTCCATCTGGCGGTTTTTGATAGCGAAGGGGTCGAGATCATCGAAGAGAGGGTATATACCCTGGTCAAGGAGAAGGAGATCTATGACAACCGGTATTTTGGGGTCTATATGGTGGCTATCGGCATGCTGGGCGTTGCCTGGCTGACCTGGTTTATCGCCCGGACCCAGATACAGAGGACGCTGAACTTCCAGAAGCGGGAGCTGGAGATCGCCAGGCAGGAGATCCAGATGGGCAACGAGACCATCGTGGCCATTGCCCGGGCCGTGGATGCCAAGGACGAGAGCACCAGCCAGCATTCGCAGAGAGTGTCCGAGTATTCATACATGATCGCGAAGGAGATGGGCCTCAGCCAGAAGGAGTGCGAGGACCTTCGGAAAGCCGCCCAGATGCACGACATCGGCAAGATCGGCATTCCCGACCGGATACTGAACAAGCCGGGACGCTTAACGGACGAGGAATACGCGGTTATGAAATCCCATGTCACCCGCGGTGCGGATATCCTTAAGGACTTCACCCTGATCGCCCATGTGGTGGAGGGCGCCCGCTACCATCACGAGCGCTACGACGGCAGGGGCTATCCGGAGGGCCTTAAAGGGGAGGAGATCCCTCTGTTCGGGCGGATCATCGGCGTTGCCGACGCCTTTGACGCCATGACGGCCAACCGCGTGTACCGTCAGAAGATGGACTTTGGCTATGTCCTCGGTGAAATGGAAAGAGGCCGGGGCACCCAGTTTGACCCGAAGATCGTGGATATCCTTCTGCGGCTGATAAATGAAGGCAAGATCGATGTTGAGCGGCTGTATGCCGATACGGCGAAGGCCGGCGCCGAGGCGGCCAGGAAAGAGGAGACGGCTGCTGCCAAGGCTCCGGAGCAGGAGGCAAAGGGAGCCGCGTCCGGGGATGAGAAAGAAAAGTCCGGAGGGGAGGGATAACCGTGAAAAGAGTTTATATAACGACCGCGCTGACATCGCTTGTGGTCCTCATTTTTTTCAGCTTTTTCCTGTCATTCTGGGACAATGTTATCCGGTCGGATAATATCAAGGTCGGCTTTATCTATGAGGATGACGAAAGCACGCCCCATACCTGGAACTTCTCCTTTGCCCAGGATGTCCTGGAGGAGGAGTATGAAGGGCGGGTGCAGGTGCTCTCCGTCAGCAATGTCCGTGACGAAGAAACGGAGGACCCGCTCAGAGAGCTGGCAAACAAAGGCTGCGACATCATCTTTACCAACACCCACAGCGACCAGTTCCGCCAGGTGGCGGCCGATTACCCGGATATAGAATTTTGCCAGATCGCCTATGATATCCCGGGGGACGAGCCCCTTCCGGAAAATTTCCATACCTTTAAGGGCGAGATCTACCAGGGCTGGTATGTCGCGGGCATAGCCGCCGGCATGAAGATGCGGGAGCTTATTGACACCGGCGCCATCAAGCCGGAGGAGGCGCTGGTGGGCTTTGTCGGGTCGATCCGGAACCCGGAGGTCGTATCCGGCTATACCGCCTTTCTTCTTGGCATACGCTCCGCAGCGCCCGAGGCGGTCATGAAGGTTTGCTATACCGGGACATGGAGCAACTACAGTTTGGAGAAGGCCTGCGCGCAGCATCTGATCGATGAGGGCTGCATAGTCATTTCCCATCACTCCGCCACCATTGGGCCCGCTGCCGCCTGCGAGGAGGCCGCGTCCTCGCACCTGGTCATCCATGTCGGCTATAACCAGAGCTTCCTGGACATCGCCCCGACAACCTCCCTCGTCAGCACCCGCATCGACTGGGTCCCCTACATCATCGGAGCCGTCGACGCCGTCATCGCCGGCCGCCCCATCGAAAAATATGTGGATGGCAGGGTCCACGGGCGGGACATGAGCGCGGGGTTTGAAAAGGGGTGGGTGGAGATCATGGAGCTTAACAAGCATATCGCCGTCTACGGCACCCAGGAAAAGATGAACAGCGCTATAGAAGCCCTGAAAAAAGGGAATCTGACCGTCTTCAAAGGGGATTATATCGGGGTCGATATGGACGACCCCGGGAGGACCATTGATTTGAGCCTCGGGTTTATCGAAAATGCGGAATCGTCGGCACCGGCGTTTCGCTATATTCTGAAGGATATCATCACCGAAGAATAGAGGAGATTTACCTGGCGGTAGGCTGTTAGGGTGCGCTATGTCCCTTTATTGCCTTTTATTCTACTCTTACCTGGCGGTAGGCGCA
>CAMNNO010000195.1 GCA_946545475.1 uncultured Blautia sp.
GACGCGGGCCCCGCAACTCTGAGCGGCCCCCCCTCCCCTGGCACCTACCGGCAGGGAAACGTAAAATAGGAAATGTTAAAAGGAAACATAGCGCATTTACAACCTACCGGCAGGTAAGCGTAAAATAGGAAATGTTAAAAGGAAACATAGCGCATTTACAACCTACCGGCAGGTTAAACGTAAACCATTTTTTGAAATGAGGACATTATGACGAAAAGAAACCTTTATCTCGCGCTACAAGCGATAGTTTGCATTTTATTAACGGCATACCTGTCCGCATCAGCGATCGAAATCTATCGGGAAGGGGCGGCCCGCAGGGCGGAGCATCCCATGGAGAGCATCTATACGCCGGAGATCGTTGGCGAGAAACTGGCCTCTGCCGCACCTTTATTTTTCACAGGCCTGGGCCTTCTGCTCGCGGGACTTGTGCTGGGCGTTGGGGATGACAATGCCGAAAAACCGGCGAAGGCGCATCCTGAGAAGAAAAAGGCAGCAGGCATGGCTTCATCGCAGGGCGCGGGCGGCCGCGCGAAGAAGAGAGCGATAGGGCAGGTGGTTTTCATCGCCGTGGCTATTGCCCTCATCATCGCAGGCATCTTTAACGGAAGCGCCCGCGATGTCCTCTACAAAGCAATTACGATCTGTACGGAGTGTGTTGGCCTTGGATAAACAGATAAAAAGAAACTGGTGGCAGGAGCACCGGCCGACGACGCGGCGGCTGGTACAGCTGTATTCGGCCCTCCTGCATAATGCCTATGTCAGGGGCTTCATTGACGGAAAAATCTATACGGGGACTGCAAAGTATGCCTGCGCTCCCGGCCTCAACTGCTATTCCTGCCCCGGCGCGGCGGCCTCCTGCCCGCTGGGTGCTGTGCAGAACGCGCTCGCAGCCTCCCACCACCGGGCGGGCTGGTATGTGCTGGGCATGATATTGCTCTTCGGTGTGGTCCTGGGGCGGACGATCTGCGGCTGGCTGTGCCCGTTTGGGCTCGTCCAGGAGCTGCTGCATAAGATCCCGACGCCGAAGATCCGAAAGAGCCGTTTTACCCGGGCGCTATCGTGGCTGAAATATATGATCCTGGCCGTATTCGTGATCGCTATACCCCTGTGGTACGGATTTCGCCACCAGATCCCTCTGCCGGCCTTCTGCAAGTACATCTGCCCGGCGGGCACCTTTGAAGGCGCGGTGGGACATCTGGCGAATCCCGCCAACGCCTCCTACTACAGCATGCTGGGCCTATTGTTCACTCGCAAGTTCGTCATCATGCTGGTGATCGCCCTGGCGTGCGTATTTTGCTATCGCACCTTCTGCCGCTTCTTCTGCCCGCTGGGAGCAATCTACGGGCTGTTTGGGCGATGGAACGTCATCGGCGTAAAAGTGGATGAGCACGCCTGCAGCCACTGCGGCGCGTGCGTGCGGCACTGCGGCATGGACGTGCGGCGCGTGGGCGACCACGAGTGCATCCATTGCGGCCGGTGCATGGATGTCTGCAATCAGGGAGCTATCACTATCAGGGCAGGCGGCATCACCCTCAAGGCCCCCGGGAGGGATAGGACGGGAAGCCTCTCTGATGCCCTCTCAAAACACAGCAGGGCGGGACGCTTTCTCTGGGGAGCCGCGCTTTTGCTGCTATGCTTCGCCCTCGTGTGGTTCAATTTTCTGGACCCCGCCGCCAAAAGCACCGCCAGACAGGAGCCGCCTGCCGCAGCCATAGCCGGCGGGCCGGCCGTGGCGGAGAAGAGCGAAGGGAGCGCGCCTCCCGCCGAAGAGGAAACATCGCTCAAAGCGGAAACACCGGTCGAAGAGGAAGCATCGCCCGAAACGGGATCATCCGCTGCGCCCAGCTATGACAGCGCCGCGCCCATCGGCCATGAGGCCGGGGAGCAGCTGGCGGATTTCACGCTCACGTGCTACGACGGCTCCGAGTTCCATCTGGCGGATACGCGAGGCAGGATCACCATTATCAACCTCTGGGCAACCTACTGCACGCCCTGCATCCACGAGCTGCCTTATTTCAGCGAGCTCTACACGGCCCACCCGGACGACATCGCCATGATCGCCGTACACTCCGCCCTGGTGACGATGGACCCGGAGGAGTTTCTAAGCGGTAAGGACTATGCCATGCCCTTCGCCACAGACACCGGAAACGTGGTGGCGGACATCATCGGCGCCACGGGTACCCTCCCTCAGACCCTGGTGCTGAACCGAAAAGGCGAGGTCATCTATAACCAGCCAGGCTCCATCACCCCCGAGGCACTGGCGGCCCTGTACGAGGAGGCAGACAAGTAAAACCACAAGTATACCATTTGATACATTTTAAAGTCTCATTTGGCACATAGTAAACGTGAGATAATAGAAAGAAATGGGGACAGTTCTTTTTTCTTACGAATCACAAGAAAAAAGAACTGCTCCCATTTCTTCTCATTTCTTCCAGGGCCAGCCTCCCGAAAGGGAAGCTGGCCCTGTTTCAGTTACCGCTAACGCTTTTTACTTTGCGCGGTATTTGACATAGGTGGTCAGGTTTGAGATACTGCTGCCGCTGCCGGGATTCGTGGCGGCGTAGTTTATTTCGCGGTAGTATTTATAGATCTTCTGGTAATCCGTATAGGTACTGTTGTAATAGTTAAAGCGGAGGAAGCGGGGGTTATTGAGCCCGCTGGTTGCGCTCGTATCCGCGCCGGACGGCAGACAGCCGGAGCAGTTGTATGTCACGGCGTTCGCGTCATACTTGGCGCCTGCCCCCCACGTAAAGGTGAAACCGGTAAGCCTGGGAGCATCCACCGTGGATGTGAACGCATAGAAGTATTTGTATGAGTAGTTTGTCAGCCCTCTGCTGGACCCGGCCGTCTGATTCCGGTCGGAGATCCACCGGTCGGTCCGGTTAGCATATGCTGCATTATATGCCCAGTGCCAGTAGACATAGCCTGCGAACGTATTGCTGACGGTGCGCTTGCTGGAGGCATTCTCGTAAGCGCTGTATGCCGAGCCATTCAGAGAAGCGGTCCAGTGATTGAAGTTATAGGTGCCCGGGAAGGAGGCGTACTGCTTGGAGCCGCTGCCGGTCTGCCTCCAGTAATCCCCGTTCGATATCCAGCCGGCCATGGAAGCGCTTGTCGACTCGGTGCTCTCCCGGTAGCTGTAGCTGGTCTGGGTGGTCCTTGCCCCCTCCGGCACCTCGGAGGGCAGCACCCAGGCGGATTCCTCGTGGATGCGCCACTGGGCATAGAGCGTCACGCTGTCCTCTTCGGTGGTGTAGATGGTGTTCATGTCCCATCGATCGCCGCCCTCGGGAGATGTGTACCAGCCGAGGAAGTCATAGTAGTCGCACGTGGCCGTGGGAAGCGTCCCAAGCATGTAGCCGCTGTAGACCGTCAGGGAAGAGGCGGAAAGGGTCGGTGTGAGCGTCCCCTCCTCCGGAGAATTGCCCTCAAAGGTTAAGGTAAAGGGATGCCGCACAGTGACGGTCGCAGAACCCGAAATTGTGGGATCGCCGTTGGCCGTGGCGAAAATGATCGCCGTGCCGGCCTTCACGCCCGTCACCTTTCCGGTGCTGTCCACGGTAGCCACGCTCGTATTGCCGGAGCGCCAGCTCACGGTCCGGTCGTCGGCGTCCTCGGGAAGGACCGCTGCCGACAGGGTGATGCTCTTGCCCTCATCGACCGTGGTCTCCCCGCTGACCGACACGGATTCCGGCGGGATCAGGACTTTAATGCCCACGGAAGCGAAAGCATGTCCGTCTGTAGATGCCACGTAAATATGGGATACGCCGGGGGTGGCGGCCGTCACAAGGCCCGTTACAGAGTCCACCGGCGAGACCTGGGCATAGGAGCCGAGGGCCCGGAAGGAGACTTCCTGCTCGGCATCCTCGGGAAGGACTTTGGCCGTGATAAGCGCCGTGCTTCCCGGTGTCAGGGGAATCTCGGTGTCGGCGCTCACCAGAGCGTCATTCACATAGAGCTCGATAGCCTCCGCATCGGGAACCTCAACGATATCGATCCACTGCTTATCCGACTCAGCCCCGTATCCGTCCGTCGCCTGAGCATAGATGCCGACTTTTCCGGTCTTCTTCGGGGTGACAAGGCCACTCTGGGAGACCGTCGCCAGGCTTTCATCCGTGGACTTCCACTCTATGGCCCGGGTGGTCGCGTTAGAAGGCTCCACAATGGCCGAAAGCTGCAGGGTCTTGGTAATAGAGAGGCGCGGTTTGCTGCCGTTTATGGTGATCTTGCTGACCGGCCGCACGACCGTAAACTCGCGGGAAACGCTGACGCCTGTACTCGCCGAGACAGCGGTGAGGGTGGCCGTTCCGGCATCATTGGCGGTCATGGAAACCGTCCCGTTCTCGCTTGCGGATACCGAGAGCACGCTCTCATTGTCGGAAACGACCGTTACCTGTTTGTTGGTCGCGTTATCCGGCGTAAAGATAAAGGAAAGAGGCAGCGACTCGCCTACAGCAAGCCTGGCGGGCAGGGCGCCGTCGAAGGCAAGGGAGAGCACCGGGATATCCGCCAGGGGCGCCAGCTGCGGCATGCCATAGCCGTAGGAATTTTTCGGGCTGTCCGTGTCGTTGCTTAAGTAGCAGCTGTTATTCAGGTCATCAATGCTATGGTACGGGTCCAGGCGCTCCAGGGCCAGGGCCGAGGCGATCATGGGCGCCGCAAAGGAGGTTCCGTTGAACAGGGAATTGGAATAGGCGGAAGTCTTCACATAGCTGTCCGGAGCACAGTAGCTGATGCCCTCGCCGAAATTGGAGGTTGCCGAGAGCTGGAGATTCGGGCCGAGGCCGGAGACAGCCACCACGCCGCTGAGGTTTGCCGGGTAGACATTGGAGATGCTACGGCCGCTGTTGCCGGCCGCTACAACCACCGGCACCCCGGCCGCCATGGCCTGCTGGAGGCAGAAAGTTACATAGCTGCTCTGCTTGAAGTTAAGGCTCAGGTTGATGATCGTAGCCCCGTGGGATACGGCATACTTAATGGCATTGCCCAGAAGGATGAAATCCGTTGCGCCCGAGGCGTTGACAACACGGATGGGAAGGATGGAGACATTGGCATTGCCGACGCAGTCGCTGATGACCGAGGCGATAACGCTGCCATGGCGGTTGGGGTCGTTGTCCCACTCCTGCCCGTCCTGGGCTTTCAGCATGTTGACGCCGTCGCTGCGAAGCTTTGCGTTGTAATGGGCATTCCTGGCCACGCCGGAATCGATCACCGCGATGACCGCCGAGCCGGTGCCGTTGGCCGCGACGAAGGGCGCATAGGTGTCAAATCCCATGGGATCAGCCGTATTCCAGACGACCGAATCGACAACGCCGGCCGCGCTGACATCGTCCAGGGCTTCCACGCACTCATCCGCCTCAACAAACACGGTCCCCGCGTCGTTAGCCAGGAAGGTATAGCAGTTGGCTGTGTTATCCACCGAATCGAACTGGAGAACAAACAGGGAGCCGTCGCGGATGATCTCCGTGGGCTGATAGGCCGAGACATCAGGCAGGCGGTCGCCGCTCCGGAGCGTGATCAGACGCTTCGCGGCAAACTCGCCGCTCTGGAGGATAGAAGCACCGCCATTATTGGCAACCAGGGTCATCGCCCGGTCAAAGAATGTACTCCCCTCTTCCAGAAGATCAAAGTCAAAGCCGTGGGCCAGGGCATACAGCTCTCCCGATGTCCACGGATAGACGTAAAAATGCATGTCCGGGTGACAGCCGGCAAAGGCATCCGGGGCAATTCTCAGGAAAGGATTGTTTCCCAGATAAACCTCCCGCAGATTGGTGCAATCGGCAAAGGCCCTGGGGCCGATGCTTTCCACGCCTTTAGGAATGACAAGAGACGTGAGGGCCGTGTTGCCGGCAAAAGATTCCTCCTCGATGGCGGTTATGCCCGCCGGCAAGACATAGCTGCCTGCCTCGGCAGCTGCCGCCGATACGGGCAGCAGGCCTGTGAATAAGATAAAAGTCATGAGCAGCGAGATCAGTTTTTTCACCGTTCTTCCTCCTTTCACAATTTTAAATAGTAGACTACTTTGTAGTTCATTCTGGATTATGGTTTACCTGGCGGTGGGCTTTTGGGTGCGCTATGTATCTTTTCAGTCTTCCGCATCGTCTTCTTACCTGTCGGTGGGTTCTTGGGGGCGCTATGTATCTTTTTAGTCTTCCGCATCCTCTGCTTACCTGCCGGTAGGGTCCTGGGTGCGCTATGTTTCTTTTTAACCTTTCCTATTTTACGCTTACCTGGCGGTAGGCGCAGGGGAGGGGGGGCCGCTCAGAGTTG
>CAMNNO010000196.1 GCA_946545475.1 uncultured Blautia sp.
TACTCACCCCGGGTTGCTATGCAACCCCACGGGCTTGCCCGTGGGTATTAGTGAGTGACAGTGGCATCCCCTACACTCCTTTCTGCAGATATTCGATCAGCCGGTCCTGAAGCTCTTTTTTTCTCTGGCGCGAAACGGCAAGCTCCGTGCCATGGACAGAAACCGTATCCTTCCCGAGCTGTGTGACATGGGCCAGGTTGACAAGGCAGCCGCTCGTGCTCCGGACAAAGCCGTGTTCCAAAAGGCACTCTTCCTCCTCCGTGATCGTCCCCCTAAGGCGCAGCTCCCCACGGGAGGTATAATAGACCAGGGTGTTTTTCTTCTTATCCTTTTCGATGTAGTAAATATCCGAGGCGGGCAAAACAAAGCTCTCGTCCTTTGCCTGGATCAGTATCCGGTCTTTTTTCCGCCATTCGCTGTAGGCGAAGGCCTTGCGCAGCTTGTCCGAAAGGACCGGGTACGTAACCGGCTTGAGGACAAAATCCAGGGCGTTGACTTCGTATCCCCGGATGGCATACTGAGACAGGTGTGTGACAAAAATAAGGCAGACAGCCTGGTCCTTTTCACGTATCTTTTTTGCCGCCGTCATCCCGTCCACATGTTTCATCTCGATATCCAGGAACATGATATCGTAGTTCTCGTCCTCGCTCATGAGAAGGCCTATCCCGTCGCTGTACCACTTGATATGCACGGTTATGGCATTCTCTTTGGCGTATTCCAGAATGCAGCGCTCCAGCTGCCGGTATTCCTGCTCGTCGTCCTCCAGGATTGCAATCCGTGCCGCCTGGCTCCCGTCATTCATTCCCCTCATTCTCCTGCATAGCCCACGTTCCGTTCCGGAAAATGGGCGTCCTGGTGCCGTCCGGCCGGATGCCGTCGATGGACAGGTCGTCGGCGCCGACCATAAAGTCTACATGAATGATGGAATCGTTGATCCCATGCTCCTTTGCCTGCTCCATACTAAGGTCGTCCCCTCCGGGCAGGACCTCCTTGAAGCCCATGCCTACGGCAAAGTGGCAGCAGGCGTTCTCATCGAACAGCGTTTCATAAAACAGGAAGCCGCACTGGTTGACCGGGCTCTCCTTCGGCACAAGGGCGACCTCGCCCAGCATGGCGGCGCCGTCGTCCATCTTGAGCATCCGCTCCAAAAGCTCCTGCCCCTTCTCTGCCCGGCAGGAAACGGCTTTGCCGTGCTCGAACGTGATGGAAAAGTTCTCGATCAGCTGGCTGTTCCAGGAAAGCGGCTTCACCGCCACCAGCGTCCCCTCGCACCGGCCCGCCATGGGCGATGTGAAGATCTCCTCGGTCGGCATGTTGGGAATATAAAACGCGCCGTTTTCCGAGTTTTTTGCCCTGGCGCCCTCCCATTTGGCTTCCGGGATCAGCTCCACGGTAAAATCCGTCCCGTTCTTGCTTTTATAGCGGAGCGAGGAGAAGCCCTGGGCGTTCAGCCACGCGGCTTTGCTCTCGATAAAATCCGTGTGCGCCTTCCACTCGGCTACGGGGTCGTTATCCTCGCGGACGCGGACCGTGCGCAGGATGGCGTCCCACAGCCTGTCCACCGCATCGGGGCAGCCCGGGAAGCATTTTTCCGCCCATTTTTTCGACGGATACGAGGCAATGACCCACTGATGCTTTCCCTCGATCGCATTCCGGTAGGGCTTCATCACGGTCGCCCGGCTTGCCGACACGCCGGAAAGCTTGTGGGGGTCCACGCCGTTCATGGCATCCGGGTCGTCCGAGGCGATATAGATGCGGCAGGGAAGATCCTCGGTCATCTGCTTCATCTTAGCCTCCTCCCAGGGAAGCACGCGGGAAAGCGTTTCCTGGTCCGCGTACAGGAAGTTAAGGCGGCTGGCTACGTCGAAAACCCAATCCACATTCACCTTCTTGGCTCCGGCCTTGTAGCAGGCTTCTATGATAAGGGCGGCAAATTCGTGCTGCTCCACGGAAACCGTAAGCTGCACCACCTGTCCCGGCTGGACATTCGCACCGGTACGGACGATCAGGTCGGCATATTTTTCTATGAGATTCTTACACATGGACATTTTCTTTTTCTCCCATCTTAAAAAGATTTCAAAAATAAGCACCGGCAAGGAATCTGTCGGTGCTTATCATTATAGCATATGTAAGGGTTTAGGGCAAACAACCTTGACATAGCTCCCCCAGCCGGAAAGCCCGTGGACAAAAATATACGCAGCCGATGCCTCTTTAGGAGAAGGCGCGCTTTCCCCGGCGTCTGCCTGTAAGGGAGAGGCCGCCAGGCACAAGCCAAAGATGAACGCGGCGCTCTTTTGGATGATGCGGCTGGATGGGGAAAAAACATGTGATGGCAATTTCTTTAATTCAGGTCTCATAAGTCTGCCTCCATTTTTTCAAAGAAAGTCCCCCGTCTACGCCTTGTCGGCTTAGACGCTGGGGACTTTCTTGTTGGATTAGATCGCGGTCAGTTTTTTCTTTAATTATAGCCTCCGGAGATGGGAATTGCAATCCATACAGCATCAATACTTTACGAGGATCATCATCGCCGCAAGGCTCCCCAGGAAGGCAAGGGCGAACACAAGGTCATACCAGCGCACGCGCATGACTTTGTGAAAGGTCCGCGGCGCGTCGGCGAAAAATCCCTTGGATTCCATAGCCATGGCCTCCGCCTCAGACCAGTGGATACTGTTTACCAGCATGGTGAAGAGCACCTTCATGGATAGAGGACCTGCGTGTATGCCGCGGACCTCATGGGCGGTCCGCACCTGCCGAAATTCGCGGACCATGGAGGGCATAAGGTTGACCGCGGCCAGGATGCCGTAGGCAAACTTGGGCGGTAGATGGCACTGGTGCATGAGGCTTAAGACAAAATCCTCACCGGGCGTGGTCAGCGCGAACAGGATGCCCATGCCCGCAAAGGCCAAAAGGCGGGTTGAAAGCTGCAGGGCTGAATAGAGGTTTCGCGCCATGGCTGCCCGCACCATATAGGGGACGGCCGCGATACCTTCCATTGCCGCATCGGGCGGGGGCAGGGCCAGAATGCTGCTGCCCCTGGTATAGTACAGGCCCATCATAAACAGGCCGAAAGCGGCGATGAATGCCGGCACAAGGAGCGCGGCTATTTTAGGCAGGCGCGCATCCGAGAAGAACAGGAGCATCAGGATGGCGGCCGCGAACACCGTCAGGTTGAGAAATACGAGATACTGGAAGGAGAGCATGATGACGGCAATGAGGACGACTAACATTTTTACGGAAGGATTGAGTTTCTCAAGCTTCATGATGTCCCTCCTTTTGCGGAAAGATTGAGTTTCTCAAGCTCCATGCTGTCCCTCCCCTTGCGGCTCCGGGATAAATTTCCGGTCCTTAAGCCAGACAATATGGTCGGCCCACCTGTCGGCAAGCCCTTGGTCATGAGTGATAAAGATGACGGTCAGGCCCTCCCGCCGGGTTTTCTCATACAGCTGCTGCATAATGGCATGGGTACTCTTATGATCCTGCCCGTAGGTCGGCTCGTCCAAGAACAGAATCCTCTGCCCCCCGGACAGCACGGAAAGAACGGCGAGGCGGCGCTGCTGCCCCTGGCTGAGCATATATGGGGAATAGCGCCTGTGCTGCCACAGGCCGTAAGCCCTTAAGGCCGCCTCCGTTATCCGGCCGGCCTCTTCCTCCGGGCATCCCCTGTTCCAGGCCAGGACGCTGCAGCGCACTTCCTGTTCGACATTCTGGGTGATAAACTGGTTTGCCGGGTTCTGGAAGACAATGCCGGCCTGATGAAAGAGCTCCCTCTTTGTCATGCCGGCGATATCCCGGCCATTGACACAGATGCTTCCGGTATACGTATGGTTTTTAAGGATCGCCATGAGGGCTGTCGTCTTTCCGCTTCCGCTCTCGCCGAGGATGGCCGTCATGCGTCCTTTGGGGAAGCCTGTTGTGACATCCGAAAGCAATATCCGGCCGAATTGCGGCTTTTTGAAGCGCTTTTTTATGACCTCGGCCGGAACCGTGACATGAGAGAAGGAGACCGCCATCTCCTGCCCGGCACCGAAGGGCTCCTTTTTGGGCGATTCCTCCGGATAGGAGAGGCCTTCTGCGAGAAAGAGCGGCATATATGACGAAAGATTTTCCCTGGTGATCCCCCGTTGCAGAACGCGCGCGCCTTCTCCCAGCACAATGATCTCATCCGCCGCTTCGCGCCAGAGCTCAAGCTGATGATCGATCGCGATCACCGTTATCCCCTGTTCTTTCATCGCTGCGACCTGCCGGACGAGGCTGCGTGCCGCCGCCTCGTCCAGGTTGGCAAAGGCTTCATCAAGGACGATGCACCGGCTGCCGAGAAGGGCAAGGCAGCACAGGGAAGCCCTTTGCTTCTCTCCGCCCGAAAGGGTATGCAGGGGCCGGTCGAGGAGGGGAAGGACGCCCATCCTCCGGGCGGCCTCCCTGGCTTTTTCCTCCATCTCATCCGGCGGCATGCACATATTTTCCATGCAGAAATACAGCTCCTTGCGGAGCGTATCCATGCAGAACTGGAGATCCGGATTCTGAAAGAGCAGGCTAAGGTAAGCGGCCCTTGTCCTGGGGTCCATATCCTCTACAGGATGCCCGAAAAGAGAGATCTTTCCCTGGATGAGAAAGCCCCCGTTTTCCGGATAGAGGCCCGCGGCGACGGCGGCCAGGGTGCTTTTGCCGCAGCCGCTGCTTCCCATGATGACCGTCAGCTTTTCGGGCTCAATGGAGAGCGATACATGGTCCAGGATATTTCGTTTCCCGTGCTCGTAAAAGCGGAAGACCACATCCTCCATGGATAAAGCCGGTTCGTTTGACATATGCTCAGTCCTCGATATCCTGCGGGATGTCCTGGGCAATGGCGTAGCCCTTAAGCACGCCGGCCTTAGCCAGGGCGTTGGCGAGAAGGGGCGTGATGATGGCGTCAAAGAGGATGGCGCTGACGATGCGAACGATGAGCATGATCGCCAGCACGCCAATGGCGATCTTATTGTATCCGCTGATGAACAGGTTATAGACGAGCGTCAGGACCGAGCAGCAGACGGCGCATGCGATGAGGGTTGCCCGGTCAAATTTTTTGTAGCGCTTAAGGGCGATGATAAGCTCAAAGCCAACACCCTGTACCAGGCCGGACAAGATGATGATCGGGCCGAAATAGTTGCCGAGAAGGCACTCGATAATGGCAGCCAGAAGCTCCGCAATCACGCCGGAGCCGGGCTTCCTCATCACATAGACGGCAAAAGCGCCGGCCATGAAGTAGATGCCGTAAAAGGGCTCGTATCCCAGAGAGCCCATGCCGGCGGGCGTGAGCAGCCCATAAAGGACGCCCCCGGCATAGGTGCAGCCAAGGTAGACAACGCCAAACAGCACGGCGACGATAGCGATCATAAGGACATCTTTCAGTTTATAAGCCTGTGTTTTCATAATGAGTATCCCTTTCTGAGTATTCTTTCCGACTATCTTTTTACATATGTCCTCGGCTTTACTCGGCCGTCGGGCTGTTGCAGTTGATGGTGAAATGCACGATATAGTGGGAAACCTTTCCATCCATGGACGCGCAGACCTCTTCGAGAAAATCAAAGATGTCATGGACATCCCCGGACAGGCGCGTGGCGTAATGGATCGTTTCCGGGCAAAGCCCCCTCGCCTCGGCGGCGCGCCAAACATTGGCAATATGCTGGATATAATCGCCTGTGCCCATGGGATAGAGGGCAAACTTGCAGAGGACAGGGAAGTGCCTGTCGCGGACAGCGGCCGCATTCGGCGCATCACCCTCCAGGCCGAGTTTGCTGTCGCCGTCGATATCGCCGGGGCATCCCTTGGAATACTGCCCTTCCAGCGCCATGTGGACGCCGTCCTGCCAGGCGTGGATAAAGAGGGCCTTGACGGCATCGGCAACATAGGGGAGCCTTCCGCGGTAGACGGTCGAGAGCGCGTCAGACTGGCTCCAGACCGCGCTGGTGTCGGTTTCCTTCAAGGCTCCCAGAATGATGTCAACATAGCGGTCGGACATGGGATACAGGGAAAAACGGCATCCGGCGATCGGAAGATCGGTTCCCCGCCCGGACCACGGAAGCCCCTCGGCGCCGCAGCCACAGGCGGCACAGTTTTCAGATGAGGGAAAGGTGTTTTTTTCGTCGTTCATACAGGTGTCTCCTTTCACAATCGATCAGTAAGGGCGGCGTTCGGCGTAAGCCGAAATATTTCCCTGCGCCGCCCCTGCATAGTGATCGAGTAGGAGGGGGAATCCCCTCCTGCTCGCCCGCGGGGCGGCGTTCGGCGTA
>CAMNNO010000197.1 GCA_946545475.1 uncultured Blautia sp.
CCAAGATGGTCTTCTCTGTGGCTACCGCCCTGATCCCCTTCCTGCAGAACGACGATGCCAACCGCGCCCTGATGGGCTCCAACATGCAGCGCCAGGCCGTGCCGCTGCTCATCACGGAAGCGCCGGTCGTCGGCACCGGAATGGAAAACAAGACGGCCGTGGACTCCGGCGTCTGCGTGGTCGCCAGAAAGTCCGGAACGGTCCTTCGCGCCACCTCCACGGATATCACGATCAAGAACGACGACGGTACCAAGGACGAGTACCATCTGACCAAGTTCCTGCGCAGCAACCAGAGCAACTGCTACAACCAGAAGCCCATCGTCTTCCAGGACGAGCATGTGGAGGCCGGCGAGGTTATCGCCGACGGTCCCTCCACCGCGGGCGGCGAGCTGGCTCTGGGCAAGAACCCTCTCATCGGCTTTATGACATGGGAAGGCTACAACTACGAGGACGCCGTTCTCCTCAGCGAGCGGCTGGTCATGGATGACGTTTATACTTCTGTCCATATCGAAGAATACGAGGCCGAGGCCCGCGACACCAAGCTCGGGCCGGAGGAGATCACCCGGGATGTTCCCGGTGTCGGCGATGACGCGCTTAAGGATCTGGATGAAAACGGCATTATCCGCATCGGAGCGGAGGTCCGTGCCGGCGATATCCTGGTCGGCAAGGTCACGCCCAAGGGCGAGACCGAGCTGACGGCGGAGGAGCGCCTCCTTCGGGCTATTTTCGGCGAGAAGGCCAGGGAAGTGCGCGACACCTCCCTTAAGGTTCCCCACGGGGAATACGGCATTGTCGTCGACGCCAAAAAGTTCACCAAGGAAACCGACGGCGATTCCCTGCCCGCCGGCGTGAACCAGTCCGTGCGCATCTACATTGCCCAGAAGCGCAAGATCTCCGTCGGTGATAAGATGGCCGGCCGTCACGGCAACAAGGGTGTTGTCTCCCGCGTGCTGCCGGTGGAGGATATGCCTTTCCTTCCCAACGGCCGTCCGCTGGACATCGTGCTTAACCCCCTGGGCGTGCCTTCCCGTATGAACATCGGCCAGGTCCTTGAGATTCACCTGAGCCTGGCGGCAAAGGCCCTTGGCTTTAACGTGTCCACGCCTGTGTTTGCCGGCGCCAATGAGGAGGATATCCAGGATACCCTCGAGATGGCGAACGACTATGTCAACACCGAGGACTTTGAAGAGTTCCGCGCCAAATACCAGGATATCCTGGCCCCCGAGGTCATGCAGTTCCTGGATGAAAATAAAGCTCACCGCGAAGTGTGGAAGGGCGTTCCCATTTCCCGTGACGGCAAGGTGCGCCTGCGCGACGGCCGTACCGGCGAATACTTTGACAGCCCGGTCACCATTGGGCACATGCACTACCTCAAGCTCCACCATCTGGTCGACGATAAGATCCACGCCCGCTCCACAGGCCCATACTCCCTGGTTACTCAGCAGCCTCTGGGCGGCAAGGCCCAGTTCGGCGGCCAGCGCTTCGGCGAGATGGAGGTCTGGGCTCTCGAAGCCTACGGCGCGTCCTACACCCTGCAGGAGATCCTGACCGTCAAATCCGACGATGTGGTGGGCCGTGTCAAGACCTACGAGGCCATCATCAAGGGCGACAACATTCCCGAGGCCGGTATCCCCGAGTCCTTTAAGGTCCTTCTCAAGGAGCTCCAGTCCCTGGGCCTGGATGTCCGCGTCCTTCGCGAGGACCAGACGGAGGTGGAGATCATGGAGAGCGTCGATTACGGCGAGACCGATTTCCGCTCCGTTATGGAAGGCGATTCCCGCCGCGGCCGCGACGATGACGACAGCTTTGCCCGCCACGGCTTTACCCGCCAGGAGTTTTCCGGCAAGGAGCTGGTCAACGTGGATGAGGACGCCGACTTTGATGATGACGCGGAAAGCGACATGGACTATGACGATTATAACGATTCCGACGTGGACGACGATTATACCGACGAATAATGCCGGGCGGGAACGGGGCAGATGCGCATTCTGACCCCGTTCCCCGCGCGGATGACCGCACAGGTTTATGGGAAACGGATAAAGCGCCTGCGTTTTCATTCGTTTCCCGCGCCGGATCTTCGCCGCTGCAAGCGGACACATTTCCGCTGAAAATCCGTGCGCATACTATAAATATTCGTTTCAATATTTGTCTATGTCTGTGAATATGAGTCAAGATATCTTATTTAAGAAAGGGGAGTTTCTATGGCAGAAGTCACAAATACAAATGAGGCGTATCAGCCAATGACGTTCGATGCCATTAAAATCGGTCTGGCATCCCCCGACAGAATCCGTGAGTGGTCAAAGGGCGAGGTGACAAAGCCCGAGACCATCAACTACCGAACATTAAAACCGGAGAAGGACGGCCTTTTCTGCGAGAGGATCTTCGGGCCCAGCAAGGACTGGGAGTGCCACTGCGGCAAGTATAAGAAGATCCGCTATAAGGGCGTCATCTGCGACCGCTGCGGCGTTGAGGTCACCAAGTCCTCTGTCCGCCGTGAGCGCATGGGCCACATTGAGCTGGCGGCTCCGGTGTCTCATATATGGTACTTTAAAGGCATCCCCTCCCGCATGGGCCTGATCCTTGACATTTCGCCCAAGACGCTGGAGAAGGTCCTCTACTTTGCCAGCTACATCGTCCTGGACCCCGGCGAGACGGGCCTCATGTATAAGCAGGTGCTCTCGGAGCGGGAATATCAGGACGCCCTGGAAACCTATGAGGGCAAGCCCTTCCGGGCTGAGATGGGCGCCGAAGCGATCAAAGAGCTTCTGGAGGCCATCGACCTGGAGGAGGAGGCGGAAAGGCTCAAGAACGAGCTGAAAACCGCCAAGGGCCAGAAGCTGGCCCGCATCATCAAGCGGCTTGAGGTCGTGGAGAGCTTCCGCGAATCCGGAAACCGCCCGGAGTGGATGATCATGACGGTAGTCCCCGTCATTCCCCCGGATCTGCGCCCCATGGTACAGCTGGACGGCGGCCGTTTTGCCACATCGGACTTAAATGACCTGTACCGCCGCATCATCAACCGCAATAACCGCTTAAAAAGGCTCTTGGAGCTTGGCGCCCCGGACATTATCGTCCGCAACGAAAAGCGTATGCTCCAGGAAGCGGTCGACGCCCTGATCGACAACGGCCGCCGCGGCCGCGCCGTAACGGGCCCCGGCAACCGTCCCCTTAAGTCCCTTTCCGACCTTCTTAAAGGCAAGTCCGGCCGCTTCCGCCAGAACCTTCTGGGCAAGCGCGTCGACTATTCCGGCCGTTCCGTTATCGTTGTCGGGCCGGAGCTTAAGATCTACCAGTGCGGCCTGCCCAAGGAGATGGCCATTGAGCTGTTCAAGCCCTTTGTCATGAAGGAGCTGGTCTCCAACGGCATGTCCCACAACATCAAGAGCGCCAAAAAGATGGTGGAAAAGCTTGATCCCCAGGTCTGGGACGTGCTGGAAGAGGTCATCAAGGAACACCCGGTCATGCTGAACCGTGCCCCTACCCTTCACCGTCTGGGCATCCAGGCTTTCGAGCCCATTCTGGTGGAAGGCAAGGCCATTAAGCTCCATCCCCTGGTGTGTACCGCTTTTAACGCCGACTTTGACGGCGACCAGATGGCTGTCCACCTTCCCCTTTCGGTGGAAGCCCAGTCGGAGTGCCGTTTCCTCCTTCTGTCCCCCAACAACCTCCTGAAGCCTTCGGACGGCGGCCCCGTGGCCGTTCCCTCCCAGGATATGGTTCTGGGCATCTATTACCTGACCCAGGAACGCCCGGGCTCCATCGGCGAAGGCAAGTTCTTCAAGAGCGTAAACGAGGCCCTTCTGGCCTATGAGAATAAAGCCATCACGCTGCAGACCATTATCAAGGTCCGCCGCGAGATGACCCTTCCGGATGGCACCGTCCTGCAGCAGGTGGTGGAATCCACCCTTGGCCGTTTCCTCTTCAACGAGATCCTTCCCCAGGACCTCGGCTTTGTGGACAGGTCCGTGCCCGGGAATGAGCTCCTTCTTGAGGTCAACTTCCTGGTTAAGAAAAAGCAGTTGAAGCAGATCCTTGAAAAGGTCATCAACATCCATGGAGCGACCAAGACGGCAGAGGTGCTTGACGCCATCAAGTCGACCGGCTACAAGTATTCCACGCGGGCAGCCATGACGGTTTCCATTTCCGATATGACGGTTCCCGCCAGCAAGCCGGAGATGATCCAGGAAGCTCAGTCCACGGTTGAGCGGATCAACCGCAACTTCAAGAGGGGCCTGGTCACTGAGGAAGAGCGCTACAAAGAGGTCATCCGCACCTGGCAGAAGACGGATGATGAGCTGACAAAGGCCCTGCTTGACGGCCTTGATAAATACAACAACATTTACATGATGGCGGACTCCGGCGCCCGTGGTTCGGACAAGCAGATCAAGCAGCTGGCCGGCATGCGAGGCCTGATGGCGGATACCACCGGCCATACCATCGAGCTGCCCATCAAGTCCAACTTCCGCGAGGGCCTGGACGTTCTGGAATACTTCATCTCCGCGCACGGCGCCAGGAAGGGTATGTCCGATACAGCCCTGCGTACCGCCGACTCGGGATACCTGACCCGCCGCCTTGTCGATGTCTCCCAGGAGCAGATCATCCGCGAGACGGACTGCTGCGAGAACCGCAAGGAGATCTCCGGCATGTACGTCAGCGCCTTCATGAACGGCAAGGAGACCATCGAGGATCTGGAGAGCCGTATCACCGGCCGTTTTGCCTGCGAGGACATCGTGGACGGGAACGGCGAAGTCATTGTGAAGGCCAACCATATGATCACGCCCCGCCGCGCTGCCCGCGTGGTCAAGGATGGCGTGGACAACAACGGAAAGCCCATTGAGCATGTCAAGATCCGCACGATCCTCACCTGCAAGTGCAAGGTGGGCATCTGCGCCAAGTGCTACGGGGCCAACATGGCCACCGGCGAGCCGGTGCAGGTCGGCGAGGCTGTCGGCATCATTGCCGCCCAGTCCATCGGCGAGCCCGGCACCCAGCTGACCATGCGTACCTTCCACAGCGGCGGCGTGGCCGGCAGCGATATTACCCAGGGTCTTCCCCGTGTCGAGGAGCTTTTTGAGGCCCGCAAGCCCAAGGGCCTTGCCATCATCACCGAGATCAAGGGTGTGGCGACCATCAGCGACACCAAGAAGAAGAGAGAGGTTATCGTCACCGATCCGGAGACCGGCGAATCCAAGCCCTACCTGATCCCCTACAGCTCCCGCATCCAGATTCCGGACGGCAAGTTCCTGGAAGCCGGCGACGCGATTACCGAAGGTTCCCTGAACCCGCATGATATCCTGCGCATTAAGGGCATCCGTGCCGTGCAGGATTACATGATCCGCGAGGTTCAGCGCGTTTACCGTCTGCAGGGCGTTGAGATCAACGATAAGCATATTGAAGTTATCGTCCGCCGGATGCTGAAAAAGGTCCGCGTGGAGGAAAGCGGCGACAGCGAACTGCTGCCCGGCACCCATGTGGATGTCCTGGAATTTGAGGACATCAACGAGCAGCTGGAAGCCGAAGGCAAGGCTCCGGCGAAGGGAAGCCAGATCCTTCTTGGTATCACCAAGGCCTCCCTGGCTACCGATTCCTTCCTGTCCGCGGCGTCCTTCCAGGAGACGACAAAGGTTCTCACGGAAGCCGCCATCAAGGGCAAGGTTGACAAGCTGGTCGGCCTTAAGGAGAATGTCATTATCGGTAAGCTGATCCCGGCCGGCACCGGCCTTCCCGTTTACGGCCAGATCCGGCTGGATACCGGCGAGGCCGAGAAAGCGCTGGCTGAGGAGGCTTTTAAGGCTAAAGCCGAGGCGGCGCCCAAATCTGTTATCCCGAATAACTTTTTGACCGAAGAGGATTATGGGGATGACGGCGAGGATGTGTCCCTGCGCAATTACCTGAAATCCTCTCTGGGGATAGAGGGGGACGAGGAAGGCGACAAGAATAGTGAGTACATGGACGATGAGCCTATGGACGACGACTATACGGGGGATGACGACCTGCCCGAGAGCGATATCGCGGAGGACGACACCTACGACCTTTCTGATGATGGAGATACCGAAGAGTAAGGATTGGAATTTGGGTTAGGAGGGACTCCTGACATAGCCCTAAAGAAGCGGCTGCCTGGTATGCGAACCAGGTGGTCGCTTTTTTGTTTTAGATTTTCTGTTCACCTGCCGGTGGGGGAGGGAGGGGAGCCATGTGACCTCTAAGTCTATCCATTTTACGCTTACCTGCCGGTAGGCGCAGGGGAGGGGGGGCCGCTCAGAGTTGCG
>CAMNNO010000198.1 GCA_946545475.1 uncultured Blautia sp.
GGTGACGGGCGGCCCGCCGGGGGTAGAGGCGAGACAAGTCTCCCTCTACCCTATTCTATCAGAACCTTCCCCTTTTTCTTCTCACATTTACTTATAATGCAAGGTGACTTCCAGCGGCGATGCCTGGCTGATCATGCTCTTTGGGGAGACTTTGATGAGGATGTCCCCGGGGCCGGTGAGGCGGTTGGCCTGGCAGATGGTAACGGTTTCTCCCGGAGCGGCATTTTTGTAGCTCAAATGGGTTCCGGAGTTATTGAGGTCGGGAATGGCAAAGGGCATTTTCTGGCCGTCCTGGTAAATGTCTATCTTGATGTCGTTTTCGGCGCAGGAGGCCATGGACTGGTTATTGACGTAGCGGTAGTAGAGAAGCAGGCAGGGTTTTCCGGCGTAATCCGTGCTGATCTGGCAGCCGGAAAGCTCTGCGGCGAAGGTTTCGCCTGTCACCGTAAACATGCCGACGGGGAAATCCTGGTAAATGGTCGTGGCATAAAGGGCGATCGTCTCAGGCGAGAGATTTTCGGCCCCGGCAATGCGGCGGTAGAGCTCTTCCTCGACATGGATGAAGTTGGCGGACATGACCTTGACCGTCTCCTCATCCAGGGCGGCTACCTTGTACCCGTCATCGGTGCGGACCATGGGGTAGGTGATGTCGGTCTCAGCATAAACCCTGGGAAGGGCTTTCGCGTTTTCGCTCAGGAGATAGGCCAGCCCCTCCTGGTCTACAGATGCGGCAATGCTGCCGGAGAATGCCCTTGAAATGCTTTGCTGCAGGAAGTCGGTGATGGTCTTCTGGTAAACATTGGTGGCGTCGACATACTTTATGTGGGCCGTGACCAGAGCCGTGCCGGCACTGGAATATACCTTTACCCGGGTGATATCGGTCTCCATGGCGCTTTCAAAGCTGTGGAAGAAATCGCTGTAAATGGGGTTCAGGATCTCAGCGTCCTCGAGGATAGAGGTATCCGGATCTTCTATGCACGAAAGCATGCCCTCAACATCGCCGGCAGACACAAAGGAGAGGAAAGAAAGAGCAGCCTGCCTCGGCGCTTTTTGGACCTGGTGGCGCCAGAGCGCGATGACAGCCGCCAGAACAGCAATGACAGCTGCTGCCGCCAGGATCAGCTTCTTTAACGGCAGCTGCCGGATTTTCTGCAGCTTTTCCTTTAAAACAGCGCTGCCGCGGTCGCCCAGGAGCGCAAGCATGCCGGTTTTATGATCTTCGGATCCCTGATCTTCTGATTCATAATTTCCTGATTCATAATTTTCTTCTGGCATTTCTTCGGAAGGCGCCTCCGCCGGCGTTTCCGCAAGAGCTTCGGCAGGTGCCTCTGCCGGTTCCTCCAAAGAAGTTTTCGGCGAATCCTCTGCGGTATCCTTAACAGGCGGTTTTACAGGCTCCTCCTTCCCAGCTTCTAAAGGCAATTCCGTATCTAAAGGTAATTCCGTATCTAAAGATAATTCCGTATCTAAAGATAATTCCATAGAGGAAGGAGCATCCGGAAGGCTCTCTGTATCTGTTTCTGTTTCCGGCAATTTCTCCGCCAAGGTGAGTTCCGGTTCAGGGCAGCTGGCTTCTTCCCCCGTGGGAGCGGCATCGTCAAGGGAAAGCTCGGGGGCGGAAGGATCTGTCTCTTCCGGCGCAAAAGTCTCTTCCAGGGAGAGTTCAGGCCCGGAAGGGCTCTGGCTTTCCACTCCAAACGTCTCCTCCAGAGAGAGTTCAGGCCCGGAAGGGCTTTGGCTTTCCGGTTCAGACGTATCGCCCAGGGAGAGCTCAGGCCCGGCAGAACTTACGCTATTTTCAGTATCGGTGCCGCCCTCCAGTGTCAGGGAAGGCTCCGGAGAAGCGGAAGATGGCGCCGCATCACCCTCCCAGGGCAAGGGGCCATCCTCCAGGGTCAGAGAAGGCTTTTTCGGCCGGAGAGAATCATCCTCAAGATTCGGCTCGTCCAGGGGATCATCAGGAAAGATATCCGGATCTCCCACGACATCTTCCATGGAAAAGTGCCGGGAAGCCGCGTCCTTAACGTCCTGTGCGCTCTTATCTGTATTTTTGTCACTCATCTTACTTATCACCTTTCCTGTAAATACAAAAATGTTTTTGCAAGAATCATGGTTTCGTTTTTTATTATACAAAAAATTCCCCACAAATTCAATATCGCATATGGAGCGATAGGGTCCCATCAGTGAAAAAACGCTTGCTTTCTTTTTTCGCTTGTCTTAAAATAAAAACATATACTATAATTTTTTTGGTACTTCTGCATATACCGCGGCACAAAATTAAAAAATGTTATTTTTCTGCGTTCGCGAGTATAAAAGCTGCAGAAAAACATGTCCCGGAAAGGTGTGAGGTGATATGGACAAACACAAAAAGAAAATGATAGCCCCAATTGCCATTACCGCTGTTCTTCTGATCTATCTGATCGTTTATGCCATAGCCATATTAACCGTTGGCGGGCTGCATCCGTTGTTGTTACTCCTGGCCATTCCGATCATTGCGCTCGGAGCCGGGCTGATATATGTTCTCAGGGAACGCCTCAAAGAAATAAGGAGTGGTGAAGAAGATGATCTTAGCAACTACTGAAACGATCCAAGGAAAAGAGCTTGAAACTTTAGGCCTGGTTAAAGGCAGCACGATCCAGACGGTCAACGCTATCCGGGATATCGGGGCAGGCCTTAAGACACTGGTTGGCGGCGAGCTGACCAAATACAATGAAATGATGAACAACGCCAGGGCCCTGGCGACAAAACGGATGGTGGAAGAAGCCGAGGCCATGGGCGCTGATGCCATTGTCTGCCTGAGATACTCCTCCTCATCCATCATGCAGAGCGCCGCCGAAGTCATGGCCTACGGGACGGCAGTTAAGTTCAGATAATACATGTGCCAATAGGGTAGAGGGAGACGCATTCTCCCTCTACTCCCGGCGGGGCGCCCGTCACCGTCAGGTGATTATTTCCGATTGGCGCTCCTGCCATAATAACCTGAAAGGCTCAGCCTCCTGTGGAGGCTGAGCCTTTTTTGAAAAATCTCTTTCCAAACCCCTGAATCTTTGATATAATCATTCAGATTAAGCGTATGATAAACAAGAGTGTCTTTGCCCTTATCGGGGCAGCGAAGATATCCGATGAAAGGGGAAACAAGTATGAGAGCAAGCGGTGTCCTGCTTCCGATTTCCAGCATTCCGTCAAATTACGGGATCGGATGCTTTTCCAAGGAGGCTTACGCCTTTGTAGACCAGCTGGTCCGCAGCGGACAGAAATATTGGCAGATCCTGCCCCTGGGACCCACAGGCTATGGGGATTCGCCGTACCAGCCATTTTCCAGCTTCGCCGGCAACCCGTACTTCATTGACCTTGAAGTATTCATCCGGGAAGGCCTTCTCGCCGAGTGGGAATGCCACGACAGCGACTGGGGCGGAAGCGAGTCCTATGTCGACTACGGAAAAATGTATGAATCCCGGTTCCGCCTTCTGCGCACAGCCTTCGAGCGCTACCGCGGAGAAGATACCGAGGAATACCGGACCTTCAAAAAGGAAAACGCCGACTGGCTGGACGATTACTGCCTGTATATGGCTATAAAAGAGGACCAGGGCGGTACCTGGTGGCTGGACTGGCCGGAGGAGCTTAGAAATCGCGCCCCCGAAGCTCTTGCGCAGGCCAGGGAAAAGCTTAAGGACGAGATCCGCTTCTACGTTTTCCAGCAGTTCTGGTTTTTCAAGCAGTGGTGCTGGTTAAAGACCTACGCCAACAACAGCGGTATCAAGATCATCGGCGATGTTCCCATCTACGTGGCTTTTGACTGTGCCGATGCCTGGGCCAACAAGAAACTGTTCCAGTTTACCGAGGATAACGAGCCGAAGTCCGTAGCCGGATGTCCGCCCGACGGCTTTTCGCCCACGGGACAGCTGTGGGGGAACCCGGTATATGACTGGGCCTATAATAAGGAAACCGGCTACGAGTGGTGGATCCGCCGTATCCGTCACTGCATGCAGCTGTACGATGTCGTCCGTATGGACCATTTCCGGGGCTTTGACGAGTATTATGCCATCCCCTACGGCGCCGAGACGGCCGAAAACGGCGAATGGGAAAAAGGGCCCGGCATGGAGCTTTTTGAGACTCTTGAAAAAAATGTCCCCGGCCTGACCATCATTGCCGAGGACCTTGGCATGATGACGGATTCCGTGAAGAAGCTTCTCAAGGATTCCGGCTATCCCGGCATGAAGGTGCTGCAGTTTGCTTTTGATGCCAGCTGGGACAGCATGTATCTGCCGCATAAATTCGACAACAACTGCGTCGTCTATACGGGAACCCACGACAACGAGACGACCCGGGGCTGGTTTGACAACCTCTCGGATTATGACCGCAAGTTTATGCAGGCCTACACCAACTGCAAGGACCACCCGGCGGATGAATGCGTATACAGCCTGATCCGCGCGGCCATGGGAAGTGTGGCGGATCTTTGCATCATCCCCATCCAGGATTACCTGTGCCTGGGGAACGAGGCCCGGATGAACGCTCCCGGCTCCTTCGGCAACAACTGGAAATGGCGCCTCCTTAAGGGCCAGCTGACCGAGGAGGTCCTGGGCAAAATGCTCGCGCTGACCAGGCTCTATGGCCGCAAGTAACTTCTTCGCTGCCATGGCTGCAAAAGAGCCGGAAAACGAAAAGGAGAGAATATGCCGGATATTGAAAAACAAGAGCCTGTCCTGACAGAAGCGCCTTCTGACGTGCAGGCACCTTCTGATGCGCCAGCGCTTCCCGATGCGCGGGAAACAGGTGAAAACGAAAGCACCCTTCACATCCTGCTAAACAAACTGCCTTTCCGGATCTATGTGATGATCATATTTGCCGGGGCCTTTATGGTAGTGGCCGGTATCAGCATCGTGAGGGAGCCTCAAAAGAGTACGGCTGACATGGTCATTGCCGTTATCTGCTTTGTGATCGGAGCCATCTCCGCCATCTTTGGAGGAAGAGGCGCCGTCCTGAGCCCAAACAAAACATTAAAAGAATAAGGCGTAAATTAAAAGAATAAGGCGTAAATGCCATGGGGTCAGGCCCCCTTTGCAGGGGGGCCTGACCCCATTTATACTCACTCCTGTTCAGCGCCTTCGCTCCCGCGGAGCATGGGTGGCGGACCAGCAGAAGGCCTGCACCATCAAAACGCCAAGCAGGCTGCCCAGGCTGTCGATGCCGACATCCTTTATGGCCGGGCCGCGGGATGACACAAAGGACTGATGGTACTCATCGATCCCGGCAGCAGCAACACAGAGGAGCCCGGCAAGCAGCATAAGGCGTATGCCTCTTAAGCCGTAAACGTAAAGCGGAAAGGAAAAGCAGATGGCCAGCAGGAAAAATTCTCCCATATGGGCGGCTTTCCGCACATAGTAATGGATAGAATGAGCTTCCCGCGACAACTGCTGGGCACTCTTGTGTGTGGCTAAAATCTCGTCCTTGGTTTCAACAAGCTGATAGCTGACCTCATAACTTAATTTCCCGGACACCTCCCCGGTCTGAGAAGAAAATGAATAGATGAGACAAAGCATCAGGATAGCGGGGGCAAAAGAAAATAGTTTTAATATGGATATTACGATTTTCATGACTGAAACTATACCATAACAGTCACCAAAAGTAAACCGCAGAATGTACGCCATTCTGCTAACTAAAATTTTTTAAGAGGAGGATCTCACTTTGCATATTGATATACATGTGGCTGCCGACAAAAACTGGGCGATTGGCAAGGATGGCGCTCTGCTTGTGCGTATCCCGGCGGATATGAAGCGGTTCTTAAAGGAAACCGAGGGGAAGGCTGTCCTGATGGGGCGGAAGACTTTGGAATCCCTTCCGGGGAGACAGCCTTTGGGGAACCGGGTCAATGTGGTGTTGACCCGGAATAAGAATTTTGCCATGAAGGGGGTTATAGTGGTCCACTCGGTGGAGGAGGCCCTTTCTGTCCTGGCTCCGTATGAGGGGAAGGGAATCTGCTGTATAGGGGGCGAGAGTGTTTATCGGCAGCTCCTGCCTTATTGCAGCCGGGCTTTTGTCACGCGGATCGATTACAGTTATCAGGCGGACGCCCATTTTCCGGACCTTGACGGCAATCCGGAATGGGAGATAACGGATGAAAGCGAAGAGAAGACATATTTTGACCTGGAATACACCTTTGTGACATACGAGCGCCGATGACGGCAAAGAGGCTCATCCTTTCCGGAAGGACAGCGTGGCCTTGCAAAGAGGCTCATCCCTTCCGGAAGGACAGC
>CAMNNO010000199.1 GCA_946545475.1 uncultured Blautia sp.
TCTGAGCGGCCCCCCCTCCCCTGCGCCTACCGCCAGGTAAGCGTAAAATAGAAAAGATAATAAGAAACATAGCGCCCCCCAAAACCTACCGCCAGATAATCGCAGGATAGAAAGACACCAGGAGGCATGGGGCACCCAGAACCTACCGGCAGGTAATCATAGGATAGAAAGGCACCAGAACGCATAGCGCCCCCAAAACCTACCGCCAGGTAATCATAACCCCATTGTCTGTTTTTGTAGAAACATGTTTTAAAGTATAAAAGGAGGTTTTTATGTTTGCTAGTGTTTTGACAGCTTCTATTATGGGCATGGAGGTCATCCCTGTGAGGGTGGAAGCCGATATTTCCGATGGATTACCTTATTTTGTTATGGTGGGGTATGCCAGTGCGGCGGTTAAGGAGGCTCAGGACCGGGTGCGGACGGCTCTTAAGAATAATGGGATCAGCTTGCCGCCTAAGCGTATTACGGTGAACCTGGCGCCTTCGGATATTAAAAAGGAGGGGTCGGGGTTTGATCTTCCGGTGGCGGCGGCGGTTCTCTGTGCGGCGGGGGTGATTCCGAAGACGGGGCTGGTGAATACGCTCATCGTCGGGGAGTTGAGCCTGAATGGCGATGTCCTGCCGGTTTCGGGGGTTCTGCCGCGGGTGATCTTTGCCCGGGAGCAAAAATGCCGCACCTGCCTGATTCCCTATGAAAACCTGGCCGAGGGCCGCCTGATCCCGGATCTTCGCGTTGTGGGGGTGCGCTCACTTGTGGATGTGATGGAATTTCTGCAAAATCCCGATGATCCCAAATGGGACAAGGATATTAATGGGAGGCTGGAGGAAAATAAGGAGGGAGAGGACGGAATTTTTCCGAAGGGCAGAGATAGCATGGGAATAGAAGAGAAGATGTCCGGGGAGGAGATGGATTTTTCGGAGATCTTCGGGCAGGAGAGCGCCCGCAGGGCGGCGGAGATTGCCGTCTGCGGGTTCCATAACCTGCTGTTTATCGGGCCTCCGGGGGCGGGGAAGACGATGATCGCCAGGCGCTTTCCCACCATCATGCCCCCGCTGGATTTCGAAGAAAGCCTGGAGCTGACCCGGATATACAGCATCGCGGGGCTCCTCTCGCCTCAGAAGCCCCTCATCACGACAAGGCCGTTCCGCAATCCCCACCACACAAGCTCGCCCCAGGCGCTGGCAGGCGGCGGGCGAATACCGGGGCCGGGGGAGATTACGCTGTCCCACAGGGGCGTCCTCTTTCTGGATGAGCTGCCGGAATTTTCCCGCCGGACGCTGGAAACGCTCCGGCAGCCCCTTGAGGATAAGGAGATCGTGCTGTCCCGGGCTAGCGGAACATATATCTTTCCGGCCAACTTCATGCTGGTGGCCGCCTCGAACCCGTGTCCCTGCGGATATTATCCGGATTTTAACCGCTGCCGCTGTTCACCGGGAGAGGTCAAGCACTACCTGGGAAAAATAAGCCAGCCCCTCCTTGACCGCATCGACCTGTGCGCCGATATCCCCGCAGTCACCTACCAGGAGATGACATCGGGAAAAAGGTCCGAGAACTCGCGAACGATAAGGGAAAGGGTCCTGCGCGTCCAGGCCATCCAGCGCGAGCGCTATAAGGATGAGCCCATCTCGTATAACGCCCACCTTAAGGGGGCCCTGCTGGAAAAATACTGCACGGTAAATAAGGAAGGGCGCGCGCTCCTTGAGCAGGCCTACGATAAGATGAATTTCAGCGCCCGCTCCTATCACAAGATCCTGAAGGTTGCGCGGACCATTGCGGATATGGATGAGAAGAGCGAAATTAACGCCGGACATATCGCCGAAGCTCTGTCTTATCGAGCCCTGGATAAGAAGGTCGATTAAGCTATGGTTTTGGCATTATTGTAAAAAGGAAGGTTTATTATGGAAGAAGAGAAACGCCTCATGCAATGTGTGAAAAAGGGAGAGAACGGATACCCCGAGCGCCTTTCGCGCCTGCCGGGCATGCCGGAACAGCTCTATTACTATGGAAGGCTTCCGGACGATGACAAGCCGACGGCTGCCATTGTCGGCGCCAGAAGCTGCAGCACCTATGGACGGCTGCAGGCTTTTCGCTACGCCAGGTTTTTGAGTAACGCCGGGGTGCAGGTCATCAGCGGCCTGGCCAGTGGGATCGATTCGGAGGGGCACAAGGGCGCCCTTAATGGCCGGGAAAACACCTTCGCGGTCATGGGCTGCGGGCCCGATATCTGTTATCCCGAGTATAATAAGGGACTGTATAAGCGCATCCTGGAAAGCGGCGGCGGCATTCTGTCCGAATATCCGCCGGGAACATGGCCGAGGTCCTATTTTTTTCCCGCCAGGAACCGGATCATCAGCGGCCTGTCGGATGTCGTCATCATTGTGGAAGCCCGGGAAAAGAGCGGATCGCTGATCACCGCGGGGGAGGCCCTTGAGCAGGGAAAATCGGTTTATGCCGTGCCGGGGCCTGTTACCGATGAGCTTAGCCGCGGATGCCACCGCCTGATCTACGATGGCGCGGGGATCGCCTACGATCCGGCGGTTTTGCTGATGGAATGGGGGATTTTTGCTGACTCTGATGGAAATTCTGAACAAAATGCCAAGATTAGTCTTGCAACTGACTATCAAATCGTGTATGATTGTCTCGATTCGCGCCCAAAAAGCCTGGACTATCTGATAAGAAAGACAGGCCTCCCTCCGGAAAAACTGAGCCTTTATCTGGTTGAAATGTCTTTCCGCGGCCTGTGCATGGAAGTCAGCCGTAATTATTACATCCGGTTATAGCAGTTCTGTATCAGCCATTTGGGGGTCATTGGGCGTAATGAGCATTTTGTACAATTGCCGGCCTTGGGTATATCAGCGGCGGCAAAGGAAAAGATGGTAAGAACATATCTTTCTTATCACAGTATTAGCAGGAGTGATACAAATGGCTAAAAATCTGGTGATCGTGGAATCACCGGCAAAGGTAAAGACAATAAAGAAATTTCTTGGCGCCAACTATGAGGTGGAGGCCAGCAACGGACACGTGAGGGATTTTCCCAAGAGCCAGTTCGGCATCGACGTGGAGCATGATTATGAACCCAAGTATATCACCATCCGGGGAAAAGGCGAGCTCTTAGCCAACCTTCGCAGGAAAGCCAAGAAGGCCGAACACATCTATCTGGCCACCGACCCCGACCGTGAGGGGGAAGCCATATCCTGGCATCTGTCCCTGGCCCTTAAGGAAGATCCCGCCAAAATGGAGCGCATCACCTTCAACGAGATCACCAAGACCGCGGTCAAGGCCTCCATTAAGGCTCCCAGGCAGCTGGACATGAACCTGGTGGACGCCCAGCAGGCCCGCCGCATGCTGGACCGCATGGTCGGCTACAGCATAAGCCCCCTTCTCTGGGCGAAGGTAAAGCGCGGCCTCTCCGCCGGCCGTGTCCAGTCTGCCGCGCTCCGCATCATCTGCGACCGGGAGGACGAGATCAACGCCTTCATCCCGGAGGAATACTGGAGCCTCGACGCTTCGCTCGCCGTTCCCGGCGAAAAGCGCCCCCTGGCCGCCCATTTTTACGGCACGGATAAAAAAATGGCGATCCACAGCAGGGAGGAGATGGATGCCCTCCTGGCCGCCCTGGAAGGCAAAACCTATGTGGTCACGGATGTCAAAAAGGGAGAGAGGACCAAAAATCCTCCCCTGCCCTTCACCACCAGTACCCTGCAGCAGGAAGCCTCGAAGGTCCTGAACTTTTCCACCCAGAAGACGATGCGCATTGCCCAGCAGCTTTATGAGGGCATTGATATAAAGGGCAACGGCACGGTCGGCGTCATTTCATACTTGAGGACCGACTCCACGCGCATCTCGGAAGAGGCCGACAGCGCCGCCCGGGCATACATATCCGGCACATACGGGGAAAATTATGTCTCGCTCGCGCCAAAGGCGGCCAAAAGCGGCCAGAAGATCCAGGACGCCCATGAAGCCATCCGCCCCACGGATATCAACCGGACCCCAAGCGACATCAAGGATTCGCTGACCAGGGACCAGCTTCGCCTTTACCAGCTCATCTGGCGCCGCTTTACGGCCAGCCGGATGGCTCCGGCCAAATACAGCACGACCTCTGTTCACATAGGAGCCGGGGAATATACCTTCACCGTCTCGGCCTCCACGATAAGCTTTGACGGCTTTATGTCCGTCTACCAGGAGGAAGAGGACGAAAAGAAGGGAAATGTCCTGAAAGCAAGCCTTGAGGAGGGCATGACGCTGACGCTTAACGAGCTCCTTCCCGAGCAGCACTTTACCCAGCCGCCGGCCCACTACACGGAGGCTTCCCTGGTCAAGGCCATGGAAGAGCTGGGGATCGGCCGTCCCAGCACCTATTCCCCCACCATCACCACCATCCTGGCCCGCCGCTATGTCGCCAAGGAGCAGAAAAACCTTTATGTCACGGAGCTTGGGGAGGTTGTCAACCATATCATGAAGGAAGCCTTCCCCAGCATTGTCGATTCCCGCTTCACCGCCATGATGGAAGGCCTCCTGGACTGCGTGGAGGCCGGGACCGTCCAGTGGAAGACCGTGGTCCGGAACTTCTACCCGGATCTTAAGCGGGATGTGGACGCCGCCCAGGCCGAGCTGGAAAAGGTGGATATTGCCGATGAGGTCTCCGATGAGGTCTGCGAACTGTGCGGACGGAGGATGGTGTTCAAATACGGCCCCCACGGCCGCTTCCTGGCCTGCCCTGGCTTCCCGGAATGCCGCAATACCAAACCCTATTTTGAGAAGATCGGCGTCCCGTGCCCCAAGTGCGGCAGGGAGATCGTCATCAAGAAGACCAAAAAAGGCCGCCGCTACTACGGCTGCGAGAACAATCCGGAATGCGATTTCATGTCCTGGCCCCGTCCTTCCGCCAGAAAGTGCCCCAAGTGCGGCAGCTATATGGTCGAAAAGGGGAGCCGCCTTCTTTGCAGCCAGGAAAGCTGCGGATATTCTGAAAAAAAAGACTGATCAGACAGGGCCAGCCCCTCCACAAGGGGGCTGGCCCTGCTTGCGCATTATCGCAGGGGCGGCGGGAAAAAAAGAAAAGAATTGTAACACAAAACAAGATATTTTCAGAATAGCACAAAATCTACTTGAAAATTGAATAAGAAACGTGTACACTTGAATTATCGACAAAAAACGCAAAAATTTGTAAAGCATTCCATTTTTCCTGTACATCCGCCAGGAATCTGGTAATTGTTGGAAAACATGCGGTCATCACGGTGAGAGGAGGAATCCCATGAGCGTTCAATTACTGGATAAGACACGAAAAATAAACAAGTTGCTCCACAACAGCAATTCAAGCAAGGTCGTTTTTAACGATATCTGTCAGGTGCTGGTGGAAACCCTGAACTCCAATATCCTGGTTCTCAGCAAAAAAGGAAAGGTCCTCGGCGTCGGGCTCTGCCGCGGCGTGGAGGAGATCAATGAGCTTCTGGTGGATAAGGTCGGCGGCCATATCGACGAGCTGTTAAACGAGCGCTTCCTGGGCGTTCTCTCCACCAAGGAAAATGTCAACCTGAGCACCCTGGGCTTCCTTGAGGTGCCGGAGGACTGCCAGGGCATCATCAATCCCATCGACATCGCCGGAGAGCGCCTCGGAACGGTATTTATGTACCGCCAGGACGCCCCCTATGACATTGAGGACATCATTGTCAGCGAATACGGCACCACCGTGGTCGGCCTTGAAATGATGCGCGCCGTCCACGAGGAAAATGCCGAGGAGGACCGCAAGCAGGCTGTCGTCAAATCCGCCTTCAATACCCTGTCTTTCTCGGAGCTGGAAGCCATCATCCACATCTTCGACGAGCTGGACGGCCCCGAAGGGATCCTGGTCGCCAGCAAGATCGCGGACCGCGTCGGCATCACCCGCTCCGTCATCGTCAACGCCTTAAGAAAGTTCGAGAGCGCCGGCGTCATCGAATCCCGCTCCTCCGGCATGAAAGGAACCTATATCAAAGTTCTCAACGAAGTCATCTTCGATGAGCTGGAACAGATCAAGGCTCAGCGCAGCAAAGAATGATGGGATTTCCTTTGCAAGGAAACGAACTAATCAAAAGATGGGTCAGCTTCCAAACGATGAAGGCTGGCCCATCTTCTTTTTATCCATTCTGGGGTATGTTTACCTGACGGTAGGTTTGGGGGGTGCTATGCTTCTTATTACCTTTTCTATTTTACGTTTACCTGGCGGTAGGCGCAGGGGAGGGGGGGCCGCTCAGAGTTGC
>CAMNNO010000200.1 GCA_946545475.1 uncultured Blautia sp.
GCCCCCCCTCCCCTGCGCCTACCGCCAGGTAAGAGTAAAATAGAAGAGTTAAAAGGAGCATAGCGCACCCGAAACCCACCGTTAGGTAAGCATAATCCAGAATAGTCTACAAGGGGGGCGATGGGGTCTCCACATAAACTTGTATTTCAGAGACAGTTATTTATGATCTGCCGCAGCACCTCCCGTGTCGCTTCATCCGGTTCTTTCAGGAAGCTGCAGCAAAGCTCATAGGGGTCCTTCGAAACGTCTTCCAGGGCTTCGGCTTCCTGCACGATGCCCGCCATGCCCTCACGGCGGATCTCTAGGAGGTTTGGGAAGGCCTCGCGAAGGCGTTCCTGGATATCCCAGTCAGTCATGCCGGGCGTGCCGGTCAGGATAACGGTGACATAATCCTCCGATGGCTCATTGAGGATATCCTCAAGGCTTCCCTTCAAAACACGTACATCGTGCAAGGGCGTAAGGGGAAGGGGCGTCACGGACAGGCTGCCCTTTTCCTTAAGCTCCACCAGAAGAACACTTTTTTGCTGGCCGGCCTCGCTGACAGAGCATGCCAGGGGAGTGCCGCAGTAGCGGATGCGCGCCTCGCGGCAGGTCATCGGCTTGTGGATATGGCCGAGGGCGCAATAGTCAAAGGGCAGAAGGAGCGAGGCGTCCACCTGGTCAATATTGCCCACCGTCCGGATCTCGGAATCCATGCGGGGAACGCTTCCGGCATCGTCTCCGGCCGGCACGTAAAACTGGTGGCTGACGAATACGTTCCTCTCCTCCCTGTTTATCTCTTCCCGTTCGATCAGGCTTTTCAGGGCGTCCTGATAAGAAAGGTTATTCCCGTTTTCGTCTGTCCCCGTGATGGCTTTGACCATCGACGGGCGGACAAAGGGCAGGAGATAGAAGTTGACCGGACCGTAGGCATCCTTAAGAATCACCTTTTCGATGCTCTCCCCCGGGAGCTGGGGCGGCACTCCGATCATATGGATATGCTCTCTGAGGAGAATGCCGCGGAACAGGTTAAGGCGGGGCGCGCTGTCGTGGTTTCCGCTGATCATCATGATCTCCGCTTCCGGAACAGCGCCGGAAAGCTTTTCCACAAAGCTGCCGAAGAGCTCTACCGCCTCCGCCGACGGCACTGCCCGGTCATAAATATCCCCCGCGATCACAACGGCATCCGGCTGCTCCTTAAGGGCCATGCCGATAATCTCATCCAAAATATGCCTCTGGTCCTCCAGAAGATCCCGGTTATAAAGCCTGAGCCCGATATGCAAGTCGGACAAATGAAAAAAGCGCAATGCTAAGTCCCTCCTTCTTTCACAGTATCCTATCCTCTTATCACTATAGAAAAATTCGCCGCATTTTTCAAGACCTGCCGGGAACTTATCCCCCGCATCTTCCCTGTTCTATACTCGCGGACGCAGAAAAACAACACTTGTAACACTATTCATCAATATTATAGCATTGTTCAAAAATGCTGAGGAAGAAATGGGGACGGTTCTTCTACCGTCCCCATTTCTTCCCGCTTATACGCTTATCCCGGCTTTATTATCATTTTTGAATACTGCTATAGAAGACGACCGGTATCTTCCGTTTTTCTGCCCAATCAAGCAGGCGGCGGTTTTCTCTGTCCTGCTCTCCGAAGCTTTCGCGGCAGCAGTACAGCCGTTCACAGGCGGCGAGGCAGGTGATGGCTTCGTCTACGGCTCCGGGCTTTATGCTTTCGAAGGAGGGCGAGGAGAAGACGCGCTCGGCCAGGGCTTCTGCCACGGGCATGTCCATGTCGTTTTCCGGAAGGATACCGGCGGCGAAGGGAATGCCGCTGCGATAAAGCTTCCGGTAGAGGGAAATGCCGCTGCCGCCTCCGCCGATGACAAAGACCTTCGGCTCCCGTCCCGTTTTCAGGGGCTCCACGCTTCCGAAGCGGCTGTCATAGCTTCCGGACCGGACATCGTAAAGCTCCTCGATATAATGTCCGGCAAAGATTTCCTCCGGCTCCCCCGCCCGGTCCACTGCTCCTTCTTTCAGGCAGACCACCCGGTCCGAAAATTTCTGGGCCAGGTCAAGTTCATGAAGAGACAGTATGATAGCGAGGCGCCTTTCCCTGGCCAGGGACCGGAGCAGCAAAAGAAAGTCCAGCTTGTGCCGGATATCGAGAAAGGACGTGGGCTCATCCAGCACAAGGAGACGGGGCTCCTGGCAGAGTGCGCGGGACAAAAGAACCATCTGCCTCTGCCCGTCGCTCACCTGCCGGAAGGGGCGGTCCCAGAGCTCCCAGGTTCCGGTAAGGCGCATGGCCTCTTCTGCCTTTTCCCGGTCCTCCTTTCTGAGGAGCCCCAAGCGCCCGGTATAGGGGTAACGGCCGGCCTCCGCCACCTCAGCGCAGGTCATAAGCTCCGGAGACGGCTTTTCGGTCAGGACGGCGGCGCAGAGGCGGGCAATCTCCTTCTCGCCGATTCTTTTGATATCCTGCCCGCACAGGCTCACCTCTCCGGCTATAACGGGGAGCTGCCCGATCAGCGTCTTAAGGAGCGTTGACTTCCCCGCGCCGTTCGGCCCGACCAGAGCAACGACCTGCCCCTCTGCCGCCTCCAGGCTGACATTTTTCACAACGGCCTTACCGCCGTAGCCCGCATAAAGAGCCCCGGCGCGGCATATGATCTCGTTCATGGCTCTGCCTCCAATCTCCTCCCGGTACGCTCATTCACGGCTCTGCCTCCGATCTCTTCCCAGTACGCTCATTCACGGCTCTGCCTCCGATTTCTTCCACGGTACGCTCATTCGCGGCTCTTCCCCCGCTTAAGAAGCATGGCGATCACCACCGGCACGCCGAAAACAGCCGTTACCGTGCTGATGCTGATATCCGCCGGGGCAAAAGCTGTCCGGGCGATAAGGTCGCACCCAAGGCAGAAAACGGCTCCGCCAAGGAAGCACGCCGGCACCATGATAAGGGGCTTTGCCGTGCCAAACAGCTGCTTGACAAGGTGCGGCACCGCGATCCCGACAAAGGATATGGGCCCGGCATAGGAGGTGACGACCGCGGACAGGAGGCTGGAGACCAGTATCAGTTCTACCCGGAACCGGCGGATGGCGACGCCCATGCTCCGGGCGTAGGCTTCGCCCAGCTGGTAGGCGCCCATGGGCTTGGCGAGAAGAAAGGCGATGGCAAGAGCCGGCAGGATCACCAGAGCCGCCGTCGCCACGTCTTCCATGTCCATACTGGAAAAACTGCCCAGAGACCAGTTGTGAAGGTTGACAATGTTGGAGTCATCCGCGAAAGTCACCATAATGTCCGTGATGGCCGTACAGATATACCCGATCATAACACCGCAGACGATGAGCAGGGACATGCTTCTAAGCCGCGCGGAGGCCAGAAGTATCGCCCCCATGCACAGCATGGCGCCCGCAAATGCCGCCCCGATCAGGACAAAGGATGAGATGGGTATCCTGTGCCCCAGGCAAAAGATCATGGTCATGGCCACCACAAGCTTGGCGCTGGAGGAGATGCCAAGGACAAAAGGCCCGGCAATGGGGTTGGCAAAAAAAGTCTGGAGAAGGAACCCCGACACGGCCAGGGCGCCGCCAAGAAGAGCGGCCGCGAGAAGGCGGGGCATGCGGATGGCGAAGAGGATGCTTCTATTCAGGATATCCCCCTCAGCCTTAAAGGCCTGCACGATCTCATGCCAGGCCAGGTGTGTGCTGCCGATCATCATATTGAGGAGGAGGAACAGGCCAAGGAGCAGTATGAGGCTGCCGAAGCCTGCCGCACATCGGAGACGTTTTTTTCTGTTCATAAATTATACTCGCGAACGCAATAATAGCGTGGGAAGAAATGGGGACAGTTCTTTTTTCTTGTGATTCGTAAGAAAAAAAGAAGCGTCCCCATTTCTTCCGAATGATGCGCTTACCTCTTAGCTTTATTATCATTTTTAAACACTGCCAGAGTACAAATGGCATTGCTTTCAATTCTCTATATATCATTTTAAGCTGTGGAAGTAGCTGAGGGCTTCTTCTTCCCCGTTCAGGATGGCGTTTAGGTCGGCGATCATCCCGGCGGTTCCGGAGGTCTGCTGGAACATGCTCGGCTCGTTGCAAAAGACGCGCCCTTCCCGGACGGCCTTAAAGTCCCGAAGAAGGGGGTCTTTTTCCAGAAGCTGCTCTATGGTAAACAGTTCCTGGTCGATGGTACAGTTGTAGATCAGCACATCGGCGTTTACCGCGGCCGTATAAAAGGCTTCCCTCTGCATGTTGAGGGTCGAGACAGTCTTCCCTTCCGTTTCTTTTAGCTGTGGAACGTATCTTCCTCCTGCCATTTCGATCATCCGCGCCACATAGTCGCTGCTGCTGCGCACAACAAAGGCGCCCTGGGAATTGACGTGGAAGAAGGCTACTGTCTGCTCCTTGGCCGGCACAGCTTTTAAGGCTTCTATTTTTTGTACCTGGGAGGCAAAAAACTGTTCGGCTTCCTCCTGTTTTCCCAGGAGCAGGCCATACATTTTGATCCATTCCAGGCGCCCGAGCGGATCGTTTTCGTAGCTGGAATATTCAACAAGGACCGGAAGCCCAAGCTTTTCCAGCTTTTCTTTTGTCGCCGGACTGTGGAAGATCATGGTGTTTTCAATGACCAGATCCGTCCCGGTGCGCAGCACCAGCTCGTAGTCCGGGGCGCTGTATTTTCCCGCATAGCGGATATCCCCGTTTTCCAGTGCCGCCCGCATTTCCGGCAGCCGCCAGCTCTGGCCGTTGGTGCTGGAAAGGGCGATATGGTCCAGAGCGCCGAGCTGCAGGAAGAAATCGGCTCCCGAGGAGGAGGCCAGGTAGATTGCCTTCGCCCCCTGGCGAAGCCATATGGCTCCCTCCGGGAGATCCTGAATGGAAGCCAAGGCTTCCGTCTCTCCCTCATCGCCCTGCGGTACGGCTGCTGCCTCTTCTCCGGCGGTTCCCTGCGGCAGGGCTGCCGTCTCTTCCCCGGCGGTTCCCTGCGGCAGGGCTGCCGTCTCTTCCCCGGCGGTTCCCTGCGGCAGAGCTGCTGCCTCTTCCCCGGCATCTTCCCGTGGAAGGATATAGTAGCGATCCGTCCCGGCGATCGTCAGCAGGGCGCTGCCATCGTCATAGTAGTCGACGGAAAACTGCGTGGCATGATCGAGGGGCATATGTCCGACCACCGTCCGCGCAGTCTGATCGGCTTCACGCGCGCCTGCCGGAAGGGAGCAGCCCAGGATAAGGGCCACGCCCAAAAGCCAGGCCCTCCTCTTCACGGCCGCTTTCATTCCTCTTCCTCCCGGATCGAGGCCGAATCAAAAAACAGGGTATAGGCGATCTCATAAGGCTGGCTCATAGCGGTCGTGTCCGCGATCACCGGCATGTCGTAGTCGAAGCCCGAGACCGGGATGCGAAAGCGTGAGTTTCCTTCTTCCTGGAGGGGATAATAGGTTTCCTCTCCCACCTTCATGTAGTCATAATTCCGGCTGCCAAAAATGATCTCGGCTTCCACAGCGCCGTCCGTCACAAACAGGCGGGCCGGGGATTCCACCTTTGCTCTTCCTGAGCCGCCCGACAGGCGAACATCCGCCAGGTAAACGCCGTCGGAAAGGGCAAGGCTTTCCGGGCTGGTGAATTTGGTTTCTTTAAAGGCTTCCGGCGGGAGCGAGCCGGCCCGGAATACCAGCGTCCGGTCATACCACAGCTCCTTGCTCTTACTAAAAGCCGCGCATGATATGCCTGCGTCCAGCTCTTCCAGCGGAAGGACAAAGTAGTGGCTTCCATCCGCGTTTTCGCCAAAAGAAATGTAGTCTTTTTCATTCGCGGCCGCCGCTTCCTCGGCACTTCCCGGATAGATGTACAGGTAGCCCTTGCCGCCCATGGTCATCCGGGCGCTCATGCGTCCCTCTGAGACAGCCAGAACGCAGCCGGTGATCTTGAACATGGATGAGCTGGAGTCTACCTCGATATCATACACACCGTCGCAGAGCTCATCTCCCGTAACGGGGGTCATATTTTCGTCTACAACATCCACAACAGGCGCCATCTGCGTTTCATCCGCCACCTGGGCATAAGACGGAGAGGCGGCAAGGGCAGCGATAACGCCTATCAAAAATATTCTTTTTAAAATTTTTCTCATGATTTCTTCTCCAAAACTGCTATTTTTTTACCTGCCAGTAGGGTCTGGGGGCGCTATGTCTCTTAATAGATTTTCTGTTTTTCTCTTACCTGCCGGTAGGGGCAGGGGAGGGGGGGCCGCT
>CAMNNO010000201.1 GCA_946545475.1 uncultured Blautia sp.
CTATAGGAGAAGAAGAGCCTATAGGAGAAGAAGAGCCTGCTGGAAAAGAAAGGGCGCGAAGGCCGCCGTCACGGCAGATCCTGGTGTAGAGATTGACCTGGTATTCGCCGTAATACACATGATAGCTGTAAAGCTTCAGGGAATGGATCCCCGGCGGGCAGGAGGCATAGTATATGTCCGGAATCCGGAAGGCCCATAGGAGGCTGAGCGTAAGCTCCATCTCCCAGGCTGTGGTTTTCCTCTCTTTATCGCGGAAATTTGGGAAATACTTTAGCCATCCGCCTTCATAGCGTTCCGGCGACACGCCGTTTTCCCATTTCTGCCGATCGCGCTTCAAAACGATCCCGTTGATATAAGAGTGGGGAATATAAAGTCCAAGACCCCTCTTCAGGATATCATTTACGGCATCCCAGATGAGCATTTCTATTTCTTTTTGATATTCGCATTGCGTTATGAGGCCACGGGCATAATATTTTGCCCTTCTCAGAGCCTCTTTCTCAAATTCCGCCCGGACCTCCCGGCACCTGCCCGTCAGGGCGAGGCTTATAAGTCTTTTTTCATCCATGATCATCCACCTCCGAACGCCGCTCCTGCGATATATAAATCGGATAAGGAAACTCTCTTCTTCCCTATCCGCCCGCGAGGCGGCGTTCGCCTCAAGGCGATAGTTTCCTTACGCCGACCCTGCGATATAAATCGGATAGGGAAGCGCCTTTCTTCCCTATCCGCCCGCGGGGCGGCGTTCGCCTCAAGGCGATAGTTTCCTTACGCCGACCCTGCGATAAAAGAAAGAGCCTAAGAAGCATTTTACTGCTTTTTAGGCTCCCTGCTCTTTGTGCCACTAAAGGGCCACCCCAGCCGGAGCGTGTTCGCGGGATTAAACGATGGTGAGACCGGACACCTCCGATACAGAGTAAGAGAACCTTTGCCGAAAGCAAAGAACTCCCCCGCCCCATACTCTTCCCTGAACTGGGATGGGCTGTTTGTATTATAGCAGATAATTTAAGCTGAGGCAATATCACATACACACGAATTTTCCGGCGCTGGAAAATTTTGTTGCTATTCACGGCTGTAAGGAACTGGATCTTAGAACACCATGCTTAAACACAGTTTTGCCGTTTGACAAGCCCGGCGACCGATATGAACACCGTTCCCAGCCAGAGCAGGGCGCTTGTGACGGCCGTCAGCGGAAGCATCGCTTTTTTGTCTCCTGTGCCCGCAACCATGATCAGCGTGTTCTGGAGCGTGGCTATCGACATCAGGGCGTCGATGAAGTTGATCGACCGGAGCAGCCTTACCAGGCTGTTGGCGCTTTTCCTTCTTTTCACAAGATTTATGGAAGCCATGGTGATCTTGCCGAATGAATATGCCGCCATTACGATTGCCGGCACCATGCCAAGGTGGACGGGCTTCTCCTGCTTCACCAGAAGCGCGATCGGCGCGACCATGCAAAGGTTCAGGAGCAGAAGGAGCACAGATGCGCCCAGATAGGCATAGCCGCGGAGCTTCTCCGCCTGCTTTTGCGAGGATAGCTTCTCTGTAAGGATGATGGCTCCCCTTATGACGGCAAGCAAAAGATAATACACGCTGATGCTTCCGTGCCAGAGCGATGAATACCGGATTCCCAGGAAAACGTTGTATACAGCAAACGCCGCAGTTGCCAGAAGCGACAGGGAAGCGTTAAAAAAAGTCTTAAAATCGTAATCGATCAGCCACTGCCAAAGTATAAACTGCCATTTCATTTTTCTTGCTCTTATGGTAATATTCCGGACATTGTACGGATACGAAGCCGGATAGGTGGCTCTGTAACAGGATAAGAACAGTATATCACACTCTTTTCCGTCTGACCACTGTTTCTTCGCCCGTGTTCGGGACAGGTAAACTGCACTGGAGCCAGGAGCATTACAGCCTCCTGACGGTCAACACCGGCTCCATGCTCCAGCACTACCTGACAAAGCCCGGGAGGTGGGCAGTCGCTCCCATGTCGGTCATCCATGCCCTGAGCCACAACCCCGACCTTACCTATTACACCTTGCAGGAGCCTCCCTCTCCCCGCATCTGCTACATGCTGACCAACCGCTACCCCAACGCCCGCCGCCACGCCTCTGTCCAGGTATTCCAGCAAGAGCTGTTTTCATTTATCGAGAAAAGCAAAGACATCTGCTCCTTTGAAGCGTGGATGCTGAAAGAGTAGGGCGCCGGCCATTCAGTCAATGTGCTTTCTTTGGCATAGATGACAGGAAAGAAAACAATAGTCAGGTGAAAAGGAGTGTGTTATACTTTTTTTACCAAAAGGAGGGATGTGTCTTCCATGAGAAACGAAATTCTGGAAACGAAAATTCCGATGGGCATACAGAGCTTTGAAAAGCTCAGGACGGAAGGCTTCCTGTATGTGGACAAAACAGAATATATATACCGCCTGGTCCACAATAATGTTCCGTATTTTTTCAGTCGGCCGAGAAGATTCGGGAAAAGCCTCCTTCTTTCTGCCCTGAAAGCCTACTGGGACGGAAAAAAGGAGCTCTTTGCCGGCCTTAAGATAGAAGCGCTCGAGGCGGCGCATCCTCATGCCTGGCAGGCCTACCCTGTCTTCTGCTTCGATTTTAACGGCTCCAGCTATCAGACGGATGGGGCTCTGGAAGAAGCGCTTAACATCCAGCTTAAGCGCTGGGAAGCCATTTATGGGGAAAGCAGCGGCGACGCTACCCTGAATGAGCGCTTCCAGAATCTGCTGATCCGCGCCAGGGAAAAAACTTCTCTCCGCTGCGTGGTGCTTGTCGATGAATATGATAAGCCGCTTCTTGATGTCATCGGCAATTCAAAGCTCCAGGAATATAATAAGGAAATCTTTAAAGGCTTTTTCAGCTGTCTGAAAAGCCTGGACGATTATATCCATTTCATTTTTATTTTTTGCTGACCTACTATGCCCGTTCAAAAGAAAACTGGCTGTCTATCTATGCGATGGGGATCCAGGATGGTATAAAGCCGCGTGAGTGTCTGAAAGAAACTTACAAAAACTTAAGCCAGTCGTAAAAATTATGAAAAAGCCAGGAGGCTATGCAGCACATGCTTTTCCATCTGATTGCGGTTTCTTTTTTGGCATAAAAGCGTTACTATTCACGGCTCAGTTGCAAGCGGCTGAGCCTGCTTCTTTCATTCGGAAGGAACGCCCTAACGGGCTTCATCGCCGCTTCGCGGCTTTCCTTCCTCATGGAGGAAGCAGACCTTGTAAGGATGCAGATTTCCCTCGCTCATGCAAGCATGGCGAGGAAAATCTGCATCCTTACGGCCGTGAATAGTAACATAAAAGCTGAAATATTTCAGCTTTTTCATTGATAAAAACTGAAATATATATTATAATCTGTTTGCAAATTTGAACATCTGCATGCCGGCAGGAGAAAATGTGATGGAGAGAAAGTTTATCCGCCTCCTGAAGCAGTGGGAGGAACAAAAGAGTCCCGAACCGCTCATGGTGACAGGGGCGCGCCAGGTTGGCAAGACCTGGCTTTTAAAACAGTTCTGTGAGGAAAATTATGAGGATTACGTTTACGTTAATCTGGAGGAGCAGAGAGATTGTCTTTCTGCCTTTGAAGGAAATCTGAATCCGGAAGCGATCATCCGTACTCTGGAACAGCTTCTGGGCAGAGCGATCGGTAAAGGGACAGCTATTTTTTTTGACGAGATCCAGCAGAGCGAAAAAGCGATCACATCCCTCAAGTATTTTTGCGAATCCCCGCACAATTACCGGGTCTTGTGTGCCGGAAGCCTTCTGGGCGTCAAGCTGGTAAGATTTGAAAGCTCTTTTCCGGTAGGAAAGGTCCGGGTAAAACGCATGTATCCCATGGATTTTGAAGAATTTCTGCTTGCCTGCGGCGAGGAAGCGTTGAGGGACGGGATCGCCATGGCAGCCAAAAGCATGAAGCCTCTTCCGGATGGGGTTCATCAGAAAGCGCTTCGCCTTTACCATGATTATCTGTTTACCGGCGGCATGCCGCGAATGGTGCAGGAATATCTGGCCAGAGACAAGAACGTCATGCATATGGACAGGGAAAATTTTCAGAACCTTCAGCTTGCTTACCTGGCTGATATGTCGAAATATACGACCAGCCCCGCCGAGGGCGTCAAGATCGTTGAGGTATATAATTCTGTCCCCAGACAGCTTGCCAGGGATAATCCAAAATTCAAGTATAGCGAAGTACGTCCAAGGGCAACCCGGCGTGATTTTCAGGCTCCTGTAGACTGGCTGACTGCTTCCGGCATGGTCTACAGGGTGAACAAGCTGGAAGCGCCGCTTATTCCTCTGAAAGGATATGAAGACGCGGAAAGCTTTAAAATATATCTTTCCGATACCGGGCTTCTGATAAATATGTGCGCTCTGCCTTACCAGACGCTGCTTTCTGAGACGCACAACATCTACAAAGGCAGTGTGATCGAGAATTATGTTGTCCAGCAGCTGACGGCAAAAGGGAAAGCGCTCTACTATTTTAAACCATCGGAAAGCATGGAGATCGATCTTGTCTGGGAAGAAGAGGGGCAGATCGTTCCGGCGGAAATTAAATCCGGAAGACATAAGCGGTCGACAAGCCTTAAGAATTTTCGGGAGAAGTATCATCCTCTGAAAGCGTTCCGCTTTTCCGAACTAAATTTTGGAGAATCGGATGGTTTGCTGTCTGTTCCTTTGTATGCATGTTTTTGTATCTGAACAGCGTAAAAAAAGCCAAAAGACCGTGCCCTGCTGCCGTTTAGCCGTGGAGCGATCTTTTGGCTTTTTTGATAATATACTTCTTTTCCTGTCCTTTTCAGCTGCAAGCCAACAAAAGCTGCGCCATTATATTACTTCCACAGAGTTGTCATCACAAAATCATAGTAAAGCTGCGGCCAGGTGAACCAGTCGTGGGCGCCGTCGACGAGCTTAAGGCCGACATAGTCGATGCCCAGCTGATCCAGATAGATGCAAAGGGTCCCCATGGGGATGCGGCCTTCCTGAGTGGGAAGGGTGATGCGAGGATCAGCATAGCCGCAGCCGAAGTAGATGACCGGGTCCGCCACCGCGGCGGTGAAGTCATAGGTCGCGGCCTGGAAGGCGCTGCTGAAGAAGCCGAAATAGCCGAACTTGTCGGATTCCAGGACATAGACGGCATAGGCAAGCTTGCCGCCGGCGGAGAGGCCGGCTACGGCATTGTCGGCCGGCTCGGTGGAGGCGTTGTAGTTTTCCGCCATGTAGGGCATCAGGTCGTTGACGATGAACGCGGTGTTTTCTTCATCGGTACCCTTGGAGCGGTCGTTGCAGACGATGATGAAGGGCTCCAGTTCACCGCTGGCAATAAGCCTGTCGGTGATGGCGTCGATATGGCCCTGGTAGAACCAGTCGCCTTCCTCTCCGCCGCCGCCATGGGCGATGTAGAGGACCTTGTAGGGCTCTTCGCGCTCGGCGTCAAAGTCTGCCGGCAGATAGATCATGATCTCGTGAAGATTGGTCTCCTGGCCTTCGAAGGTGGCGCCTTCGACTTCCGTCCAGATGATGCTGCCCTTAGCCGCCTCATCCTCGACCGGGAAGATGTATGTCCAGTCATCCTTCGGCGCCTGCTTGTCGGCATCGAAGGGGACAAAAACCTGGCTGCGGACCTGGGCGGCGCCAAGGTCGTTGACCCAGGGAATGTTTGCCGGATCGGTGATGGTGGTGGTTTCGCCGGCGGCATCCGTTACGCGGTACTGATACAGGTAGCAGGCGCAGGGCAGGTCAAGGCTTATGGACCAGACGCCGTCCTCGCCCTTTGTCATATCCGCCACATACCCGGCATCGTTCATATGGGCCATGCCCGGCTCCCAGGTCTCGGGGGTATAGATATGGTCTTCCGGGATGGTCCCGCCGCCCTTGCTGACGGTCTCGCTGGAGAAGACGTAAATGTCATTGACCTTATAGAAGTTGAAGGCACCTACAAGCTGGACAGCCTGGGCGTCCGGGTTCTCGTAGGTAAAGGTCACGGTGTATCCCGTTTTGGAATCCGGGTTGGCGTCGACAGATGCGCCGGCAGCCAGGACAAGGCTGCCTGAAAGCAGGGTAAACGCAGCGGCGGTGAGAGCGATGAGCAGTTTTTTCATGGAAGTCAACCTCCTTTAAGAATCGCCTCTTGCCCGCCCGGGAAAACCGGACGGGCAATTTAATGGTTTACTCTGAAACAGTCACTTCCGGGTAGCTAAAAAAGCGCAAACTACCCCTA
>CAMNNO010000202.1 GCA_946545475.1 uncultured Blautia sp.
AAGTTGGGTCAGAGTAAGAACAGCCCTGTGATATGTGCCGAAAAAGCCTTTATAAAAAAAGACCCTACAGAGTGAAATATCCGTTTTTCCTGCCGGGTTCTTTTTTTGTTTGGGTTCTTTTTTGTTCCAACTTTTCTGTTATCGTATGCGCACGGATCAAAACGGGAGGCGTTTTATCCGTCTCCTATATATGTTAACCAGGCAGGAGAGGAGCCTCCCCTGCCAAGCTGATCATGAAAGGATGCGTCTTCATGGCTATTGCTGTCTATCCCGGGAGTTTTGACCCGGCAACCTTCGGCCACCTGGATGTTATTAAACGGGCGAGCCTCGTCTTCGACCAGGTTATTGTAGGCGTTTTATATAATTCTTCAAAAAGTCCGTTGTTTTCTGTTGAAGAACGTGTTAATATATTGGAAAAGGCTACAGGGGATATCCCCAACGTTGTCATCAAAAAATTCGAGGGGTTATCTGTCACCTTTGCCCGTGAAAGCAAGGCCCAGGTGATCGTCAGGGGCCTGCGGGCCGTAACGGATTTTGAGTACGAGCTCCAGATGGCCCAGACCAACCGGGTCCTGGCTCCGGATATTGATACGTTTTTTGTGACCACAAGCCTTGAATATGCCTACTTAAGTTCCACCATCATGAAGGAGGTCGCCCAGTATGGCGGTGATCTTAGCCGTTTCGCGCCGCCCGCCATCACCGAGCAGCTGATGAAGCGCCTTCGTGAGAGGAATATGCTGAGGACCTGCCCGAAATAACCGGATCACAAAAATAACCGGTTTATAACTGGATTAAAAAATAACGGGATTCAGATATTTTGTGACAGTTCCTTAAGATAATGCTTTTCCCGGGGAGTCTGACCAGACACGCGATTTGGGGAGTCAGTATATTAAAATGAGGAGTGTGTTTTTATGAACAACAGGATCGAACAGATTATTGAGGAAATCGAGGAGTATATAGAAAGCTGCAGATTCCAGCCCCTGTCCACCCGCAAGATCATTGTGGACAAGGAAGAGATTTCCGAATATTTAAGGGAGCTTAAGCTGAAAACCCCGGATGAGATAAAGCGTGTCCAGAATATCATCAAAAACAAGGACGACATTCTGGAAAAGGCCCAGAAGGATGCCGATGATATCATCCACCAGGCGGAGATCAGGGCCAAGGAGATGGTCAGCCAGAGCGACATCATGCAGAAGGCCTATGCCGAGGCGAATGAAGCCGTTAACATGGCTAACCGCCAGGCCCAGGAGATCATTGACAATGCCACGCAGGATGCCAACAACATCCGTTTCAGCGCCATCACCTATACGGATGATATGATGGCAAATATTGGAAACATCCTGAACAATACGCTTGCCGACGCCGGTGGAAAATACAGAGACTTTATCGAATCCCTGCAAAGCTGCCTGGATGTCATTGAAAACAACCGCCGGGAGCTTGCTCCCCAGACCGCTCAGGCCGCCGCCATCAACGGCGCCTACCAGAACAGCTCCTATCAGAGCAGTTCATCGGAGCCGGTAGAGGATATGTCCCTGATCGACGGCGAGGGCGATAATTGACAGAGCTTATGTTTATAAGAATCCGCCAGAAAACCTACGTACCCTTGAGTCATGGGATGAATGGCGGCCTATATTACAGCTTTAAATATCATGCTCCTATACGCTAGGGGCGAAGTGGACACGCCTGTAAGAATAAGGATTGCATAAGCAGTCAAACTTCTTAAACAGAGCCGTCAGGCTCTCAGAAGCCACAGACCTTTATGGCCTGTGGTAGTTCACGCTTACCTGTTGCCAGCGCAAAGAATAGCTGTCAGGAATTTTGTGTATGCAAAGGCATCTGGCTATCAGGGCTTGCCCCTGTTCCAGGTGCCTTTTTTTATGAATATTGCTATAGGGAGATAAAACTATATGGAAACAAGAGTATTACAGGGCCTCGAGCCCAGCCGCGTTTTTTATTATTTTGAGGAGATCTGCCGCATCCCCCACGGGTCCGGCAACACCGAAGCCATCGGGGACTACCTTCTGTCCTTTGCCCGGAAGGCCGGCCTTCCCGCCGAGAGGGACGAGAGAGGAAACGTCCTTATCCGCAAGGCGGCCTCCCCGGGGCATGAGGATTCCCCGGTGCTCATCCTACAGGGCCATATGGACATGGTCTGCGAAAAGCTGCCGGACGTGGTCCACGATTTTGACAAGGACCCCCTCAAGCTTTCCGTCCGCGAGGACCAGATCTATGCCGCGGGCACGACCCTGGGGGGCGACGATGGCATTGCCGTCGCCTACGCCCTGGCTATCCTGGAGGACGATTCTCTTGTCCACCCGCCCCTTGAGGTCCTGATCACCGTGGACGAGGAGGTGGGCATGCTGGGGGCAAACGCCCTGGACTGCTCGTGCCTCACGGGAAGGCGGCTCCTTAACCTCGACTCCGAGGAGGAGGGCATACTCCTGACCGGATGCGCCGGCGGCGGAGCGGCCGTGAGCGACATCCCCGTGCAGTGGGACAAGGCAAGAGGAGAGATCATCACCCTTAATATTTCCGGCCTTGCCGGCGGCCATTCCGGCGAGGAGATCGACAAAAAAAGGGCGAACGCCAATATCCTCATGGGAAAGCTCCTCTACCGCCTGGAACAGGAATTTGCCATCGCCCTGTCGGAACTTAAAGGCGGGGAGAAGGACAACGCCATTACCCGGGAATGCCGCTGCACATTTGTCGCCAGGCCCGAGGAACGGGAGGCCATCTTTGCGGCGGTCCATGCGGCCAATAAGGACTTCCGCTTTGAATACCTGGGATCGGATGAGGGCATAGTCTTAGAGGCCTCTTCCCTTGGGGAAGGGGAAAGGGACGTGCTTTCGCTGACCAGCCAGGAAAAGGTCCTCTTCTTCCTTATGCAGATGCCCTATGGCGTGGCGAAGATGAGCGGCTCCATCAAAGGCCTGGTCCAGACATCGTCAAATCCCGGGATCGTCCTTTTGGAGAAGGAAGCCTTCCACGCGGTAAACCTTGTGCGGAGCTCGGTAAAAAGCGCCAAGGAAGATCTGTTAAACCGCATCGCCTATCTGACCGAGTTCCTCGGCGGGATCTATAACCTGGAAGGGGATTACCCGGCGTGGGAGTACCGGAAGGACTCGCCCCTGCGGGATACCATGGTACGGGTCTTCCGCGAGGTTTACGGCAAGGAGCCCAAGGTGGCCGCCATCCATGCCGGGCTGGAATGCGGCCTGTTCTATCAAAAGATCGATAACCTGGACTGCGTGTCCATCGGGCCGAATATCTACGATATCCACACGCCGGCGGAACATCTTTCTGTCTCCTCGACAAAGCGGGTGTGGGATTACCTGTTAAAAGTCCTGGAAGCCCTGGCGTGAAAGAGCCGGGTCCTCTTATCGACGTTTTAGGCAATGAAAAAGTGTTCGCGAGTATAGAGAAAGCAGGTAGGCATGGAGATTCAGTTATGGCGCAACATTCTGTGTCCTTATGAGCTGGCCGTGCGGGAACTGGTAGTAAAATTTGAGCATCTGATCGATGAGCATCATCGGCACGACATGTATTCGCCCATCGAGTCCGTCAGCGGACGGGTAAAGAGCGTGTCCAGCATCCTTGAAAAAATGCAGCGGAAATCCATTCCCCTGGAAAGGATGGAGGAAGAGGTCGAGGACATCGCCGGGGTGCGCATCATCTGCCAGTTTGAGGAAGACATTGAAACCGTCGCTTCCATTATCGCCGGCCGTCAGGATATGCAGATCAAAAGCGAGAAAGATTACTTGAAGCATATCAAGCAGAGCGGATACCGCAGCTATCATCTTATCATTTACTATACGGTAGAAACCCTGGAGGGCCCGAAACGGCTGCAGGCCGAGATCCAGATCCGGACCATGGCCATGAATTTCTGGGCGACTATCGAGCATTCTTTGCAGTACAAATATAAAGGCGACATGCCGCCCCATGTGACGGACAGGCTGAGCAAGGCGGCCGATGCCATCATCTCGCTGGACCAGGAAATGTCCGCGGTCCGCAGCGAGATCATGGACGCCCAGAACTCGTCGCTTATGCAGTCCAACATTGTGCGCGATATCCTGACCTGCATTGAAAACCTTTATAAAGTCACCAGCCAGCGCGAAGTGATGAAGATTCAGGACGAGTTCCTGCGGATATATGCGACAAAGGATTTCGAACAGCTTCAGCGCTTCCACAGGCAGCTGGATATCATTGCGGAGGGTTATCATGTCCAGGCCGTCTGAGAAGAACGCTTCCCATCGCCGGGACGCGGCCCCGAACCTCCCGGATAAAAGCGCCTTTCTCCCTGTTACCAGGCAGGATATGGAGGAGCGGGGATGGGAAGAGGTGGATTTTGTCTACGTATCCGGGGACGCCTATGTCGACCATTCCTCCTTCGGGACGGCCATCATAACCCGGCTCCTGGAAAGGCGCGGCTACCGGGTGGGTGTCATTCCCCAGCCTGACTGGAAAAGCGATGAAAGCATACGGGTGTTCGGGCGGCCGCGCCTGGGATTCCTCGTTTCCGCCGGGAACATGGATTCCCTGGTCAATCACTATACGTCAGCGAAAAAGCGCCGCCATGAGGACGCCTACTCGCCGGGGGGAAAGCCGTTCTGCCGGCCGGACCGGGCGGTGATCGTCTACGGCAACCTGATCCGGCGCTCTTACCGGGATGTCCCCATCATCATCGGCGGGATCGAGGCGAGCCTCCGACGCCTGGGGCATTACGACTACTGGGAGGACAGCCTCCGACGCAGCATCCTGCTGGACAGCGGGGCGGATATCATTTCCTACGGCATGGGCGAGCATTCGATCCCGGAGATCGCCGATGCCCTCTCATCCGGCATCCCCGTATCGGAGATCACCTTTATCCGGGGCACCGTTTATAAGACGAAAACGCTGCCTCCCGGCCTTGAGGCCATCCATCTTCCCTCCTTTGAGGAGATCGCCTCCAGCAAGGAAGCCTATGCCAGGAGCTTTGGCATCCAGGCCGAAAATACCGACCCCATCAATGCCAAAGCCTTGGTGGAGGACTACGGCACCAGGGGATATGTGGTCCAGAACCCGCCCTCCTACCCTCTGACCACCCAGGAGATGGACGATGTCTATGCCCTGCCCTACACCGGAAGGTGGCACCCCATGTATGACAGCCAGGGCGGCGTCCCCGCGCTTAAGGAGATCCGCTTCAGCCTGAGCAGCAACCGGGGGTGCTTCGGCGGCTGCAATTTCTGCGCCCTGACCTTCCACCAGGGCCGCCATATCCAGGTGAGGAGCCATGAATCTTTGCTGGCGGAAGCGCTTGCCATGACAAAGGAGCCGGATTTTAAGGGCTATATCCACGATGTGGGCGGCCCTACGGCGGATTTTCGCCACCCGTCCTGCGAAAAGCAAAAGACGGCGGGCGTCTGTAAGCGCAAGCAGTGCCTGTTCCCGGAGCCCTGCAAGAACCTGAAAGCGGACCATGAGGACTACTTATCGCTCCTCCGGTCCCTGCGGCAGCTTCCCGGCGTGAAAAAGGTTTTTATCCGCTCCGGCATCCGTTTTGACTATGTGCTCCTGGATAAGGACAGCTCTTTTCTCAGGGAGCTTTGCGCTTACCATGTCAGCGGGCAGCTCCGCGTCGCCCCGGAGCATGTCTCGCCGGAGGTCCTGCGCCTTATGGGAAAGCCGGACCATGCGGTCTATGAGCGCTTCCTCAGGGAATTTGAGAAGGAAAACCGCGCCCTTAAAAAGGAGCAGTACGCGGTTCCCTATTTTATGTCCTCGCATCCGGGCTGCACCATGAAGGAAGCGGTGAAGCTGGCCGAGTACATCCGGGATCTCAAGTTCACGCCCGAGCAGGTGCAGGACTTTTATCCCACGCCGTCCACGATCTCCACCTGCATGTACTATACCGGCATCCATCCCCTGACCGGGGAGAAGGTCTATGTGCCGCGCTCCCCCCATGAGAAAGCCATCCAGAGAGCCCTTCTGCAGTTCAGGAACCCGGAGAACCGCGACCTGGTCCTTGAAGGCCTTAAGATGGCCGGAAGGATGGACCTTGTCGGCTTCGGGCCCAAGTGCCTCATCCGGCCGGATAAGCCAGCGCCAAAAGGAAGGCCCGAAAAGGCT
>CAMNNO010000203.1 GCA_946545475.1 uncultured Blautia sp.
AAGAGTAAAATAGAAGATTAAGAAGGAAACTTGGCGCACCTGGAACCTACCGGCAGGTAAGCGTAAAATAGAAGATCAAGAAGGAAGCGTGGCGCACCTGGACTGGAACCTACCGGCAGGTAAGCGTAAAATAGAAGATTAAGAAGGAAGCGTGGCGCACCTGGACTGGAACCTACCGGCAGGTAAACGTAAAACAGAAGGAATACAGGAGGGGGTAAAGGGGGACTCCCTCTTTTTTAGTTATGGAAATTGATGGGGGTGTTCATGAGTTCATCGACTCCGGTTCCGTCACTTCCGACGCGGTACCAGGCTGAGGTGGCGGTGTGGGAGTATTCTCCGTCCTGTATGATGTCATATAGATGGATCACGATTTTACCGTCCGTGTCCACATAGGAATCGGCATATGCGGGGCGATAGCTGTGCTCGCGTTCGAAGTAGTCCAGGGCGAGGGCTGCGAGGTCGTCGGGGGAAAGGGGGGTGCCGGATGCGGAGGAGGCGCTTTCATAGCCTGAGGGCAGGATTACGGAGTTCTGGGAAAGCGTGGGCCAGGGCATCGCATCCCCGGATTTTCGGACGGATAAGGTATCCAGAAGATAGCGGCTCCCGGAAGGTCCCGGCACATTCCGGTAATAAGCCCGGTAGGCTCCAAGGATATCTTTCGGATAGCCGTCACCGACACGCCCGTCCGCCGTATAAACGGAGCCTTCCAGAACAAGATAACCGTTTTCCTCCAAAAGAACGGCGGCGCTGTCAAAGAGATAAGGCCCGGACGCGCCGAAGTCTCCTGTCCCATTGATGCAGAAATAGCCGTTCTCCTGATAGACGACAAAGTCGTCAATGAAAGCCTGCTTGTCCGCCTCGCTGATATTGGTGAAAAACCCGCTCCAGATATCCCAGGCATCACTGGGGGCAATGCGGTTATATTCCTGGTACTGGCCGGTACGGCTGACCCTCGCATCGTCATACGAGGAATGATAAATGCAGTGATAGAGAACAAAAGCCTTATCATGAGATGACAGGGAATCGGCCGGGAGATCCAGGGAGACCAGGCCGTTACCGTAGCTGTAACGGGTATGATGCAAAAAGAGCCAGTAAAGCCAGTCCCTCTGTTTCTGGCGCCAGCTGTCCGTGACAGGGGAAGAGCCATAGCCGCCGGCAGTGCTTCCGGCTGATGTATAGGCAGGCGTCCCGCCGGTGAAGCGCAGCTCGCTTATGCAGGCGTCGGCATATTTCCAGCCCTCCCGCACGTCCTGGATGCTGACCCGCACCACGCCGTTGCTGACAATGGGCGGATCAAAGGAGAAGCTGTATCCGGAGGCGGCCGTAGCGTAAGTGGAAGCGCTTTCGTATAAGTTCAAGGTAGCGGAGGTGGTTCCGGAGCTTATGACAAGGGAGGAGGGGGCGCCGTTTTTCAGGAACAGGTCCTCGCTCTTGCAGAAGCCCGTATAGATAATGCCGCCGGTGACGGCCGTCCCTTCGGGAATATAATAGTCCAGGTATTCGCCGTAACCGCTGCCATAGGCGCCCTCCGCCCAGATGGCGGAAAGGCTGTAGTCCAGGAGGTTATAGGAACCGTAGTCATAGCCGTCTTCCCAGAGTGTTGAGGAGGCTTCGATATAGACATCCAAAAGCTCGTGCGCATCCGGCACGGTCATGCTGCCGGCCAGGGCAGAGTGGGAGAAAATAATGGAAGATAAAGCCGCTATGCTGAGCAGAGCCGTTCTTGCCAAGTTTGCGGGGAGAAATGATCGCTTCATAGGAGGCTCCTTTCTTTGAATTTTTATAGGAAACGGATAAAACGCTTGCTCTGTCCTTACGGCGTCCCCACGATCAGCTCATCAAAGCAGTAGTGCGTGCTGGTCCCGATATTGACGGCCTTGAAATAAGCCTTGTAGAGAGATACGCTTTTGTACTTCCGTGTCCGGTAATCGTAGGATTCCACGTTGCCGACCAGAAGGAGGCGGCCCGTGCTGTCCACGCCGGAGATCGTGGCGTCGGTAAAGCGGAAGGCGCCGGTGTCGGTGCTCTCGCCGGTGGCCTTCATGTAGCAGTAGTCATTTTCCCGGTGGACCACATAATTGGTCAGGAAGGTTTTGCGGTCCGTGTAGGACAGGGTGCCGATCAGGGAGGACCAGATATCCCACAGATCCATGATGTCCGCATAATGATAGGTGCCGTCCCGGTAGGAATAAATGCGGTCATCCAGGCTGTGGTACTGGAAAGCGTACAGAAGATAGGCCCTCTGATCCGACGAGAGATCGGACAGATGGATATCCATGGCCGGAAGGCCCTGCTGGTCGGCCAGCTTCTTGTACATCAGCTCGATAAAGGTCGTGCGGCTGTTCAGCCAGTTTTCCGGGAGATAGACGGTCCGGCCGTACCCGTCCACAAAGGAATCGCCGCTGGCATAGTAGGGAACGGGCGTGGCTGTCGGGACGGGCGTGGGGGAAGGGGTGACGCCCATCCAGGGATTCTGGGCATTCCAGCCGGTAAAGCGCAGCTCGCTTATGCAGGCGTCCTTATACAGCCAGCCTTCCCGGACATTCTGGATGGAGACGCGCACCGTTCCGTTGCTGATCAGGGGCGGGTTGAAGGAAAAGCGGTAGCCGGCCCTGCTCTGGGAGTAGGAGTTGGCATATGCGGAAACGTCTACGGTCGCGGCGGACTGTCCGGAGGAGATGCGCAGGCGGGTCGGCGCGGCATTATTGAAAAAAAGCTCTTCGTTCTTGAGAAAGCCGGTATAGAGAACGCCGCCGCTTATGGATGTGCCGCTGGGAATGGAGAGATCCAGGTACTCTCCGGCGCCGCTCCCCGAGGCCCCCTCGGTCCAGCAGGTGGACAGGTTGTGGTCCGACAGAAGGGAGGGCGAATAGTCCTGGCCGTATTCCCGGAGCGTGGAGGAGGACTGGACCGCATAGCCGGACAGCTCGTTTTCCAGGACGGGGACGCTCATGCCCGTATTAAAGGCCGGCAGAGTGCCGGTAAAACGCAGCTCGCTGATGCAGGCATCGGCATACAGCCAGCCGTCCCGCACGCTTTCTATACTGACCTTCACAATGCCGTCGCTGACAAGCGGCGGGTTAAAGGAAAAGCTGTAGCCGGTGCGGCAGGCAAAATAGGAATCCGCATAGGCGGTGACATCCACAACAGCCGAGACATTGCCGGAGCTTACGCGCAGCTTTGAGGGCGCCCCGTTTTTCTGGAACAGGTCCTCGCTGGCGAGATGCCCCGTATAGAGGATGCCGCCGCTTATGGACGTGCCGTTTGGAATGTAATAGTTGACATATTCGCCGACGCCGTTTCCGGGGGCTCCCTCCGTCCACTCGGTGGAGAGGGAATTGTCCATCAGGTTATAGGCATTGTGGTCATACCCCGGCTCCCAGAGCGTGCTGGAGCTTTCCAGGAAAACGTCGGTAATATCGACGGCCTGGGAAGAGAAAGACGCGCCCGCGGACAAAGGCAGGGCCAGGGCAAAGGCGGCCGATAAGAGCAGAACGGATAAAAGACGGCTCTTTTTCATGATGGTTCCTCCTGTCTATAATTAGGAAACGAATAAAACGCTTGCGTTTTCATTTGTTCCCGCGCCGGATTTTCGCCGATTTAGCGGCATTATTCCGCTGAAAATCCGTGCGCATATTATAGGAAACGAATAAAACGCTTGCGTTTTCATTCGTTTCCCGCGCCGGATTTTCGCCGCTTTAGCGGCATTATTCCACTGAAAATCCGTGCGCATACTATATGCTACTGCCAGGTATCTTCCGCCCGGGAGGCGGTTAGAAAATTGCTTCCGGCCCTGTGTGAAAGGTCCGGGTAAATGCGCAGGGAGCTGCCCTCGGATAGAGGCTGGGACGACAGATCCTGCATGCCATTGGTATTAAAGGTGACATAGGCCCCGTTTTCATCGATCAGGGTCAGGGTGTTGGCGCTCGTACCCGTCACGATCCCGGACAGATACGCGCCGGAAGGGACGGCCCAGTGTGTCTGGACATCTTCACCGGTAAGGGAAACGGCCGCCTGGAGGGAAGAGGCTTCCTGCGAGGAAGAGGTTTCCTGCGGGGAAGGAAGCGATGTTACCCGGACGGTCTGTCCTAAAAATGTCCCCGTGGGGAAGAAAACGGCTCCGCCGGAGAGAGAAACCGAAAGCGGCTCATCCTGGCCGTCGACCCGGAAGGAGGCCCCCTGGCCGCTTATGGCCACAAGAGTGCCGGACCGCGCGGAGTGGCCCTGCGAGGCTTCCCGGTCGTGCTGGGGTGTCAGCGGGGACGGCGTGCTGGTGGGGGCGATGACCGGAGGCGTGTAAGGCTCCGTGTCTGAAATGTGGAGGATACGCAAAAGACGGCTCACGGCTACGCTGCCATCCCCGGGATCATCGGGAAGCTGTCCGAAATAATGGACATAAACTGTCATTCCCGGCCGTATCCCGGAAGCGTAATACTGGGGCACTCCGGCGGTGGTAAAGCGGATGTGCCGGCCATCGCTTCCCGCGAGGGTCAGGGTACTTTCGGTCATCTCATCCAGGGTTCCCGAAAAGACCTGCTCCTTAAGGCCATTTTTCGGATGAATGACCTCGGCGGCCTTGAGGAGAGTTGCGCTTAACGGATCGCTGCCTTCAAGCTTTCCGTTAAAGATCAGGCTGATCTCCTGTCCGGCGGCAAGGCCCTCGGGAAAATCCAGGGAGACCGTCCGCATGTCCAGGATATAGGATGTCTGGCCGATCAGCACCCGGAGGTTCTGCCCGTCAAAGTTTAAGGCGGTAGCCAGGCATTCGTCCATATAGACCCGCTCCTTAACAGGCTGAGTGACAGATGCCATGTCCGCCGCTTCCGGGGCGGGGGAAGGCTTGGGAAGGAGGCTGCAGGAAGACAGAAGGCTCCCGGCGGCCAGGAGGGATAACAGGTACAGGATATGTTTACGTGTTATGATCATAGAAATGCCTCACAGGTTGTTGACAGCTATGGCCGCAGGGGCTATACGAGCGAGGAGGCTGTATGGCCGCAAGGGATGGGAAAGTTTTGTCACAGTAGAAACATTCCGGGAGAGGAGGACACAGGGCAGTGATGTTACCGCCTGAGACCAGCCTCCCCATGTTTATTATAACAAAAAGTGATTGCAATTTCTACCTGCTATGCTATAATTCAACATAATACAGATAGCTCTTGTGAAAAATCGCATGCGCACGGCTTTTCGGCGGAAATGTGTCTGCTAAAGCGATGAAAGCCCGGCGCGGGAAATGAATTTCGGTTTGGCGAAAATGAGGGTTGATATGAGCAAAGTGAATAAGACACAACTGTTTGACTCACCGTTCTCCAAAGATTACTGGTGCCTGGCGGCCGGTGAGCTGGCCAGCACAAAGGTTCTGGTGCTGGCGGCGCTTCTGACAGCGCTCAGGATCGCCGTGAAGTCCCTGAAGATCCCCGTTGGGCCGGAACTCAACATTACCTTCGGCTTCCTGGTCAACGCGGCGGGTTCCATGATCTACGGCCCGGTGGTGGCCATCCTGACATCGGCCGTCAGCGACACGCTGGGGGCGATTCTCTTTCCCAGCGGCGTTTACTTCTTTCCGTTTATATTTGAGGAGATCGCCGGAGGCGTTATCTTCGCGCTGTTCTATTACCGGACAAAGCTGAGCTCACTTCGGGTGATCCTGGGGCGCTTTGCCGTCACGGTGCTTGTAAACCTGATGATCAGCCCGGTGATCATGTACTTTTATTATCAGATGGTGCTGGGGCGCGCCTATACCATCTTCACCCTGCCGCGCATGGTTAAGAACCTGGTACTCTTTCCGCTGCAGAGCCTGGTGCTGATCTTTCTGTTCAACGCCCTTCTCCCGGTGACGGACTCCATGGGGCTGACATACACGGGGCATAAGAAGATGGAGCTCCGGAAAAAGGACTGGGTGACGCTCGCCATCCTGACCGTCATCTCCGCCGCGGTCATCGCCATCTACTATCTGGTGAGGGGAATCTGATCTTCGGGTCTACCATAAAAATATGCCGTTTGCGGATGGCAGATTCAGCGCGGGCAGTTTATACTCGCGAACGAATTTAATTGCCGATTGCAGTTTTACGCCGCGGTATATG
>CAMNNO010000204.1 GCA_946545475.1 uncultured Blautia sp.
ATCGCCCTTATAGGGCTTTCGCCAAACCCCCACTTGAAGTGGGGGTTGGTGACTAGGCATAGGTGGAAAACCCTTCCGGAATATCCTTGATGATGATGTACGAGGATGCCCAGCAGAGAGTGATAGAAAACAGGACTATTCGAGCTTCTTTTTTTGACATGGCATTGTGGCTTTGTCCTTCGGCCTTGGCTGCTGAGGACAGCCTCTCCTTTCTATTTTGGGGGCGGTTCAGACCGCATGAACAGGAATTTCTGATAAGATTATTATATATGACAGGCCAAGGATTTGCAAGGCTCTCCCACCGCTCAAGGGGAGTGGGGGCCTATGACGGAGCCAGTCCCCATGACTTTGGACTGAGGCTAAGGCTCGGGAATTGTCCCTTGACATTTTTGTAACAATGTGGCATAATACCGCACAGCAAAAAAATCTGCAGAACCCTCTTGAACCGTCGTGCGGGACAGGAGGCGGAGGAAACTCTGGAGAATCCCGGTGATCGGGTGCCGAAGGTGCAAGGCAGCGCAGGCTGCTGAATCTCTCAGGCCAAAGGACAGAGCATGATATCTTGGGAAAATGTGTATGCTGTCTGTCTCTCTTTTGTCCGCCGCCATTCAGGGTCGGCGCTTTTTTTTTATCGCAGGGGCGGCGTAAGGAAGTATCTCGGCTTACGCCGAACGCCGCCCCGCGGGCGAGTAGGAGGGGAAGATCCCCCTCCTACTCGATTGCTTTATTCTAGTGTAACGGCATATACCGCGGCGAAAAATTACAGTCGGCAAGTCAAAGGTAAGCCGCAATCCGCTTCGCGAGTATAAAATCACTGTAAAGAAGGAGAACACCAGATGGAAAAATTTTTGTTGCCCGTTGTACAGACAGTTAACACGTATTTATCGGATGTCATTCTCATTGTCCTGCTTGTTGGTGCGGGCATCTATTTCAGTATCCGTACCCGTTTTGTGCAGGTGCGGTGTTTTCGCGAGGGCTGGAATCTGATGTTTGGCAATTTCAGCCTCCATGGCGGCAGGCATGGGGGCGGCATGAGCTCCTTCCAGGCTCTGACGACCGCTATCGCGGCCCAGGTCGGTACCGGGAATATTGTCGGCGCATGCGGGGCCATCCTTGTGGGAGGGCCGGGAGCCATTTTCTGGATGTGGATCATTGCATTTTTCGGCATGGCGACCATTTATGCCGAGGCTGTCCTGGCGCAGAAGACGAGGGTCGTAAATGAGGACGGTTCCATTCACGGCGGCCCCGTTTATTATATCAAGACGGCATTTAAGGGCCGCTTCGGAAATTTCCTCGCCGGCTTTTTCGCCGTGGCGATCATCCTGGCCCTGGGATTTATGGGCAGCATGGTGCAGTCAAATTCCATCGCGGAGGCCGCGTCCAACGCGTTCGGCATCCCGGGCTGGGCGATAGGGCTTCTGGTCTCGGTCGTCGCGGGCTTTATCTTTATCGGCGGCGTGGAACGCATTGCCTTTGTGACGGAAAAGCTGGTGCCGATCATGGCCTGCCTGTATATCCTCGGCGGCCTCGCGGTCCTGGCTGTCCGCATCCGCTATATCCCGGAAACCTTTGGCATGATCGTTACCTATGCGTTCATGCCGAATGCCATTATCGGCGGGAGCCTTGGCTATGCCCTGAAAACGGCCATCAGCCAGGGCGTTAAGAGAGGGCTCTTTTCGAACGAAGCGGGCATGGGCTCGACCCCTCATGCCCATGCGCTGGCCAAGGTAAAAAGTCCCCATGAGCAGGGCGTGGTCGCGATGGTTGGGGTCTTTATCGACACCTTCATCGTCCTGACCATGACCGCGCTTGTCGTCATCTCGACCCTCTATGCCGGAGACGGCATCCTCGCCTCGGGCGCCGCGTCAGGCGTTGCCAAGACCAATATGGCGCAGCTGGCCTTCCAGACGGTGTTCGGAGACAGATTCGGGCCCGCCTTTGTGGCTATCTGCCTGCTGTTCTTCGCCTTCTCCACGATCATCAGCTGGAATCTTTTCGGAAGGATCAACGTCATCTATCTTTTCGGAAAGAAGGCGAACCTCGCCTATTCCATTATCGCCGTGGTGTTTGTATTTCTCGGCTCTCTTTTGTCCAACGATCTGGTGTGGGAGCTGACGGACATGTTCAACCAGCTGATGGTGCTGCCGAATGTCCTGGCCCTGATCGCACTCGGCGGCCTGGTTGCCGGGGCGGGGGGCTCTAAGGGCAGGTAAGGGACGGGAAGCAAATGGGACGTTTCTTTTTTCTTATGGATCACAAGAAAAAAGAAACGTCCCATTTTTTTCTAAGCGGTAAGGACATCCGCCAGCGAGGTGTCGGCGAAGAGGGTGTCGGCGCTGTAGAGGTAGAGGATGTCCGTGATGCTGTAGTTGCGGATGGCGGCGCTGATGTTGTCGTAGTAGTAGCGGGGGTCTACCATGATGATGGTCTGGTAGAAGGGGGTCAGGAACTGGATGAAGCTGTTGGCGTAGGAGTCCTTGAAGATGAGGAGGCTCCTGCCGTTGTCCGCCGTGGTCCTGATCTCCACCAGGGGGTGGTTGCCGCCGAAGAAGACGGTGTACTGGTCCTTTTCATCCAGCTGCTTTGAGATGAAGAGGGAGCGGGACTTGACGGCCAGGTCCGGGTAGTTGACGTAGTAGATGACATCGGTCCCCCGGGGCTCGAAGACTTCAATGGTGTCCCGGTGGGAGAAGTCGCCGCTGCGGCTTGCGAGGGTCCCCTGGAAGGTCTGGGAGACCGTGTGGGCGGCGTAGGAGATGCCGCTTAAGTTTATGCCGAGGGCGGAGGAGGCATTCAGGAAGGCGTAGTAGGCACCCCGGGATGTCCAGTGGTGGTCGGTGCGGTAGTAGATCTGCTCGGCCTTGTTGTTGCGCAGGGCGCTTACGGTGTCCAGGCGCTGGATAGAAGGGTCGAGGCCGGTCAGGAAGGACGCGATATCGGCGGCCTGGTCGCGGACGGGGGCGCTGCCCGGAAGCTTCTCCGGCAGGATGGCGGAGGCGTCGGGGACCAGGATGAAGCTGGTGGTAATGCCGCTGTTGGCGGCCGCGAACTGGTTGATGGCATTCAGGGTTCGCGAGACGGCGGCCGTGTTGGGCGAGGTGGGCTCGGAAAGAAGGTAGCCGTCTTTTCCGATATATACGCCGCTGAACTCCCTCTGGCCCAGAAGGTAGGAGGAGCGGAAGCGAAGCCCCATAAAAAAGTCGCGGCCGACGAACTGGTCCGAATAGTAGGACGCAAAGTCGGAGGCGAAGCTTCCGTCGGAGAGCCCCTGGACGCTTATGGAGGGGCGCTGGGAGAGGGCGCGGTTTTCATTGGCGGAAAAGCTCCGGTCGGGAAGCACAAGGTTCAGAAGGAACACAAAAGCGATAACGCCGGTCAGGGCCCAGAAGACGAGGCGGTGGTGAAGCTTCGCGTTCCGGTTGACCTCTTTGCGGGAGGGGCGGGAAGTTTGATCTGTACTCACGGGAGGGACCTCTTTTTGAAACATGCCGCCTTTGCGGCGGAAATCCGATAGGTTTCTGTTATTGCAGCTCAGAACGCGGCATACAGGAAGGTGGTGTAGGTGGCGCCGACCAGGTTGGCGATGCACAGGAAGAAAAGGCAAACGTACAGGCCAACGGAGACATAGGTGAAGGCGCCGCCCCGGCGGTAGGCGAAAGTGTCGTGGAGCCGGTTGAATAGCGGTCCGCACAGCAGAACGGCAATGATGACAAGCGGCAGGTAGCCGCGGAGCATAAAGCCCGTAGTCTTATCAAAGAAGCCGAGGCCGGACAGCCCCAGCATCTGCCCGAAGTAATTCATGGCGGCGGACAGGGAGGGCGAGAAGAAGAACACCCAGCCCAGGCAGGCAATGATGTCGGTGATGAGGATGCGCACCGGCGAGGGCAGAAGCTCCAAGAGGTCGCCCGTGACGAATTTTTCCAGGAGGACGAAGGCGCCGTGGTAGAGGCCCCACACGACAAAGTTCAGCGTGGAACCGTGCCAGATGCCGGTCAGGATCCACACGGCCAGAAGGTTCCTGGCCTGGATGATGGGAGCGCAGCGGTTGCCGCCCAGGGGGATATAGACGTAGTTGCGGAACCACGCGCCCAGGGAGATGTGCCACCGCCGCCAGAACTCGGATACGCTTTCCGACAGGTAGGGATAGTCGAAGTTTTTGGCGAATCGGAAGCCGAAGACCCTTGAGAGGCCTATGGCCATGTCGGAGTAGCCGCTGAAATCGAAGTAGAGCTGCAGGGAGTAAAGGATCATCCCCAGCCACGCGGTGCCGGCGGCCATGGCGCCGAGCCCGGATATTTTGGCAAAGCCCGCGCCGAGGACATCGGCGATAAGGACTTTTTTGAACAGGCCCATGAGGAACTGGTTGATGCCGGGCCCAAGGGTAAAGCGGCGCAGCTGGCATTTATAAAGCTGCTCCTGAAAGTCATGGAAGGACACGATGGGGCCGGAGGACAGCTTGGGGAAGAACAGGATGAACAGGGCGAATATAAGGATGTTGCCCGGCACGTCCTCCTTCTCCTGGTAGACATCGGCCAGCGCGGAGATGGCCGAGAAGGTGTAGAAGGAGATGCCGATGGGCAGAGCCAGGGACGTATACTTGAATACGCACAGGACGCCCAGGTTGACCGCCACAGCAAAGATGAAGACGACGCGCCCCATCAGGAGGTTGCCCTCCGCCAGGTAGTCGTCCATGACAAGTGTGGCCCCGTAGTTGAAAACGATGGAGAGAAGCAGAAGGACCAGGTTTGTGGGGCTGCCCCAGGCAGCAAACAGAAGGCTCATGACGAGCATCAGGATAAGGCGGCCGAGCTCCGAGGTGATGAAGCGGTAGAGGAGCAGGGTCAGGGGAAGGAATAAAAACAAAAATATCAGGCTGCTGAAAGTCACGGGGGAGCCTCTCTTTCGGAAAATATAGGATGCGCACGAATTTTCAGCGGAATGATGCCGCTGGCAGCGGCGAAAATTCGGCGCAGGAAACGAATGAAAACGCAAGCGTTTTATTCGTTTCTTATATATGCACGGATCTTATACTCGCGAACGAATTTAGCTGCCGATTGCAATTCTGTGCCGCGGTATATGCAGTTACACTAGAATAATTGCCTCCGGCAATTATTAAGTGTAACTAGTATATATACACGGATCTTTTGCGGAAAGATCAGTAAATGTTCTGGAAAGCCCGAGCCACAGCCCCAGGGTCATCGGCGGAGATGAATAGCGCATAGCTTTCCCTCACATCCACAATGGACTTTTCCAGCATGGCCGACTGCGCCGGCCCATAGCCCTCAAAGCTCTTTTTCTGGGTAGCCAGGCGCTTTTCTATGGCGGCCGCAACGGCCTCCTTCTGCTCCGGAGAACGGATGGAAGCCAAAAACAGCTCCTCCGCCCCCATATTAGTCAGCGGATAATAGAGCACAAGATTCTCAAACTCAGAAGGATCAAGCCCATACAGCCGTCTGATCATCTGATTATCCGCACTCTGCATGGTATTAACATCCACCTGAGAAAGAACCGCACTCTGCACATCCGCAAAAGCCGCCGTACTCTTCCGGCTCCCGGAAAACTGAAAAACAAGAAACAAAACCAGGCAAACAAAAGCCCCAACCATAAGGACCATAGGAACCAAAGCCTGAGAAGAAGGCAAAGCCAAATACCCATCCCCACCACGGTTCTTCCTTTTACGGGAACTACTGGACGCCATATGACATCCTCCTTATTTTAATTATAGTATGCGCACGAACTTTCAGCGGAATAACGCCGCCGGCAGCGGCGTTATTCCGGCGCAGGAAACGAATGAAAACACAAGCGTTTTCTTCGTTCCCTATAAACACTATTTCACCGGTTCTTCCGCCTTAATCAGTACCGCCAGGCCCCATATCAGCCAGAAAGACACCTGATATGGGCTGAAATACAAAAGAACCTTTCACCTTAAACACTATAGTATTCCACAAAAATAACAGCAGACAAATCGTAACCCTTTAACAATAAAGTCCCCCACCCTCACAACCAATCGGCGTGCCCCTGGGGGGAGGGGTGCAGGGGAGGGGGACG
>CAMNNO010000205.1 GCA_946545475.1 uncultured Blautia sp.
TCGTCGTTCTGCAGGAAGGGGATCAGGGCGGTAGCCACAGAGAAGACCATCTTGGGCGATACGTCCATATAGTCGATCATCTCGCGCTCGTATTCCTGCGTCTCATCGCGGAAACGGCCGGAAACGTTCTTGCGGATGAAGTGGCCCTCTTCGTCGAGGGGCTCGTTAGCCTGCGCCACATGGTAATTATCTTCTTCGTCCGCCGTCATATACCGCACGTTGGTAGTAACCCTGGGGTTTTTCGGATCGGACTTGTCAATTTCACGGTAGGGGGCCTCCACAAAGCCGTAGGTATTGATGCGGGCATAGGAAGCCAGGGAGTTGATAAGGCCGATGTTGGGACCTTCAGGGGTCTCGATGGGGCACATGCGGCCGTAGTGCGAGTAGTGGACATCGCGGACCTCGAAACCGGCACGGTCACGGGAAAGACCACCGGGGCCCAGGGCGGAGAGCCTTCTCTTATGGGTCAGCTCGCCGAGCGGGTTGTTCTGGTCCATGAACTGGGACAGCTGGGAGGAGCCGAAGAACTCTTTTACCGCCGCCGTCACAGGCTTGATGTTGATCAGGGAGGACGGGGATACGCTTTCCGTGTCCTGGGTGGTCATGCGCTCGCGGACCACACGCTCCAGGCGGGAAAGGCCGATGCGGTACTGGTTCTGCAGCAGCTCGCCCACGGCGCGGATGCGGCGGTTGCCCAGGTGGTCAATGTCGTCGTTATTGCCAAAGCCGTACTCCAGGTGCATATTGTAATTGATGGAGGCGAAAATATCCTCCTTGGTAATATGCTTGGGGATCAGGTCATGGATATGGCGCTTGATGGCCTTTTTCAGGTCGTCGAGATCCGTGTGCTCATCCATGAGCTGCTTTAAGGCGGGATAGTAGACAAGCTCCGTAACGTCAACTTCCCTGGGGTCCGTGATGGACGGGATCCAGGATGTGATGTCCACCATCATGCTGGAGAGAACCTTCACCTTGCGCTCCTCGGCCTGCATCCAGACAAAGGGGATGGCGGCGTTCTGGATCTCCTCGGCTTTTTCGCGGGTGATGAGGCTCCCGGCCTCCGCCAGGATCTCGCCCGTGTTTTCATCGACGACATCCTCGGCTACGCGGTGGCCGACAATGCGGTTTTTGAAGTGAAGCTTCTTATTAAATTTATATCGTCCGACTTTGGCCAGGTCATATCTCCTGGGATCAAAGAACATGGACATGATAAGGCTCTCGGCGTTTTCGGCCTGGAACGGCTCGCCGGGGCGGATCTTCTTATAGAGCTCCGCAAGGCCATCACGGTAGCTTTTCGCGGTATCCTTCTCGAAGCTGGCGATGATCTTGGGCTCCTCGCCAAACATTTCGACGATCTCCGGGTTCGTGCCAAGCCCGAGGGCGCGGATGAGGACGGTGATGGGGACCTTGCGGGTCCTGTCCACCCTGACGTAGAAAACGTCGTTGGAATCCGTCTCATATTCCAGCCAGGCGCCTCGGTTGGGGATGACGGTGCAGGAGAAAAGGCGTTTGCCCAGCTTGTCGTGGGCAATGTCATAGTATATACCGGGAGACCGGACCAGCTGGCTGACAATGACGCGCTCTGCGCCATTGATGACAAAGGTTCCGGTTTCCGTCATCAGGGGCAGGTCACCCATGAATATCTCATGGTCTTTAATTTCTCCCGTTTCTTTGTTGTAGAGTTTTACGCGTACTTTTAAGGGAGCACTATAGGTTACGTCACGCTCTTTGCACTCTTCAATGGTATATTTGGCTTCATTTTTTGCATAGTTAAAGTCTACAAATTCGAGGCTGAATTTGCCACTGAAGTCATTGATCGGGGAAATGTCGTCAAAAGCTTCCTTGAGGCCCTCATCCAGGAACCACTGGTAGGAGTCTTTTTGTACCTCAATGAGGTTTGGCATTTCCAGTATTTCCTGCTGGCGCTGGTAGCTCATGCGCACGCTTCTTCCCGATTTGACAGAACGAATTCTGTTTTTTTCCATGGACGTATCACCCCTGTTTATATATTTTATACAATTTAGTTCCATTTTTGCTGTGCATATCGCCCAATAAATGCTTGAGGGGCGTACCCTTCCACGATAATGCAACCTATACCTTACCACAGATAACTGCGAACTGTCAAGAAGAAAATTTTATAATATTGTCCCTGCGAATTTGGGACAGGCCGCCAGGGAGGACGCTGGGGTCTCCCCTATTTTGAGGCAACGAGTAGGAGGGGAACCTTCCCCTCCTACTCGCCCGCGGGGCGGCGTTCGCCGCCAGGCGATAATTTCCCTACGCCGCCCCTGCGATAAAAAATGAAAAAGGATACAGTCCGTAAAAGGGGCTGTATCCCTTGAATAACACTGATCGTACAGGAGAGCCGGAATTACTTAAGAGTAACCTTAGCGCCTTCAGCTTCCAGTTTTGCCTTGATCTCTTCGGATTCGGCCTTGTTGGCACCTTCCTTGACGACCTTCGGAGCGCCTTCAACCAGATCCTTGGCTTCCTTGAGGCCCAGGCCGGTGAGTTCGCGGACAACCTTGATGACCTTAACTTTGTTCGGGCCGATCTCGGTCAGCTCAACATCGAATTCGTCCTTCTCTTCAACTACTTCGGCGGGGCCGGCAGCGGCGACAACAACGCCAGCAGCGGCGGAAACGCCAAACTCTTCTTCGCAAGCCTTTACCAGCTCGTTCAGCTCTAATACGGACAGCTCTTTGATCGCGGCGATAAATTCTTCAGTCGTTAATTTTGCCATGATGATTTCTCCTTTTTATATTTTTTATGAGCCTCCTAAGGCTCTTCCATATGTGCACCCGATATTTTTTATGCCCCCCTTAAGGTTCTTTCTTATGTGTACCCGAGGGAGCTATCGTCAAGAGACTTGTCGGAGGGGGAGTTCCTGCATCAGGACTCCTCTTATATCCGGAAGCCTGTTATTCAGCAGCGGGAGCGGCTTCTTCTGCGGGAGCAGCGCTTTCTGCCGAGGCGCCGTCCTTTTCAGCGATCTGCTTAAGAACACGGGCCATGTTGGTGATGGGCGACTGCATGCTGCCAAAGAGCCTGCCAAGAAGGACTTCCCTGGAGGGAATGTCGGCCAGGACCTGAAGGCCTGCTGCGTCGTTATATTTGCCCTCGATCATGCCGGCCACCAGTTCCAGCTTCGGGAACTGCTTGGCATACTTGGCAAGGATCCTTGCGGGTGCGGTTGCGTCCGTCGCGGATACGGCCAGGGCGTTGGTGCCGGAAAGGTTGTCGCACAGCTTCTCAAGGTCAGAACCGGAAAATGCGCGATGCATCATGGTATTTTTATATACCTTGTACTGGATGCCGGCTTCCCTCAGTTCCTTACGCATAACAGTATCCTGTTCGACGGTAAGGCCGCTGTAGTTGACCAGCACAACAGCTTCTGCGTCCTTCACGGTAGCCATGATCTCATCTACGATGGGTTGTTTAAGCTCAACTTTTGCCATGAAATGGTACACCTCCTTATAGATTTTGAATCTGCCGCCGTATCGTCACAATGATGACTGTACATAAAAGTAAGCCCTTTTCCATTGCCTGACAGCGAATGACAAAAGGGCTTTGTAATCATCAAGAGAATACATCATCAAGAGAATACATCGTCAAGAGAATGCATCATCAAGAAAATACATCGTCCTCGGCAGGCATGGGATGGAAAGCCATCTCCAAAGTTAGGCTCAAAGCGAGCGCCTGCTGTCTTCGGCAGCGTTCTTGGATAAAATAGCACATTTCTTTTCCTGTGTCAACAGTTTTGTGATTTTATTTTTTTCATTCCGGACGGGTGAAGGTTCTGGTATCGCCCCACAGCTCGGTCTCGTCGTATTTGACGAAGAACTGGTAGTAGTAGGTTTCACCCCGGCGGGGGGTGAAGCCCAGCTCGTCCTCAAGATCGTACCACATGCGGAAGGTATGGTCGGGGTACAGGCATTCTTCCTGGTACTCCCTGACGATGTCGCCATTGCCGTCCCAGACGACGATGCCGATGTCGTGGACATAGCTGCCGTAGTCATTGTGGACTTCGGCATTCAGGATGACAGTGCTGCCAATATATTCCGTGCCGGTATACTCAATAGAAACATCCCCCTCATAGCTTTCGGAAGAAGCACTCTCAGAAGAAGCGTTCTCAGAAGTATTCTCATAGGAAACCGTTCCGGAAGCGGGCGCCGGCTCCGGGTGAGTCTGTCCGGAGGGCTCTGTGTAAGGTTCGCCGTGATCATCATTCGTCTCGATGCCCAGGGCCGCATACTCGGTAAAGTCATAGCCTTCCGCCGGGCAGTAGATCTTCCCGGAACCATCCAGCGTATAGCCTGGACGCAGAAGGACGTTCTGGCCGTCGGGGCCGGTGATCTCCACGAATACGTTGGACAGGATGTCGTAATCCTCCAGGGAAAGGATCATGGGCTCGCCGGGCTCGCCGCGGTAGAGCGTGTCGCCAAGGAGGGCTTCGCCCTCTTCCGACAGGCCGGCGGATTCCCGAATGCGCATCGATGTGCTCCGGTTGGCCGGGATGATGCAGAATACCGTTGTCCCATGATCATGGATGCCATACTGCGCGATCTCCTTATAGACATCGGCATAGGCAAAGGTGTGGCGGCCCATAAGTTCGGAAAAAAGGTGGGTCTCATCGTAACTCCAGTAGCCGATGCCGGCTATGCCGAACATTTTGCCGTTGTTGGAGATCAGCGCCCGTAATCTTCTCAGAGCTTCGGAATCGGTTGCCGTATACGCGCCGGAGGATGCCGCATTTTGGCCGGGAAGCGCATTTTCCTGAGCCTCGATGTCCTGCTCCCAGTTGCCTGGAAGGCGTGTTGCGGCCTCAGCTTCCGCGTTTTCCTGAGTGGCGGCATTATCCGGAGCTTCCGTGATCTCCGGGAAGGGCGCCACGATATACTGCTCCGCCATGGCCGGCCGCGCCTGCAAAAGCACAGCCAGGAGGCCGATCGCTGCCGCTCCCAAAATATTTTTTATTGTTTTCATAATTCTGTTTATTTCTCCTTTAAAAGATCCATAATTCTGACAGGCGCCAGGCGGATGTCAAAAAGCACCTGCCTGGCGCCGGATGGAGCGTATGGATTTTACTTGGTTCCGAAAATACGGTCGCCGGCATCGCCAAGGCCCGGGCAGATATAGGCGTTCTCGTTGAGCTCCCGATCCAGGTGCCCCACATAGAGCTGGACATCGGGATGGTCCTTATGGATCCTTTCAACGCCGTCGGGAGCCGCTATGATGCAGAGGAACTTGATATTTTTCGCGCCTCTCATCTTGACGGAATCGATGGCGGCAACAGCGGAGCCGCCGGTTGCCAGCATGGGATCAACGATTACGGCAATGCGCTCTTCCATGGCTTCCGGAAGCTTGCAGTAGTATTCCCTGGGCAGATGGGTGCCCGGCTCGCGGTATAAGCCGATATGGCCGACCTTTGCCGAGGGAACCAGGGTCAGGATGCTGCCCACCATCCCAAGGCCGGCGCGGAGGACCGGGATGACCGCCAGCTTTTTGCCGGAAATCTTCGGGGACATGCATGTCTCGAGCGGAGTCTCGACTTCTACCTCCTCTGTGGGAAGGTCCCGGAGTGCTTCATAGCCCATAAGGATGCCGATCTCCTCGACAAGCTTCCGAAACTCGTTGGTTCCCGTGTTCTTATCCCGCAGCATGGTGATCTTGTGCTGAATCAGCGGATGATCCATAATAAAAACATTTTCCATTGTAAATCCTCCTTATTTCAGCGGCTTACGCCATTTTCAGGGCAAACGCTTATTGACTTTTTTCCATTTCATTTTCGCCCTTTAGCGTGATTATAATACAATTCTGTCCTGAACAAAAGAAAAATTTGAAATTATTTTCTTCTTATTTCAAGAAATATACTATAGCAGTGCTTCACGTCCCTCCCATAGAGAAAGGGGAGGCATCTGCTTAACACAGATGCCTCCCCTTTTTGGAGATGCTGTTATCCGGAGATAACAACTATTTTATAGGAAACGGATAAAACGCTTGCGTTTTCATTCGTTTCCTGCGCCGAATTTTC
>CAMNNO010000206.1 GCA_946545475.1 uncultured Blautia sp.
AGCAACCGGCTCATAACCGGTCGGTCCTGGGTTCGAGTCCCCGAAGGTCCATTTTATCATATGTTTGGCCCAGTGGCTCAGTTGGTTAGAGCGCCGCCCTGTCACGGCGGAAGTCGAGAGTTCGAGTCTCTTCTGGGTCGTTATGGGGTCTTAGCTCAGCTGGGAGAGCATCTGCCTTACAAGCAGAGGGTCACAGGTTCGAGCCCTGTAGGCCCCATAACTTTTTTATTATAATATGCGCACGAATTTTCAACGGAAATCTGTCCGCTTGCGCGGTGAAAATTCGGCGCAGGAAACGAATGAAAACGCAAGCGTTTTATTCGTTTCCTATAATATTTTTTATAGAAGGAAACCGGAAATTTCAAAAAAGGTTTCCCTTTTCCTTTATCCATATGCCGCAGTGGCGGAACAGGCAGACGCACAGGACTTAAAATCCTGGGAGCTAATCACTCGTACGGGTTCGATTCCCGTCTGCGGCACTAAAGACAGCAAATTTATACTGGAAGTACTTGAAAATTACCACCGGTAATTTTCTTAGTACTTCTGCATATACCGCGGCACAGAATTAAAAAGTGTTATTTTATTGTGTTCGCGAGTATAAACCCTGGAATCTTTAAAAAAGATTTCCAGGTTTTTTTCTTTCCAGGCAGGATAGGAGAGGAAATGGGGACGGTTCTCTTTTCTTATAACCACAAGAAAAGAGAACCGTCCCCATTTCCTTCTATACTCGCTTAATTCTATGCCGCGGTATATGCAGAAGTACTTGAAAATTATCGGTGGCAATTTTCAAGTACTTCTAATTCTGGTATAAAAAACGGGCAGGAGAAAAAATCCCCGTGCGTCAGGGGTTGCTTGTGACGCTGCGTCATGAGCTATTCTTGGCATGAAGGAGGTGAAAGGCTGTGTCGAAATATACGACAGGCGAACTCGCAAAGCTATGCGGCGTGACCGTCCGCACGGTCCAGTACTACGATACCCGGGGCATCCTCGTGCCGAGCGAGCTGACCGAGGGCGGAAGGCGGCTGTACTCCGAGGATGATGTGAAGCGGATGAGGCTCATCTGCTTTCTGCGGGAGCTTGGGCTTTCTATCGAGGCGATCCGGCAGCTTCTTTCCGAGAAGGACCCGGGCAGCGTCATTTCGCTGCTGCTCGGCCAGCAGGAGGAGACGCTAAAGAATGAGATTGGCGAGCGGCAGGAAAAGCTGCAAAAGCTCCTGGAGTTAAAGAGCGCCCTGAAAAGCGTGCGCGAGTTTTCCCTGGAATCCATCGGCGACATAGCGTATACCATGAAAAATAAAAAAGAGCTAAAAAAGCTCCACACGACGATGCTGCTGACAGGAATCCCGCTCTGCGTCATGCAGTGGTCGGCCATCGTCCTGTGGATAACCAGGGGGATCTGGTGGCTGTTCCTGGCCTGGGCTATTGCCGCGATTTCCTGGGGCATCTCGATCTCCCGCTGGTATTTCCGGAAAACCGCTTACATCTGCCCGCAGTGCCATGAGGTGTTTAAGCCTTCGTTTAAAGAGGCCTTCTGGGCCAGGCATACCCCGGCCACGCGCAGGCTTACCTGCCCATTCTGCGGCCATCACGGTTTCTGCGTGGAAGTCGCCGCCATTGAGGAGGTGAAGGGCGATGCGTGAGAGGACATATCATAAGGCGAAGGTGCTGAAATATCTGGCATGGACCTTTGGACTGGCCTATCTGATACAGGTCGGTGCCGCGTATGTGTACCATCAAAACAGGTCGGCAGGGCAGCTGGTGGTCGCGGCGATGATGTTTGTGCCCGCGCTCGGCGCAGCGCTTTCCGGAGCCGCTCTGAAAGACATGGGCTGGAAGCCGCAGATCCGGAAAAATATCAGGCCTATCCTGATCGCCTGGTTTTCCCCGGCAGTCCTGACGGCCTGCGGTGCCGCTCTGTATTTTCTGGTCTTTCCGGGGCACTTTGACCTGACAGGAGAATACCTTGTGCTAAGCATAGGCGCAGAAGCCATGGAGCAGCTGGAAACGCAGGGGCTTTCCTATCCCATGTATGTCCTGGTCAGTGCGGTCGCAAGCCTGACCTATGCGCCGCTGCTCAACACATTTGTGGCTCTGGGGGAGGAGATCGGCTGGCGGGGCTTCCTTTACCCGAATCTGAAGGCGCGCTTTGGCCGAAATAAAGGATGGCTGCTTGGCGGCATCATCTGGGGGGCCTGGCACTGGCCGCTCATTTGGCTGATCGGCTACGAATATGGGGCCAGCGCAGGCAACGAAACAGGATATGCCGGATTTCCGGTGAGTGGAATGATGCTCTTCTGCGTCTTTACGGTCTTTGCAGGCATCTGGCATGATTGGCTGTACGAAAAAAGCGAAAGCATCTGGGTGCCGGCCCTCTTCCACGGAGCGATCAACGCTGCGGCCACGCTCCCGCTGGCCATCTGCCTGCCCAACACCGGCTCCGCCAGACTGCTTGGCCCGGCCCCGAACGGACTTATTTCCGGACTGCCTATCCTATTAACCGCGGCGGTTTTATCCGCTCGCGCGAAAAAGGCAGGGTAAGCGCACGCTTTTCGGGGAGACCCCATTGCCCCCTTGTAGACCATTCTGGGTTATGCTCACCTGCCAAATGAAAGGCCATAAGGTGCCGATACTGCTGGGCGCACGGCAGGTAGGGAAGACTTTTACCTGCAGGATGTTGCTGTTTTTGCCCTGAAAAATCCATTGACAAAAATCACTAAAAATGGTATCATACAGCCATCAAAATTTTTGAAATTTGATCATTCATGCGGGGAGAGCTCCCGTTTGAGACACTAAAGACAGCCATTTAAACCTTGGAACCGATACATAAAGGTTTCAGGGTTTTTTTAATATATTTATTTTTTTGCAATCAGACCGAAATACAACGCTTTCAAAAGAATGACTATGGATAAATATGATGTTTTAAAAACTTATTTTGGTTACGATACCTTCCGTGAAGGCCAGGAGCTTCTGATCGACAGCCTTCTCGGCGGCCGGGATGTTCTTGGCATCATGCCGACGGGGGCCGGGAAGTCCATCTGCTATCAGGTGCCGGCGCTGCTTCTTCCCGGCATCACCTTGGTCATTTCGCCCCTGATCTCCCTCATGAAGGACCAGGTGCGCGCCCTAAATGAGGCGGGCGTTCACGCCGCCTACATAAACAGCTCCCTCACCGAGGGGCAGACGATGAAAGCCCTCTATAACGCCTCAAAAGGCCAGTACAAGATCATCTATGTCGCCCCGGAACGGCTGGAAACGCCTTCTTTTCTCTCCTTCGCCTGCCAGGCCCGCATCTCCATGGTCGCGGTGGATGAAGCCCACTGCATATCCCAGTGGGGCCAGGACTTTCGCCCAAGCTATACCCGGATAACGGCATTCCTGGAAAGGCTGCCCGAAAGGCCCATACTCGGCGCTTTCACCGCGACGGCAACAGAGAGGGTCCGGGAGGATATCCTGTGCGTCCTTGGACTTAGGGAGCCGCAGGTGCTGGTGACAAGCTTTGACCGCCCGAACCTGTATTTCAGCGTGGAAAAGCCCGCCGACCGCCAGGAATATATCCTTGACTATGTGAAAGATCATGCCTCGGAAAGCGGCATCATTTACTGCGGCACCCGAAAAGCCGTCGGCGGCCTACATGATTATCTGGAAAAAAATGGCATAGATTCCCTCTGCTACCACGCCGGCATGTCAAACGAAGAGCGGCGTGCCTCCCAGGATGCCTTCATCTTTGACGAAAAAAAGCTCATGATCGCCACCAATGCCTTTGGCATGGGCATTGACAAGTCCGATGTCCGCTACGTCATCCACCTGAACATGCCGGGAAGCCTGGAAAACTACTATCAGGAAGCCGGCCGGGCCGGGCGCGACGGAGAGAGATCCGAGTGCATCCTGCTGTTTTCCGCCCGGGATATCATGCTTCAAAAATATCTGATCGAACACAAGGAAACGGATGCCGAGCTGGACTCGGAGACGAAGGAGGCCATCATCGAAAAGGATCTGGAGCGCCTCCGCGTCATGAGCGGATACGCTGCAACGAGCCGCTGCCTTCGGGATTATATCCTGCGCTACTTCGGGGAGGCGGGGTCCCCCTACTGCGGCTTCTGCAAAAACTGCGACCAGGAGTATGAAGAGATCGACATAACAGGCGAGGCGGTAGCGATCCTGTCCTGCGTTCAGGAGATGCGCCAGCGCTTTGGCATCCACATGGTCACGGGAACCCTGTCCGGCAGGACGAGGGCCAAGCTGATGGAATATCATGTCGACCGCTATGCCTCCTACGGGGCGCTTAAGCTCCTTCCCGAAAAAGATATCGCAAAGCGTGTCGATACCCTTATTCAGGAAGAGTATCTTACAACAACACCTGACCGGTATGCTATCCTGAAAATGACGGAAAAGGGGCGCAGGCTTTTAAAAGACAGAGAAGAAGGTGTGCCTGTCGTCATGCGTGTTCCCAAAACAGCAGCCGATGAAAACAGGGGCTTTTCGAAAGCGGAAAAATCTGATATAATAAAACAGGAACGCGGTAAGGAACGCCTTTCCGACGTTCTGACAAGCCGGGGGCTTATGCTCTTTGACAGCCTCAAGGCCTGCCGCCTGGCACTGGCCAGGACTAACGGTGTTCCGCCCTACATCATCTTTTCCGACCGGACGCTTAAGGAAATGTGCATCCGCCTGCCAAGGAACCTTGAGGAATTTAAAAGCCTCTACGGCGTTGGCCGAAACAAGTGCGCCTTATATGGAGAAACCTTCCTGCAGGAGATCGAAGCCTTTACGGCCGGCAGGGATGAAAAGCTCTATTATGGCGAGCTCCCGGATGTCCTTGGCCTCACAGCCGCCTCCGGCAGGAAGAAGCCCAGAAGACGGGACGCCAGGGAGATCTAAATGCCGAAAAATATAGGAGACGGACAAAATGCCTGCACTTTGATGCGTTCCCTGCGCCGGCGGCATGTATCCGCAGGAGATCCATGCGCTTGCTATATTTTTTTGCTACTCAAATTAATGGGATTAAAATTTGCAAAGGAGGTACTTACAATGAAACGAGCAAAAGTGGCAGCAATATTTGCAATCTGCAGCCTGGCAGCAGCCCTGACCGCGTGCGGCGGGAGCAGCCAGAATACAACCCAGAATGCGGCTGGCTCCGAGGCGCCGGCCCCCACCGAGGAGCCCTTTAAGGAAACCGTCCTGGAGGAAAGCACCGAGGTTATCGAAAGCGCCAGTGCTGACGAAGAGACCATCGACGCGGCTCTGGAAGAAGCCATCGAAGATTTCGAGGAAGAGACCGCCAAGGCGACCAACGAATATGAGGGCGAATATGTCAAGGCCGGCGTTTACAGCGTAGCCGACGCGGAAAGCCTGCTCTCGTACATTTCCTTCATGGAAGGCAACCCCTCCGTCATGATCACAGACGCCGCCAGCGGCGAGATCGCTTCCTACACCTACAGCCTGGAAGGCGAAGCCCTTGTCCTTACGGCGGAAGACGGCTCTGAAAAGAAGGGCACCCTTACCGCGGCCGAGGATGGCAGCCTTGCCATCAAGTGGGAGGACGGAAAAGAAGAGGCCCTCGTCCCGGTAGCCGATGCCGATCCGGAAGGGTTCTTCGTCTACTCCGGCCAGGAGCTTGCCGACATCGCCGCGGAATACTATGCGGCCAAGGCCGGAAAAGCCGCGGCAAAGACAGCTGTCATCAACCACGCCGACCAGAGCGTCACCATCGCCCTTTACGAGGCTGAGGACGCCGAAACGGCAGCGGCCGAGTACCACGTAGACCGCTTCACCGGCGAAGGAACCGATACCGTCTCCGGAGAAGCCATTAATCTCCTGGCCGATTAAAAATCCTTGCCCGTAACCGCCGGAGCCCTTCTCCGGACGTTCGGGTTTTGCGGCAGCACGAAAAGGAGTTTATAAGAATCCGCCAGAAAACCCACGTACCCTTGGGTCGTGGGATGAATGGC
>CAMNNO010000207.1 GCA_946545475.1 uncultured Blautia sp.
GGGCTTCGCAACTCTGAGCGGCCCCCCCTCCCCTGCGCCTACCGGCAGGTAAGCGCAAATGGGAAAGCCCCAAAAGAAACATAGCGCCCCCAAAAAAATTATTTAAAAACAACCTCAAACGCATTATAGAAGTAGAACCTACTCATCAACGTCTGATGGATCTCATTAGAAAGGGAGTAAAAGAGGTTATTAACCTCTCCATCCCTACCATAACTGAAATAGTCGGTATCCGCCACCATAGCCGCGATCAGCTCATTCATGATATCATACATCATATCGCGCTTCCCGCCGCATGCGGCATAAATAAAGAACTCATCCTTATAGTCCGGGAACGCATCAATAGCGCTCTCCAGCATGGCGATCTCATCCTCCACCGAAAATTCGAGCGTCATCTCCCCCGGGCCGCTGATGCCCGCGCTGAACGGCATAAAATATCTTGCCCGGTCAAGGCTATGGAAAAACTGATGCCAGCAGGCATAGCTGCCGCGGGAATACCCGGCAAAGGCGCGGTGGTCGCGGGAAGCGGCAAAGCCCTCGTCATCGGTAGTCTCCGCATAGGTACTGTACCTGCTCTCCACAGCCGGCATAAGGTCGTTCCGCACTTCCTGGGCAGAAAACGCTTCCATGTCGATGGCGCGGTTCTCATAGTCATAATAGTAGGTAGGGAAGACCATGATGAAGGGCTCGGTGACGCCCATCTCGATCATGTTGTCCAGGGCATTTTTCGCCGCAGGCTCGCCGATAAAGCTGTCCTGGGTCTCATTGGTGCCGTGGATGAAATAAATAATATTGTAAGAATTGGCTTCATCATAGCCGTAGGGCAGATAGACATTCGCCCAGGCCGCCTGCTCCTCGCCATAGGCGGTCGTTGTATAGTCAAGGCGCTCGACCGTCCCGGGCTGGGCAGAAGGCTCATCCCAGAAACGCGGGTCATATTTGCGGAAGGTCGTCTCCGCTCCCACCACATCATCGGTGACAATAACCTTCAGATCATCCGGAGCTACCCGCTCTTCGGCGGCGAGGACGGTTCCGGCGGCCGCAAGGACCATAAGGCCGGAAAGTATGGCGATCATCTTTTTCATGGCTTTTTTCCTTTCTCACTTGTCTGATCGGCGGGGCCGGCCTCCTTGGCGGGGGCTGGCCCTTTATATTATGGCAGGGCCGCCCATAAGAAATTTGTCACCTGACGGTGACGGGCGGCCCGCCGGGGGTAGAGGGAGGATACGCCTCCCTCTACCCTATTACTGCTATAGGGATCACGCTTCTGATTGGGCGTTTTTCTTTGCCTTGCGGCTGCTCATGATGGCAATGGCCAGGAAGAGGACAGCCAGGACGCCGGTGCCGATCTGCGCGTACAGGATGGCGTCCTGCCACCAGCCTCTGACCTCCTGGACGACCGTGGCGTATCCGATGCCGTTCATGGCGTTGGAGTTGGCTACGGTATAGAGGATGTGCTTTGTCGCCTCGCGCATGGCGGTCACGACCTGGGGATCGTTCTCATAGGTCTTAAGCTTCTCCGTCCACTTGGCTGCGTCGTTGCAGTCCCAGCCGTCGCCGCCGGCGAGAAGGCCCTGGACAACGTCCATGAAGTTATTGTTATTGGAGAAATCGGTCAGGGCGAAGCCGGGCATGCCCCACTCATTGCGCAGGATATTGGTGATCAGGTTGTAATCGCCGCCGGCCCAGATGGCGCCCAGGCGGTTAAAGGAGGTCATCACGCAGTAGGCGTTGGCATCCGCGATCGGGTACTCAAAGGCCTGCAGGTAGATCTCGCGGGCCGCCTGCTCGTTTGTCCAGACGCAGATACCGTCTCGCCCGGTCTCCTGGTCGTTGAAGGCAAAGTGCTTGTTGTACACATATACGCCCTTGCTCTGAATGCCGGCCGTCTCGGCCGCGCATGTCTTGCCGGAGATGAACGGGTCTTCGGAATAGTATTCAAAGTTACGGCCGGAATACGGGGTGCGGTGGATGTTGGCGCCAGGCCCGTAAATGCCGCTGTAGGCCTTGCGGTTGGCCATCAGGCAGTCGTTGCCGATGGAGCGGCCGACAGCCTCGGCGATGGCGGGATCAAAGGAGGCCGCCATAATGTCCTCGGAGGTATAGCTGGTGGAGGAGGAGCCGCCGGTCAGGGTAGCGGTAATGCCCTGGGGGCCGTTTTCGTCCTTGGTCGCAGGCTTGCCGACCGACTTGACCGTTGCCGTGGCGTGGTAGGTCTGGCCGATGAGCTTGGCCATCTCGTTAAACTTCACCTGGTCAAGAAGGTCGTCCCAGGTGTACTTGCTGCCGTCCTGGAGGGTGATGCTGCCATCCAGCGGGATGCCGATAAAGTGGGCCAGCGTCAGTTCTCCTTCCTTGCCGAGGGTGGGCATGGTGCCTTCGCCGGTGGAATCGATGATGGTATTCAGCTGCTTGACCAGCTCATCGTTGGCGGCCATCTGGACGGCTGCCTTATAGGCATTGCCGGAAAGGTCGGCCTTCGGCATGGTGCCTTCCCAGTCGGCGCGGGTCAGATACACGATGTCGTTTTCGGGATCGGCGTCAAACTTGTTCAGGTCGCCGTGGTCCAGCTGGTTGGTGATGGCAAAGCCGGTGGCGCTGGTGGCATACGTTGTGGTATCCTGCTTGCCCTGGGCATAGGAAGAGGCCAGGTCAGAGCGGCCGGCGGCGGTCATAAGAGCCGTATTCACGGTTCCGTTGGCGGTATCGTTCTTCTCCGCCTTAAGGGCCAGGATGTTGTTCAGAGCCTCGTGGGCGCCGTTGCCGGTGGCAAAGTAATAATTGCCCTCGTCCACGATATAGGTCTTTGCCCCGTTCGCGTCGTAGGTGCGCATCTCGCTCTTCGGGACGCTGACATTGGCGGTGACGGTCTTGCCGGCCGGCACGTCCACCTTGGTAAAGCCCACCAGCTCGACGGCCGCTTTTTCGATGCCGTTCTCGCGGTCATATTCGGTGTAGGGACTCTGCATATAGATGAGGACAGATTCCTTGGCGTCGCGCCCGGAGGGGTTGGTCACGTCCACGCTGAAATCGAATTTATCGCCGTTTTCCTTCATGGAAAGGGCGCTGTATGTCAGATACGAATAGTTGAGGCCATAGCCGAAGGGGAAGGCCACGGTGCCGGCATAGTCGTAATCGCCGGCTTTTTCGTTCCCAAGGACCACATCCTCGTAGCGGGTCTCATAGTAGCGGTAGCCGACATAGATGCCTTCCTGGTAGACCACATAGTATTCGTTGTTGGTCTTGGCAAAAGACAGGCCGGCTTCGGCCGCATTGGTGTAGGAGGTCACATAGGCGTTCTGGACAGCCGGGGAGGTGGTGTTGTCGTAGCAGTAGGTATCCACGAGGCGGCCGCTGGGGTTGACGTTACCGTTCAGAAGGTCGCCGATGGCGCGGATGCCGCTCTGGCCGACCTCGCCCACCCACAGGCAGGCGTCGATGCCGTAATCCTCGCCGCAGACAGCCGGATTTAAGATATCCAGCTCCACCGCGTTGGCGGTATTTAAGAGCACAATGATCTTGCTGATGCTGCCGTCGGCCTTGAGGGAGGCAAGCTTTGCGAGAAGATCCCTCTCCTCCTGGGAGATAGAAAGCATGTTGCCGTTGGCATCGCTCGCGCCGACAACGGGAAGATCCTTGCCCTCGCCGCAGACACGGCCAATGACCACGATGGCCGCATCGCCGTACTGGGCGACGGAATCCCATTCCGCATTGGTATATTCGCTCTGGGGCACCTCGTTTACGGCAAACTCGGCATTGTTAAATATGTAATTGTTGAGAGAACCGGCGGCATCCTTAAGGCCGTATTTGCTGCCGGCGCCTGTGGTATAGAAGGCCCACATGGTGGGGTTGACGGTAAAGCCGTCCTGTTCCAGTGCGTCCTTAAGAGTCGTGGCGTTGGCATTGTTCATGCCACCGGAGCCCGTGCCGCCGTAAACAAATTTAGCGGAGCTGGTGCCGAAAAGGCTGACCTTCTCGCTGCCGGAAAGAGGCAGGACCTCGTCCCGGTTAAGAAGGAGGACAGATCCGTTGGCGACAACGCTCTCACAGACCAGGTCCGCCGCGGCGGCCTGCTCTTCGCTGGTCTCATAGTCGGACACGAACCTTGGGGGAAGGTCTTCCTGGGCGTCGCCCACGATGGTGCTGCTCTCAATGCCGAGCACCATGTTGATGATGGTGGCATGTAAGCCGAGATACTTTTTTACGCCGCTCCTGCGATAAAATCAAACAGGAGGGGGACCTTCCCCTCCTGTTCCATGCGGTCTGCGATAGGCAAATGCCCGCAGATTCCTTTTTGATGCAGTCTGCGATAAGCAAAACGCCCGCAGATTCCTTTCTATGTCGTCAATGAGAGATGGCTGAGCGGTATGCTTACCAAAGACACACTAAAGAAATCTGCGGGCGCCTGTTGTTTATGCCTGGCGGAAAGGGGAAGACCCCTATGCGGGATCAGGCCTTATGATCAATATTTCTCGATGAGGATCTCGCGGACTTTATCCAGGGTTTCCTTGGAAAGGCCGCAGATGTCGATCAGGGCGTTTTCGGCCTGCTCTGAGAGGGTCTCTCCCGGATAGGACATAACGGTGGCGCCATAGCCGGTTCCTTCATAGATGGAGGTGCTGGCGCGGCCGGAGGCCCTGGTGCTGCCGGCAATGCTGCCGAAATTGGAGAAGACATAGTTGACATACAGGTCCTCTTCGCTCATGCCAAGAAGGGCGCCCAGGAGGTAGCCAAGGCATCCGGTCCTGTCCGTGCCGATGTTGCAGTGGAAAATGACGGGATAATTCGCCTCGTCTGCCAGCAGCTCAAAGAATGCCTTGATGCTTGCGGGGTTGTCCAGGCGGGTGAAGTTATTGTCGGTCTCCGTACCGCCAACGAAATCCATGGGAAGGCTGACGTATTCCAGGCCTTCGATGCGGTCGTTGTTCATGTTTCCGATCTCTTTGGACACGTAGGTTCCCTGGTCGCGGATGCGGATATCGACCTCGGTCTTAACGCCAAGCTCGTTGACAAGGGTATCAATGCCCTTTTCGGTGATGGTCAGCTCGAAATAATCCGGGTCGGCCTCGAAGATGGAAATATCGTCATCGATGTTGGACAGGTTGAGGCGGCCGCTGCGGTACACAAGGCCCTGGCGCACGATGCCGCTGCCGTCGGCCAGCTCGAAGCCGCCGAGATCACGCACGTTGGTGACGCCGTCGATATAGAGGTTGCGGGGGCCAACGGAGGAGGTGGAGAAGGAATAGATATCGCTGTCGCCGATCTCATCCTCGGTGGGAGCCACTCTCCAGAAGTATTGGGTCCCGATGAGGAGATTGTACACATCGACGGTGTTTCCGTCTGCCGTGAAGGCGCGCACGTCCTGCTCAAAATTGGCGTCGGGGGAGATCTCCACATAGTAGGTGTCAGACGCCGGCTCGCCTTCCCATGTCAGGACGACGGGGTCCGGGATGCTGTAGTCGGGATGCAGGCGCTTGCGGGTCTCCAGGTCCTTGCTGTCGTAGGGGTTGCCGTCGATCAGGTAGGTTTCGCCATCGATCTCGATGGAGGCGGGGGTAGCGATGACGCCGTCAATGTAGGGGTTGGAAAGGAAGGCTTCCTGGGCGGCGGTGTGGAAGTCGACGACCTCGCCTTCGGCGGGGGAGACCTCGTAGGAGATGGAGGTTTCCTCGACCTCCAGGGCCTGGTCGGCCAAGGCGGCTGATGACATGGAGAAAAGAAGGGATGCGGCCAGCGTCAGGGCCAGAGAGGTTTTTGCGGTGGCAGACAGGTTATTATGTCTCATAAAAGTGACCTCCTTTTTATAATTTTTATGTAATATTACTATATTTTGCGGGCAAAGTCAACATATTTTACTCTGAAACAGTCACTTCCGGGTAGCTAAAAAAGCGCAAACTACCCCTAT
>CAMNNO010000208.1 GCA_946545475.1 uncultured Blautia sp.
GCGTAAAATAAAAGAGTTAAAGGAAGCATGGCGCACCCGAACCCTACCGTTAGGTGAGCATAACCCAGAATGCTCTACAGGGGGGCGATGGGGTCTCCACATAAACTTGTATTTTTTTACTTAAAAAGATGATTACATTTATGTCTGAATATTAAAAAACCGCTTTTTCAAAATTCTTTTTCTAAAAAAGAAAATGTATTCCTCTCATTTAAAATGAGGCATTCTGGAAGAACTTCTGTATCCCTGTTAAAGTAATAATATTGGCAGTGCGTTTAAAGAATGATCTTTTACCACTGCCGCTGCATAGTCGATTGACTTATAAGAATGCGAAAGGAGAAAGAGCAATGAAAAAACTGCTTTGCCTGCTGCTGGCTTTCTGTATGATGCTTCCCGCCTCAGTCAGTGCGCTGGATTACCAAAACCGCCTGGGCAATGAGGCGACGTTTGAAACCCTGGAGGAAGCCCGCGTGAACGGGCCGGCTTCTCTTGGCGGCAACTATGCCTCCCATCCTGTTCTGGACGGGTATCCGGAAGGCACCACCTTCATTTACCGCTCTGCCGATATGTTCGGCATCCGGGCCGCTGTGCGTATGAACACCAGCATCCTGGTATTCGCGGAGCAGCATTTTGATGACAAGGCTGCTGCCGAGAGCTATATCCGCGACCTTGGCCTTATCGACATCGCGGACCAGGCGACAGGCAGCATTATCCTGGTCACTCCCGCCAACGGCGAGACCTTTGGCGATGCCGACCAGAAAAACTACTATGCCCTGCAGACCGCCATGTGCGCTTTAAACGCCCGCGGCATGATCGACGGCGAAAGCGTGACCTTCGCCGAAGGCGCCTATTTTGGCAGCTTCGCCTACATCTATGCCATCGGCATCGACGGCGGCGCGACGTTCCTGAACAACTACGTAGCCAACACCTTCGATTCTGTCAGCCGCATCGCCGGCATGCTCCTCATCGGCGGCAAGATGGATGAGATCCGCAAGGTGGCCCATTTTGTCCCTGTCTATATGGTCAATCCCGACGAGGAGGTTCTGGAGAAATACAAAGCGGTCAACGCTGTTGACGCCTATGAAGTCAACAATAACGGGATCGCCTATTACAACCAGGCTCTTCCGCTCCAAAAGGTCGTTGTTGCCGAGGAAGGCAAGACCAATGCCGAGTATGTCCACGACGCCTATTATGACATGTTCATCCATGCCATGCGCATCCCCGTTCTGAAAGCCGGCCTTAACTCTGCGGAGACCCCGTATCAGGGCTACGGCGGAGACCAGGCCCCCTATTCTCTCAACCCGCGCAACCCCGTTATCGACGGAAAGACCGAGGACGGCATCTATGTGGTCGCCCACAAGGAAGAGCGCTTCTCCGACATGAAGTCGGCCGAGAACGACGGCGAATACCTGCAGTTCTGGTATGAGTTCCTTCCGGAAGAGGTGCTTGACGGCACTGCCCCCGACCACACGATCCCGCTTATCCTCTGCAACCATGGCGGCGGCGACGATCCGTGGCAGTTTGTGGATGAGAACGGTTATCTTGAGCTGGCAGGCAAGGAGCGCATCGCCCTGGTGGCCGGCGAGCATCAGAACATCGGCGGCGTGCGCGTATCGGGCCAGCTCTTTAGCGGCGGCGTGCGTCACGATGCCCTTCCCGCCCTGGTCGAGTACATGCTGGAAACCTATCCGGCCCTCGATCCTTCCCGTGTCTATGTCACAGGCTATTCCATGGGCGCCGGCGCGACCATTTCCACCATCAGCGGCAACTCCTCCCTGTTTGCGGCAGCCGTCCCGATGGCTGTGGGTCCCTACATCATGACGGACGAGCAGATCGCCCAGTACGATACCATCGACCTGCCCATCATGATCACCACCTCCACCTACGATATGGCTATCGCCATCGACCAGGAGACCGGCCACATCTCCGAGGGCTATCAGGAATACCTGAACCGCTATCTCGGCTTCAACGAGATGGATCCCATCACCTTTGATTTCGATACCTACAAGATCAGCGGCTTCCGCGGCGACAGGTGCGTGTATAAGACTTTAAACAACGAATACTACAACATCACCTGGTATCTGAACAACAAGGACGGCGTGCCCATGGTCGGCCTCTCCTACACCCAGGGCCTCATCCACGCCCTGTATCCGCAGTATGCCGGCATCGCCTGGAATTATATGAAACACTTCTCGCGCGATCCCGAGACCAAGGCGATCATTTACGACGAATTTGTTGATTAAAGATATGAGCACAGGCGCGGAGAATAGCGCTTCTGCGCAGCTCTGCGGACCGGACGGGCTGGGGCGCTCCTCTCCTGCCCGGTCCGGTCCTCACTCCAGGCAGACGTAAAATTTTCTCTGCACAGGCCTGCAATATCAGTAAAGCCCGCGGTTTCTCCAGTCATATGAAGAAATCGCGGGCTTTTGTATGCAGAACCGCCTTAAGGAAGTCCCCCCTTAAGGCAACCTGCGCCTCGCGCGCGGATAGGCGGAGGTATATCAGGCTGCGTCATCCAGGGACTCTTCTCCGTAGAGCTCTTCCAGCTGGGCAAAGGCCTCGATCCTGTCTTCAAATAGTGCCATCAGGTCTTCTTCCGGGATCATGCCGCCCTCTTCCGGCTTTGCTTCATTAAAGGAGATCGGCACGATCATCGGAGGCACGTCCAGGGACAGCGGCTGAATGGAGCGCAGCTGGTCGACGCTCTGGTAAACGAGCGTCACCTTATAAAAACCGTTCTCCTCCTGGTCCTCCCAGCGCTCAAAGACCAGCTTGACCCCGATGGGCGTCGTCGGCTCTATGGCTCCCGGCAATGTGTAATCTTCCACGCCGAGGGCGGACAATACGCTAAAGACAGTCGAGTCATGGCCGCAAAGGAAGGTAAATTTCCGCCCTTCGGCATTCATTTCCGCATAGAGCTCCTCAAGCATCAGATGCGACTCGTTCACCGACAGAAGCGGCGTGCCGAAGCGGATGGACAGGTTGGCTCCCAGGATGGACCCTATCGTCTGCCAGTCCGCCTCCGTAAGGTCATGCCCAAAGGCAGCCTTGCGCTCATCCGGCTCCTCATAGTATTGAAGGACCAGGGCATCCGCCAGGGAAATCGCCGTATTCAAGGGGCCGCTTATTTTCGGCTCTTTTAGGAGTTCCAGGGACATATAGGATTCATCTTCCAGGAAGTTCCCGTACTTTTCTTCTTTATAGGCCTCGGTTTCTTCCATGTCCGTCACATCCGCAACCAGGCGGAAAGCCTCATCCAGGGAGGAGCGAAGACCCTGCAGCCCTTCGCCGCCTCCTTTTTCCCATACTTCCTCCATGGCATCCTGCTCATAGGCATCGTTCAGGAAATAGACATTGGGCAGGAAGGTATTGTCCTTCTCATTATAGCCGACCTTGCACTCTATGGGGACCACGGCCACCGGCAGGAGCCCTGTGGCGAAGTAATGTGCCGTCGCCTGGGTGCGCTGCAGCCCGTTGGCATAAAACCGGACGGCCCCTTCCTCCGGAATATAGTTTTCCGGGAAAAGCCCCTCCTTTTCCAGCCAGAGGCGGAAATACTGCCCCATCGTCGTTTCCAGCATGGCTCCGCGAAGCGAAAGCTCGCTGGGATTGGAGGTCCACGCAAACCATTCATGAGGCGTAAGATCGCTGACCGCCGACCCCTTCGTCGATAGCGGCGAGCGGATGTTATGGCGGCTTAAGATCACCACCTGTTCCAGTGTATATACCTCCCCTTCCGGCGCAGAGCCCTCATCAGCTGCCGCAAAAACACCGGAGACGGACGATGCCATCAGGCCGAGAAGCATGGCAATGACCAGTATCTTTTTCATAACAGACCTCCTCACTCAAAACGCGTTAATGGCGCTCCTAAAGAGAAGCCGGACGGCCAGGTTCTCATAGCGTAAGGCTCCCCTACAGGTAAACAGTATATAATATTGTCCTCATCAGTTCAAGCCCTGGGGGAAGAAATGGGGACGGTTCTTTTTTGTGTGATTCGTAAGAAAAAAGAACCGTCCCCATTTCTTCCTCTTGACATTTCTTTTAAGTTAGTGTATATTAACTATTAGTTTTATTCGTCTAACTTTTTCTCAAAAAAGAAAGGAGACTTCTATGAAAAAGATACTGGCTTCCCTGCTCTGCATTTCTCTTCTTCCCGCCATGCCCGTTTTCGCCGAGGACAGCGCTTCCGCGGCTGCCCAGGCTCTTCTGGAAGATGTCCGGGGGACCTATGTGGAACTGTTTGATGTGATCACGGCTCCCGAGTACGACCAGCTCTGGCTGGACAACTGCACGGCTGTCCTCGGGGAGGACATGGCTCCGGCGGCGGCCGAAATGCTTAAAACCGTCTGCAACGGGGACCTGTACGGCCAGGCGGCTGTCGAGGCTTACGGCGACGGCTCCAACGGTATGCAGTTTGACTGCGGCTTTATAAACGGCGTCGCCCGCCTTGTCTTTGACGGGAATGTGATCAGCGGACTGGATGAAAACGGGGAGGAGATTTTTTCCCATGAATATGCCTTTACCCACGAGGCTTCCCTCATGGACGGCCTGATGGAAGGCTACATGTATGAGACGGCCGACGAGGATGCCGGTGAGTTCAAATATTTCTTCCTGCTCCCGGACACCCCCGCGACCACCTACCACATCGAATTTCGCTACGGAAGCGATGAGGAGGCTCTGACACTCTATAACGAAGGCGACTATGCCTATTGGCTTGCCGCCGGCATCCTTGCCGACCGCGATGAGCAGATGACCCTCGATGTCATCAACCTGTTCTGCGAAGAAAACCTGGCGGAAATGGCGGAGGAGGGCGATGCCGATGTGACCGAGATCGCCTCGGCCGAAGAGCTCGCTGCCATAAATGATAATCTTTCCGGAAATTATGTCCTGACCGCCGACATTGACCTTGCCGGCATCGAGTGGACGCCCATCGGCTCCTTTGTCCCTGCCGGGAAATCCGGTGAGGAGCAGGAAACGCCGTCCGCGGAGTATGCCTTCACCGGAACCTTTGACGGAAACGGCCACAGCATCTCGAACCTCTCCATCGACCAGCCGGAAGGCATGGCTGTCGCTCTTTTCGGCTGCATCGCCAACACATCTGTCGGCAATTTTACACTGGAAAACGCCTCTGTGACCGGAACCATCATGGCCGCCGGTGCTGTGGGCTATTCCTATTGTTCGACGGTATATCAAGTTGCGGGAAAGGGGATCTCTGTTGATGTCAACTATACCGAGATGAGCGCAGAAGGCATGTTCGGCGGCATCGTCGGAGCCGGCATGGACAGCCTGATCACCGGCTGCGAGGCCGAAGCCGCCATTACGCTGCCGGACAATACCGCCAATGCCGGCATTATCGGCGGCGGCCTGGAGATGACATCCGTTGTCAACTGCACCGCTGCCGGCACGATCACCGCCGGCAACAACTGCTACGGCCTTGGCGGCATCTCCGGCTGCGGCTTTGCGGCGGAGGAATTTACAAACTGCTTTGCCCACGATGTGGTGATAACAGCCGGCGAGGGAAGCTTCTGGATCGGCGGCATCACCGGATATGCCGGCGGATATGAAGACGAAAGCTATGGCATGCCTGTCACGCTCTTCACCGCCTGCACCACGGACAACGTCTCCATCGATGTCCCCGAAGGAGCGGAAGGCATCGGTGATATCGTAGGTGCCGGCTTCTACTCCGAAGCCGCGGCCGCCGCCTATGGCGCCCCCTACGACCAGCCCACGGTTTACGTCATTGCCGGTGACGAAGCCGCGTAAAAACAGCCGGTCGGTATAAAGGATTCGAACTGTGCGGTTTTCGCTGCGATTTCATCACCTCAGAGTCGTTATTATACGGCAACCGTACAGGTGGAATGTTTTAGCATTTT
>CAMNNO010000209.1 GCA_946545475.1 uncultured Blautia sp.
GAGCGGCCCCCCTCCCCTGCGCCTGCCGGCAGGTAAGCGTAAAATAGAAAGGTTAAAGGAAACATAGCCCACCCGAACCCTCCCGTCAGGTAAGCATACCCCAGAATGCTCTACAGGGGGCAATGGGGTCTCCCTAAAAAAGTACATTATAAAGGACATAAAAAAGCTTTCCAACTCTCCCACAATTATTGTATAATACTAATCGGTGACTTACCGCAATATACGTAGTCACTTTTTGGCATTCATAAGGATTTGCGCCAGGACTTTTTACGGGGAGCCTGACGGTTTTTAATCTGTTACTAACTATAAAAAGGAGTGTTATTTATGAAATCAGGCAGGAGAGGGGCACCCGTCACCGTCAGGTGACGGGTGCCCCTCTCCTGCCATAAAAACGTCCCGCAGATTCAAAAATTTTCTGAACCTGCGGCAAAAGTACTCTTTCCCGGAATGACGCTCTCGGCGTTGGAAGCGCTGTCACAGGCGATATGCCCGGGGAATTCATGGACGTTGACAAGAAGAGCCAGCTCTTCTCCCACTGAGATAAACGTCCCCTTCATACCATATATCGTGCTTTTTACAGAAGATCCGAAATTCTGATGGAAAATCCCGGCCATATGGAAGCGGGGATATCATCATCAAACGTATATTCCGCGCTGTCCGGAAACGTATGGACGGCAACGGTTCCTTCCTTTGGACTGATGATCCAGTATTCTTTTACGCCTGCTGCCTTATAAAGATCCAGCTTTCGGTAGACATCATGCAGCCAGGTACCTGGAGAAGTGATTTCGATGATCCAGTCAGGGGCGCCGCTGCACCCCTTGTCCGTCAGCTTGTCCGGATCACATATGACGGAAATATCCGGCTCAACGTAGGTTTTATCGTCGCTGCACAAATAGACGGCAAAAGGAGCGGTATATACCCGGCATATGCCTTTATTTTTCCGGATATGGGCAAAAATGGTGCCGGAAAGCGCCATGGATAAGTCTTGATGATATCTTGACGGCGGCGCCATGGCGTACAGTCGTCCGTTTATAAGCTCTGCTCGCTGTCCATCCGGCAGGGCTTCGATATCGCGGATTGTATATTTTTCTTCTTCCGGAAGTGCTGACATATCAGATCCCCCCTTTGAAAATTCCCTTGGTAAAATGAGGCGCATACTTTGCTGCAAGGCGGATGGCTTCAACCATGCTCACCTCGCTTGCGATGTTCTTCCCTGCAATATCAAATGCCGTTCCGTGGTCTACGGATGTCCGGAGGATCGGCATTCCATTGGTGATGGAGATCGTCCGCTCAAAGTCCAGTGTTTTCGTCGCGATATGGCCCTGGTCATGATAAAGAGACAGCACGCTGTTGTAACGCCCCGTGGCTGCCTGGTGGAACACGGAGTCTGCCCCGATCGGGCCGGCCACGGCATATCCTTCCGCTTTAAGCTGTTCCACAGCCGGGGAGATCTCATTGACTTCCTCCCAGCCAAAAAGACCATGTTCGCCACAGTGGGGATTTAAACCGGCTATCGCCATCGTACCTTCCGCTGCGCCAAGCCTTTTTAGTGCTTTCCAGCATTCTTTGGCGCAGGAGACGATATTATCCTTTTTAATCTGTCCAAGCATTTGCAGCAGGGAGAGATGCCTGGTAAGAAAAAACACTCTCAGGCCATTAGTCTCAAACATGGTCAGAGGGTTTGGCGTTCCGGTAAGAGCACCAAAGATTTCCGTATGCCCGATATAGGGAACGCCCGCGGCATGCAAAGCCTCCTTGTTGATTGGCGTGGTTGCTACCGCGTCGGCCTTCCCCGCCATGGTGATCTCTATGCTCTTCGCGATATATTCATAGGCGGCTTTGCCGCACATCGCCTGCACCTCGCCATAGCGGAAGCTTTCCTGGTCGATATTTTTCAGGTCGATCAGATTCAGGAGCCCTTTGCCATAATCTCCCTGCTCCACCGCTTCCACCACATGCAGCTTCAGATCTGTTCCCGTGATGGCAATCGCCCGTTCCATTACACTCCGGTCACCGATCACGATCACGTCCGCCTGTTCCTGAACAGTCTCTGACACCAGTGCTTTTACGACAATCTCCGGCCCAACACCTGCCGGATCCCCAATGGGGACAGCGATCAATGGTTTTCTCATAGCTGTACTCCTTTCTCATCTCTTCCGCTGTATAGCCTTCAATGAGTCATCCGCAAACGGGGGGCGGTCCTCTTTTTAAGGAGGACCGCCCCCCGTTTCTCACCCGTTTCGGGATCCGTATAAAAGACTTACTCTACCGGCTGGAAGGTGTCCAGAACATTCTCGGCATTCACAATATCGCCGGTCTTCATGATGGTAACTTTATAGGAAGCGCCCTTTTCCAGAGAGGCTGCGATGGCTTCCGCTTCTTCCCTGGTCATGGCACCTGTCCGCATGACTTCAAAGAAATTGGCTCCGCGGACGGCGTCCACAGGACCGGAAATGAATTCAGCGCCTTCGTTGGCACCCTGATTGCTGTATACGTTGCCGTCATAGTCGTCATCGACGCGGGCGCATACCTGCACGTACCACTTGTCGGCATCCTGTACAAAGCCGTCCTTCGCGAATGCGAAGCCCTTGACCAGGTTCCAGTTCTGGTCGGCCAGTCCGGTCACCACATCGTTGGAATACATATTCGCTTCAGCGGGGACAACACCCTTGTTAAGGAAGACGTCATAGCCATGCATGACCGTCACATCTACGTTGTCAACCAGCGTGATGGTCACTTCGCCGCCAACATGCTTGTACGGCCCAAGATCCTCAAGTGTTGCGCCCTTAATGCTCGCCGACGTGATATCCGTCTTGATGCGGATGCCGTCATAGACATAGTAGGGGCTGGAATTAGCCGCTTTCTCAGTGACGCCGTCGATGGACCACTTGGCATCAGTGCCTTCGTAGGCTTCCATGTAAGAGTCGGTATAATCGCTGTACAGGATGGCGCTGGCACGTTTTTCGCAGAAGTTGATAACTTCTTCTTTGCCTTCGCGCATGAAATGCAGGAAAGGATAATCGGTCCCGTTCTTCTCATTGTAGAGAGTCATGGCATAGGCCGTCTCCGTGTAGGGGAACTGGTTCGTGTGCTGGGCCAGGTTATACACGCCGCTGGCCGTTTTGCCGGTAGTTGTGGGCATGGTTGTCAGGACACTCTCAATGTAGCGGAGAGACGAAACAAAATTGGTGCGGCGGAAGCCGGCGTTCAGGTCGCTCAGGCCATTGATGCCATAGCCGCCCATATAGCAGAAGAAGAGTTCATCGCCTTCTTCGTAATCGCCGTAGGTGGCAACCCATTCGCCATTCTCATCCTGCTCATAGTTGAACTTGGCATCCTTCATGCCGCCTTCGCCTACCGTTACCTGGAATACCGCAGAACCGCAGCCCTGGCTGTGGCCGGGGGTCAGGGTAACGATCATGTCAAGGCCGTCGCCAAGAGAAATCCACTCATCATTCGGATACCAGTTCGTAATCAGGGTGCGTACCGCGGGATCGTTCAGGATATAGCCGATTTCCGGGAACCCGTAGACATCGAAACCGATAGTATCTTCATAGGATTCATAGACAATGGGGCCAGGCGCACCGGAGCGGACGATGGTTTCCCATTCTTCTACCAGGGAGCCATAGTGGTCGCCATGGCCATGAGGAACCAATATCATGTCCAGGTCGCGGACATCTTTGCCAACCTTTTCAATGTTAACCATGTACTGATAGCCTGTCCTGGGCCAGCCGGCGTCAAACTGGACAAGCCAGTCGCCATCGCCATCCTTACCCATCTCAGCATCGCTGGCGCCTTTGAAGAGCGGGCAGTTAACTTCGATATCGCCTATGGTCCACATTTTTCCTTCCACAACGGTGGTGGGGTTGGCGGCTACCAGGTAGGGAGCGCTGTGGGGAGCGGGATTTCCCTGGGTCGCTTCGGAAAGATCGCTGCCTACGCGGACACTCTGGGGGATCTTTCCGACATAGTTATCCACGTTTTCATGGTTGATATATTCATAGATCTCAACGACCTTTGCGCTGTCATATTCGGTATAATCCTTGTCAAAAATAACAATGACCTGATAGCGGCCGCTGCTCGGAGTATTATAAATATTGCCATTGACAAGCTCCGATGCCTTGAGGTCAGCAAAGCTGGACTCTGTGCTGGCAAAGCTGTGCGCTTCCAGGGTACGGCCGGAACCGATAGAATTGTCGACGGTGTAAACCTTGACATCTTCGGCAACAGCATATGTTTCGTCAAAGTTCTTCATCACGCGGTTGCCGTCGCCGACGACGATCGTCATATTGTCGAGATCCTTCTCCATCAGCCATCCATAGGCAACCATCTGGCCGCTGAGGCCCGTGAGCCAGCCGGAATCGCCGGAGGCATTGTTGTTATGATTGTCCACATAGCTTGCGCCGCGCAGTTCCACGGTGGAGCCGATCCTGGTCAGGTCGCCGCCATACCTGGCTGTATCAAAATTCAGGCTGGCCTGTTCAACCTGCCGCATGTCGATGACATCCCCGGCGGCATTGCAGACGATCTCAGCGAAGACACCGGCGACCAGGCGGCTGGCAATAGCATCAGCCTGGCTGGACTGTGTCATGGCATTGGTGATCCCGTAGGAAACGGCTGTGGTAAATTCCGTCTCTTCTGCCTGTCCGGCAAGCGTAAGGCCGACCGTCACGGTGTTGTCCTCGTTTTTCACGGCATCAGTGGTTACCCAGCCATAGCAGATACTGGCGACTGCCATATCGTCCGGAGCCGTGTATTCTGCCTTGGCGTAATCAGCCCCTTCCGAACCGGCAAAAGCGCATACGGAAAGCGACAGAACCAGTGAAAGAATCAGCGGTAACGTGCGTCTCATAATCATGTCTCCTTTCTTAATCTTACAGTAAAGATTGTTCTTGCACTACCAAGTATCTTAATTCTCTCACACATTTAAGTCAACTGCAAATTTCATTTGCGGTAAAAAGAACAAAAAAACGATGAGGTGTTTCATATATTGAAATCTTCTGTTTCGCAATGAAACAAAGAGGAACGTTTCTTTCATTTCTTCCCCCTCATGGAGTCCCCGCCAGCGCTCAATCCCCCCACGCCAGGTATTTCTCAAGCAAGGCGGCAAACATCTCCAGTCCCTCCTTATCATCCGGAGAGAAACGGCCAGGGATCGGGCTGTCGATGTCCAGCACGCCGGCCACCTCCCCATCTCCCTTATGGATGGGAATGACGATCTCGGCGTTGGAAGCGCTGTCACAGGCGATATGCCCCGGGAATTCGTGGACGTTGGCGACCAGGATAGTCTCGTTTCGAAGGACAGCCGTTCCGCAGACTCCCTTCCCGACAGCGATATGGATACAGGCGGGCTTTCCCTGGAACGGACCGACCAGGAGGCGTCCGTCCCTCATAAGGTAAAAACCGGCCCAGTTCAGCTCCGGCAGAGCCTCCATAAGGAGAGCGGATGCATTTGACAATGCGGCGACATAGTACGCCTCTTCCCGAAGCAGGTGCTCAAGCTGGGAACACAGCAAACAATAATCCATCTTAGACGGCTCCTCTCTAAATAAGTTCCACCTGTACGGTTGGATCATCTTTTCTGTTCTGGAATTTTACGCATTTTTCCAGCCAGACAGCCTTCTTGATGCTGAGTCAAACGTCACGCCTATTTTATAGAGCTTCCGCGGATCAGCCGCAAATGGCAGCGTATATTCCTTGCTGTCAATCTGGGCAAGTGCCTTCTCCGCCGTCCCATCCCGTTTGAACTCAAAGATGATATGTACTTTCATGCTATATTTAGAGTGACCACCACGGTCGTAATC
>CAMNNO010000210.1 GCA_946545475.1 uncultured Blautia sp.
GTGTCATGTATTATACCTGGCAAATTTTGCAAAATTATAACAACTATGTTACATTTTCTTGTATTTGCTTGCGAGGATAGCGCTCGTTCTTATTTTGACAGCCTGTGACTGCTGTTTATGAACGATAAGAAAATGTGATTTAACATTGAATATGGAAAAATGAATAGTATAATAGTGATCATCGAAAACGCTTCGCAAATCCGATAGTCAAAGGTCGGAGAAAACGTAAAAGCTTCCAGCCTGAAACACTACGCAAAGGATTATGCCGGCATGATACCGGAAGCCTGATCGCACAGTTTGTCGGGACGGCATTTAAACTGCTCCCATCCGGGACGCCGCAGAAAACAAAGGAGGTTTTTTAAATTTTATGACACATGATATGACAAAGGGATCGGTCTATTCCCTGCTGATCCGCTTCACCCTTCCCCTGGTGGCCGGAAATATCCTCCAGCTTACCTACAATGCCGTGGACAGCATTATCCTCGGCCGTTATGTCGGAAGTGGACAGCTGGCGGCTGTCGGGACGAGCAATCCTTTAATGACCCTGATCATCATGTTTATGCAGGGGATCAGCCTGGGGTGCGCTGTCCTGATCGGCAATCTTTTTGGCCGGAAGGAGACAGAGAAGCTGCAGCGCCAGGTCAGCACCGGCATGGTTTCCGGCTGCGTTTTCGCGCTGGCCCTGACAGCCCTCATCGTGCCTTTTGCGCCGGCGCTCCTTAAGTTCCTTCGGGCGGACGCGCAGATCCTTCCCTATGCTGTCCTCTACCTTCGCATTGTGGGATGCGGTCTTGTGTTTCATTTCCTGTACAACTATCTCTCGTCCGTGCTGCGCTCCCTGGGGGACAGCGTCACGCCGCTGTATTTCCTCGCCATCAGCGCGGGGCTTAATATCGTCGGCGACCTGATCCTGGTGGTGGTCTTCCATATGGGCATCGCGGGCTGCGCCATCAGCACCTTCCTGTGCGAAGGGCTCAGCTGCCTGCTCGCCTATCGCTATATCGTCAGAAAGATCCCGTTCCTCAATATGGGAAGGGGCTGGTTTACCTTTGACAAAAGCCTGTTTCGAAAAACGCTGCAGTACGGCAGCATCACGGGCATCCAGCAGTCGGTCGTCCAGGCCGGGATCCTCGGGGTCCAGGCCATTGTCAACAGCATGGGCGCCGCCGCTACGGCCGGCTTTGCCGCGGCCAACCGGATCGATGATTTTTCCCTGATCCCCGGGCGCAATATCGCCAACGCCATGACCTCCGTCATGGCCCAGAATGTCGGCGCCGGCGAAACCCAAAGGGTAAAACAGACGTTCCGGGCCGGCATGATATTGGAAACCTCCTTCGGGCTGCTGGCCAGCGCGCTCCTCTATCTCTTGTACCGCCCCGGCATGCGCCTGTTCACCGCCGACCCCCTGGTCCTTAAGGAGGGGGAAACCTATCTTCGCCTGATCGCCTTCATGTATGTGCTTCCCGCCGTCACCAACGGGTTGCAGGCCTATTTTCGCGGCATCGGAAGGATGAAAGTTACCTTGTGGATCAGCACCCTCAACATGGGCCTTCGCTTCCTCGTCTGCCTGATCCTTGCCATCGGGGCCGGCATGGGCATTGAAGCCGTCCCGTGGTCCTGCTTCGCCGGCTGGGCCGCGATCCTGATCGTGGAAGTCCCGCTGCTCATTAGAGAGTGGTCCCATACCGGAAGGTGAGAGGTAAAGAAGCCGCTCCCGGATCTGCTCGATGACGGGAAAACCGGATAACCGCTGCTCTCGGAGAACAGCCTCAACCTCTTTGACAATGCCGCCTGCTCTTACCTGGCCCCAGGAAAAAAAGCGGCCTTGAAAACGGGCAAATGCCGTTGAAGAAAGCCTATAATTTTGCTATACTGGTCGTAGTCATAAAAGAGACTGAAAAAACATGTCAAATGCTTTTTGACGGCTATCACATAACAGAAAGGAGATATCCGTATGGAAAACTTTACCTTTTATTCACCGACTTATTTTGTTTTCGGCAAGGACACGGAAGCCAGGGCAGGCGAGATGGTCAGGCGCTTTGGCGGCACGAAGGTACTCATCCACTACGGCGGCGGCAGCGTGAAAAGGTCCGGCCTTCTTGACCGGGTAAAGGCCTCCCTTTCCGGGGAGGGCATCCCCTTTGAGGAGCTTCCCGGCGCGCAGCCGAACCCGCGCAGCGGCCTTGTCTATAAGGGGATCGAGCTTTGCCGTAAGGAGGGCATCGACTTCATCCTCGCCGTCGGCGGCGGCAGCGTCATCGATTCCGCAAAGGCCATAGCGGCGGGAACGGTCTATGACGGGGACTTCTGGGACTTTTACTGCGGCAAGGTCATTGAAAAGGCTCTCCCGGTCGGAACCGTCCTCACCATAGCCGCGGCCGGGAGCGAAGGCAGCCCGGATTCCGTCATCACGAAGGAAGAGGGAATGTTCAAGCGCGGCGCGACCGGCGATGCCATAAGGCCGAAGTTCAGCATCCTGAACCCCGCCCTGACCCAGACGCTTCCGCCCTTCCAGACCGCCGCGGGCATCACGGATATCATGGCCCACCTGTATGAGCGGTATCTGACCAACACGACAGAGGTTGAAGTGACCGACCGCATGATCGAGGCCCTTCTGCTCACGATGAAGCATGAGGGTCCCAGGGTTATTGAAAATCCCGATAACTACGAGGCCAGGGCCAATATCATGTGGGCCGGGATGATGGCCCACAACAATGCCTGCGGCGTGGGAAGGACCCAGGACTGGACGAGCCACGACGTTGAGCACGAGCTGTCGGCGCTCTACGACTGCGCCCACGGGGCAGGCCTTGCCGTCACCATGCCCGCCGTCTTCACCTATGTCATGAACCACGATGTCATGCGCTTCGCCCAGGTCGCCGTCCGTGTCTGGGGCTGCCAGATGGACTTCGCCCATCCGGAGGTCACGGCAAAGGCCGGCATCGAAGCTCTCAGGAGCTTCCTCATCTCCATCGGCATGCCGAGGGATTTTGAAGAGCTTGGCGCGAGGGAAGAGGATATCCCGAAGCTTGTAGCCTCTCTCTGCCATGGCAACGGCCGGAACGGCAGGGTAGGCGGCTTTATGTCCCTGGATGAGAACGACTGCACAAAGATCTATGAAATGATGGTCGGCCGGAAAGCCCCGCTCTGCCCGATGAATGAGACCGAGGCGTTCCTGTGGAAAATGCGGGAAAAAGGCGCCAGGCTGACAGACATGATCACCGCCCTCCGGCAGGAATATGGCGCAGATACGGAATCTGCCGCCGTGGAAGTGGAACACTTCCTTGGCAGGCTCTATAAGAATCGCTAGAAAATGATCGTTTCGATAACCGATGATTTTGACCCGGGCAGGATCGCGGACAGCGGGCAGTGCTTCCGCTGGAACAAAACCGGCAATGGCTCCTATCGGATCCTGGCGGGAAAGCGCTGCCTTAACCTGACCGCCCTGGAAGATGGAGTGGAAGAGGGAAGATATGGCCTTGACTGCGGCGAGGCGGAATTTGCCGGCTTCTGGCGGGACTACTTTGACCTTCAGGAGGATTACCAGGGCATAAGGGAACGGATAGATCCTGCCCGGGACCCGTTCCTGCATGAAGCCATGGAGCACGAAAAAGGCATCCGGATCTTGCGGCAGGACCCCTGGGAGATGCTGGTCACGTTTATCATCTCCCAGAACCGGAACATCCCGGCGATCTGCCGCTCGGTGGAGCTTCTCGCCGAAAGAGGCGGCGAAAGGATGCGGGACGCTATGGGGCAGGAATACTATGCGTTCCCTGAGCCGGAGGCGGTGGCGGCCCTTTCCGAGGCGGACCTCCTTTCCTGCAAGCTGGGATACCGCGCCCGGTATGTCCATGCGGCGGCGGAGGCGGTCCTCTGCGGAGAGATCGATCTTTATGCCCTTAAAAACGCGGATGAGGCCGCGGCGCTTTCGGCCCTGACCGCCCTCACCGGCGTCGGCCCGAAGGTTGCGAACTGCGTGTCGCTTTTCGGGCTTCACCACACCGACGCCTTCCCCATCGATGTCTGGATGAAGCGGATACTCTCTGAGCAGTATCCGGACGGGTATCCTTATGAAAGATACTCGCCGTATAACGGTGTTTACCAGCAGTACATGTTCGCCTGGTATCGGCACAGGAGCTGATCTTATTATACAAACGCAGCCGTTAGCTGCGAGAGAAACCTTTCCGCGATAGGGGAAAAGGCCTGGTATTTCTTCCAGACAAGGTACAGCCTTGTTTCCAGGCGGGGAGACAGCGGGCGGAAGGAGAGCCCGCTTCCGGGAGAGGTGTTGACCAGATTGTTGAAGGTCAGAAGATAGCCCAGATGCTCCTTCGCAAAGATGGAAGCGTTATAGGCCAGGCGGAAGGAGCCTTCTAGATGGAGGGCTTCCATCCGCTCCCCCGCCCAGCGGGGAATGTCATTCTTCCAGTTCTGCTCCGAGCAGAACAGGGGCAGTCCCAAAAGGTCATCCACATGGATGGCCTTTTTTGATGCCAGCCTGTCATCCTCCGGCATGACAAGGCCCCACTCCTCGGATTCCGGAAAGACGAGAGATTCATACCTGGCCTCATCCGGCGTCTCGGCAAGGACGGCAAAGTCCAGCAGGCCCTTATCCAGCTTTTCCACGACCTGTTCGGTGTCGCCGCTGGTGATGTGGTAGCGGAGGCAGGGATAGGTCTGCCTGAACGCGCGGATCTCCCGGGCGAGATAGCGGATCTGGGAGGACTCCGCCAGCCCGAAGTACAGGTCGCCGCCGGTGATGTCGTCGAGAGAAATGAACTCCCTCTCGATCCTGTCCGCCATGCTGACCAGATCCTCGGCCCGGTTGCGAAGAAGCATGCCCTCATCGGTCAGCCTGATGCTGAAACTGTGGCGGGTGAACAGCTTCTTGCCCAGCTCATCCTCCAGCGCCTTTAAAGCCTTGGACAGCGTCGGCTGTGTGACGTGAAGAAGCTCCGCCGCGCGCGTCATGTTTTCCTCCCGCGCCACGGCGAGAAAATACCGCAAAGTCCGGATCTCCAAAGATGTATGCCCCCTTTCTGGATGCTGTGATATTCCAAAAAAGAATAATATGATATTCAGTATAACCATTAGCACAGGCACCGTCAAGAGGCTATAATACGCCCATAACCGGTCAGCGGAGGGAGGGATACTGATGACGGAAAGAGAACAGCTGATGCAGGGGCTTTCGGATGCCGGGTGCAGCAAAAAGGCATGCGCCGTCATCTGCTCCCTGTTTGAAAATGGCAGCTATCGGGAGATGCTGCATCAGATGAAAAAACAGCGGTGCGAGCTTGTCGATGAGATGCACGAAAGCCAGAGGAAGATCGACCGCATGGATTACCTGATCCGCGCCCAGGAAAAACGGATGAAATAGTGATATAATAAGATATGAAATAATGAGATAATGAAACAGTGGGAGGAACGAGACATGATCTACAGAGATTTTCAGGGAATGAAGCTGTCTGCTCTGGGCTTTGGCGCCATGCGCCTGCCGGTGATCGACGGGGACGACGGCAGGATCGATGAGGCCAGCGCGCTTCGCATGGTGGATACGGCCATGAAAAACGGCATCAATTACTATGATACCGCCTGGGGCTATCATGGTGAAAATTCCGAGCTTGTCATGGGCAGGGCCCTGTCCCGGTATCCGAGGGACAGCTACTATGTGGCTACAAAGTTTCCCGGCTACGACCCCTCAAACTGGGGCAAGGTAGAGGAGATCTTTGAGCGGCAGCTGGAAAAGCTGGGCGTGGAATATTTTGACTTTTACCTCTTCCACAATGTCTGCGAGATGAA
>CAMNNO010000211.1 GCA_946545475.1 uncultured Blautia sp.
GGGCCCCGCAACTCTGAGCGGCCCCCCCTCCCCTGCACCTACCGGCAGGTAAGAGAAAAATGAAAGGGTTTGAGGTTTCCCTTCGCACTTAGAAACCTACCGGCAGGTAAGAGAAAAATGGAAGGGTTTGAGGTTTCCCTCCGCACTTAGAAACCTACCGGCAGGTAAGAGAAAAATGGAAGGGTTTGAGGTTTCCCTCCGCACTTAGAAACCTACCGGCAGGTAAGAGAAAAAATGGAATGGTTTAAGGCTTCTAATTGGGATTTAAGGTAGTGATTGTGTATTTGTCTTGCAGGCCGGCGGAGGTGTGTACCTGGTAGTCGTTGGTGATGAAGATGGCATAAACTCCCGGCAGGGACTCGATATACTGCATTCCGGCCGTCAGGCCAAGAGCAAAACAGGAGGTGCTCAGGGCGTCGCCGTCGACGGAGCGGTCGGAGAGGATGGTTACTGACAGAAGATCATTTTCATAGGGATAACCGGTTTTAGGGTCCAGGATATGGTGATAAAGCTTTTCGTCCTCGGTAAAGCAGCGCTCGTAAATTCCGGAGGTGACAATAGACTGGTCGCTGAGGGTAACGGCCAGCATATAAGCGCCCTGGCTGTCGAAGGGCTTCTGGATGCCGACACGGAACGGGCGGCTGCCGGAGGCATCCTGGCGATCACCGATGCAGAGGACATTGCCGCCAAGGTTTATGATGGCGCTGCCGACACCTCGGCTGACAAGAAGATCCTTAAGTCTGTCGGCGATATAGCCCTTAGCTATGGCGCCAAGGTCAAAAGCCATGTCCTCGGACAGGAGGGTGATCTCATCCCCGTTCAGGACATATTTGGCCTCAGCGCTTGAGGCGCGCGCTTTTTCAATAGCGGCGGGCTCCGGGACGGACGGGTCTTCCGAAGAAAAGTTCCAGAGGGAGGTCAGGGGAGCCATGGTCAGGCAGAAAGCGCCATCGCTGGCTTTTTCATAGGCCTGCCCGACCGCAAGGAGGGAGGAGAGGTCGGGGGAGAGACGGTAAGTGTCGGCTTTTCCGGGCACAGGCGCAAGAAGCCGGTGGTTAAGCCGATAACATTCACTGCTTTCCCGGGTGCGGCTGAAAATATCTTCGTAGCTCTCAAGAAGGGCCATGGCCTCGTCCAGGATGGTCTCGTCCTGGGTATCATAGAGCGTGAGGGTGATAAAGGTGTCAAGCTGGAAGGCCTGGCGGGAAATCGGGGCGGCCTGGGCCGGACTTCCATCCGGAGCCTTGTTGCCGCCACATGAGGAAAGAAAGAAACATAAAGCGATAAGAAACGGGGTCAGGACCCTTTCGGGAGCCTGACCCCATTTGTGGCTGTAAAAACGTGCCATGGCAGATAACCTCTTTGATTTTCCATACAAGGATGCTGACAGGGGGTAACGGGACGCGCAAGCGAAAAACATAGCTCTTTTGCCGCTGAATGATCATGCCGCGATATATGCGGAAGCGCGAAATCTTATACTGGAAAATTACCACCGGTAATTTTCTTAGCGCTTCTGCATATATCTTATCAAATTTGGATACAAAAGGCAATGCCTTTCGTGCAAAGCGGCTGTGAAGCCTGTCGGGGCTGGATTTCGAATGATGGGGCAGAGAGGGCAAGCCTCCCTCTGCCCCGTATCACCGGAAGATCATTCGGCCGCCTTGTTCAGGGCGTCCTGCACAGCTTCCATAATGCCGTGTGAGGTGGAGGTGGCGCCGGAGATGACATCCACCTGGGGAGAATTGGCGGCAACGATGGCCGCCAGGATGGGCTCCTCGGCCATCTCTCGGTATTCCTCGTCTTCTATGGAGCCTTTGATCCGAACATCGGCAATACGTCCCTCCGAGATGGTGACGCCCACGGTCATACGCCCGTTATAGCCGATCCCGGCTCCTTTGTATTCTCCGTCTTTATAAACAACAGAAGGAGCGGCAGAAGCCCCATCCTCCTGGACTGGAAGCGTATCTTCCGAAAGTGCATCTTCCGAAGACGCATTGTCAGAAGAAGACGCATTGTCAGAAGAAAGCGTGTCTTCCGAAGAGAAAGCCTCTCCGGAGGCGGAACGGCTTTCGGAAACAGCACTGCTTTTGGCCTCTACCGCTCCCTGGTCAGGCGAAGATGTGTTCCGGGAAGCAGCGGCCGTGTCAGCCGGGGCTGCGCTGCTCTGGGAAGCGGCGGTCTTTGGGGTTGCAGCTGCGGATACGCTGGCTGCGGAAGGGGTCAGAAGGTAGAGAAGGATAAAAAGGAACAGCGCGCCAAAAAGGCCATGGACAGGCAGCGAAGCGCCCGGAGAAGGCAGGCCGCCCTTCTCGCGCGGGCCCTGGGCGGAGGCCGCCGCGGCCTTCTTTTCCAGAGCGCGAGAAATACGGCTGGAAGCATAAAACAGGAAGACCATGCTGTAAAAGACCACATTCAGGGCAGCCGTCCACTTTCCCTGGCGGGCGTTTGGAACGTTAAGCAGCATGATATGGATATAGAGGAGGGCATAAAAAGCGTAGGCCATGCGCTGGAGCCTTTTCCAGGTGCTGCCCTTCATTTTCCGCCGGACCCTCTTAAAAGACGTGATAAAAAGAGGGAGCATGATGACGATCATCAGGCAGGAGCAGATGGCCGCCAGCAGGATATTTGTTTTCATATAGGGCGCTTTGGTAAACAGGAGGACAAAATAGGTCTTCCCAAAGGCAATGTTGTGGCCAAAGGTCAGGAGACAGGCCATAATGGAAAGCTCGCCGCGGATCGGCATGACGGTCTTCATAAAAGAAGAGCCTTTGGGAACCGCGGCCGCATACATGATGAAAACAAACAGAGCTCCCGCGATGCCTCCCTGGGTCAGAAGGGAGAGGAGCGTGGAAAACGGTTCCTGAAGGCCGGCACTCCTGCCCGACCATACGATCCACACGGTAAAGACGGACAAAAGGATGCAGATACCATAGCAGATGCCGGGATGTTTTTTGATAAAGCCATGGCCGCCAAAGACCAGAAAAGATACCAGCAGAAGGGAAATGAGTAAGACCATAGGAACTCTCCTTTTTTACAGCGGGGCCAAAACTCCGCGGGGGTTGAACAGGTTGATACCAGAGTTAGAACGGGCTAATTATAAGGAGAAATACCTGGGATGTCAATAGTTAAATTAAATAAACTTTCCGGCCGGCCAGCGCTTGTTACTATTCACAGCCGTAAGGATGCAGATTTTCCTCGCCATGCTTGCATGAGCGAGGGAAATCTGTATCCTTACAAGGTCTGCTCCCTCCATGAGGCATCCAGCCGCGAAGCGGCGATGAAGCCCGTCAGGGCGTTCCTACCGAATGAAGGGAGCAGGCTCAGCCGCAAGCGGCTGAGCCGTGAATAGTAACCGGCGCTTACCCCGCTCCCGCGGCTGATTTTCGTTGACAATGCCCGGATTTGAAGCTATTCTATATTCGCAAGCACAGAAACATATAGTATGTGCACGAATTTTCTGCGGAATAATGCTGCTTACGCAGTGAAAATCCGGCGCAGCAAACAAATCAAAATACAAGCATTTTGTTCGTTTGCTATAACATTTCTTAAATATAACGCACCGGCCTTTTATCCGTTTCCTATTAAAGTGGTTTCAGGAGATGGGACGATTTTGGCGACACGAAAGGAGAGAAGCTATGAGCGGATTATTTAACCGTCTGGTGGCGGGGCTTTTGTCGGGAGTTCTTGGCGTTTCCGGGGGAGGAGCGGCTTTCACGGGATATCCGGAAAAGGACCATGTGGCGGTCCGTTTTGAGGACAGAGTTTACCGGGGAACGGACAGCACGCATATCGGGGAACTGGCTTTGGCTGTCAAAGAAACGGCCGGCATGGAGAAAAGCGAGCAGCGGGACAATAAGGCCAAGGATCTTTATCATGCCATTCTGGATGAGTATGAGTATCAGATGACACAGGAAGTCTTGAGCATGCTCCGCTATTATGCCGACCCTTCAAACAACGAGGCCTATGAGCAGTATTCCAGGGATTACGAGAATTTTCTGGATATTGAAGAGACGGCGATCCTTGCCCTTGGGGACGGCCTGAAAAGCTCTCTTTCCAAGGTATTTCTGCGGGAGCTTCCCGACCCGGCCTGGGCGTATGCCTTCATGGTTTACGAGCCGGAAGAGGATGAGATGAACGACCTGTATCTTTCCGAGCAGGAAGGCGAGATGGACTATTTCCGCGCCCTTGCTTCGCCATACACCTTCGACTACAAGGGAAAAACATGGGACTTTGATACCCTGCTTTCGGATGACACCCTTTCGGACGATGACTTTTGGCTGGTTTACGATGCCCTCCTGTCCATGGAAAATAAGGCGCTCGGCGAGATCTATCTTGACATGGTGGCTTTAAGGAACCAGGAGGCAGTGAACCTGGGATACGATAACTATGCCAGCTATGCCTACGAAAATATCCACTATCGGGATTACACGCCGGAAGACACCGCAGTAGCCCGGCAGGAGGTAAAGGATTGCCTGGCTCCTCTTTATATGGACCTTTACAATTATCTTCCCGGTTCTGTTCCGGGCGAAGGAGACATTGACGAGATCATAAGGCGCCTCTCCCCCGCCATCGAAGGCCTTAGCCGGGAGCTCTACGAGGCCTTCCGCTATCTTGTCGATTATCATCTTTATGACATCGACATGGACGCGCGAAAGCGGGACGATGCGTTTACCATCAGCCTGCCCTTCTATAACGATGCTTTTATTTTTGCAAAGCTACAGGGAGATTATAGCGATTACAGCTCACTGATCCATGAGTTTGGGCACTTTAACGTCGCCTACCGGGACCCGAGGCGCGCCGTTTTCACGGAAAGCTATCTGGATGTGGACGAGCTGTGCGCCCTGGCCATGCAGGCGTTGATGGGCGCCTATATGTTTGATGTGTTTGACGAGGAGACGGCCACCAGCATGTATGTGGCGACCATTTTTGACCTGCTGGAGAATGTGCTGGAAGGTTTTGCCGTGGACGAATTTGAACAGGAAGTCTATACGCATCCGGATATGACCCTTGATGAGATGAACGCCCTCATGGGGCGCCTGTATTATGAATACGGACTCTCTTACAATGACGAGCCCTTATATGGATGGGTGGAGATATCCCACCTTTTTGAGAATCCCATGTACTACGCCAGCTATGCCGCCGCCGGCCTGGGCGCCCTGGAGATCTGGAAAAAAGCGACCTACGGGGATAATGCTTCCGCCATTAACGGATACCTTCTCATCACGGCGGAAGCCGGAATCTATCCGTTTACAGAGGCCATCGAGCGAGGCGGCTTCGATGATCCCTTCGGTGAGAGCGAGGTATGGGAGATCGCCGACTGCATCCAGGACTTCTTCTTCGGATGGGGAAGCTCCGACCCCGGCATCGAGAACCCGGAATACGGAACCTCCGCCCTGACCGCTCCCGAAGAAGACATCGATGAGCCGGATGAAATTGAAGACGACGGCAGCGACATCCTCTTCGACGGCGACATCGCCGCCCCCATTCCCCTCACTGCCAATTAAAATTCAGGGGGAGCCTTCCGCCCCCCTGCACCCCCTACGGGTTAGGATTATATGGCAGCAGGTGGAGGAGTGCGTTATAGCTTATCCATTTTACGTTTACCTGCCGGGAGGCTGAGGAGTGCGCCATGCTGCCTTTTACCTTACCTATTTTTCGCTTACCTGCCGGAAAACTGAAGAGTGCGCTATGCCTCCTTTTACCTTACCTATTTTTCACTTACCTACCGGTAGGTGCCAGGGGAGGGGGGGCCGCTCAGAGTTGCGGGGCCCG
>CAMNNO010000212.1 GCA_946545475.1 uncultured Blautia sp.
CCCCCCGGGCAGCGCGGCAGGAGAAGGAAAGCTCCATCCGGCCGTGCTGTCCGGGGGTTTTGTTTATTATCGCAGGGGCGGTGTAAGGAAGTTGTCGCCTTGCGGCGAACGCCGCCCCGCGAGCGAGCAGGAAGGGCGAAAGCCCCTTCCTGCTCGATTTATTGCAGGGGCGCAGCTTCTTCCATGGCTTTTGTGATGGCGATGGAGAGCTGGTCGGCGCAGGAGGTGCCGCGGCCGGCGCAGTCGTTGCCGCGGAGGATCTCGACGGTCCGTGCGGCATCGGCGCCCTCAAGGAGCTTGGAGATAGCCAGAAGATTCCCGGCACATCCGCCGGTAAAGTGAACGTTGTGAAGAACTCCGTCCTCAATGTCAAAAGTGATCTTGCGGCTGCAGACGCCGCGGGGGATATAAGAATAACTGCTCATAATAATATCATTCCTTTCGTTTTGATAAGATCAGGTCTATCGGGGAGGCTCATGGCAGGCTATTTTATGAGCCTGGCCTCAGTGTCAACTCTCGCGCTGTCGTTCCAGAGGAGCGTGATGCTATATTCGCCATCCGGGATCTCATCTCTGTGGAAGCGGGCATGGAAGCCACTGTACAGGACATCCATCTCATCGGGGAAGGCCTTTTCAAGGTCCGGGCGGTAAACAGGGGCCGTCTCGGCAAGGTAGATGCCTTCCTCGCCCTGCAGGATGAGCTTGAGGGAGGAGCGGCTGTTTTTTGAGGAGCCCGGGATAAAGGCCCAGCCCTCGATGAGCACAAACCTCTGGGCAGAGGCGCAGTCCACAGCATACCTAAGCTCCGGGTGCCCCTCCCGGCCGGGAAGGGAGGAAATCTTCCGGAAAGCCGTCTCCTTGTCGAAGGACGTATCAAAGCGGCAGGTAAAGTCCACGCGGTTCTGGGCGAGGTTCGGGTTGTAGAAGGGGTCCTGCCGGTCGAAGGCGGGGTGACGCCTGTACAGGTCCTCCTGCTCCGCCATAAGGCGCCGCATTTTGGGAAGGCTTAAGGCATCGTTCCCGCGGCTGGCGGATTCGTGGTGGACGAGGACAGCGTCCGGACGGACCGCGTTATAATAGCCGGCCTCACAGACCTTCATGCACAGATCGATATCATTGTAGGCCACAGCCAGGTCTTCGTTGAAGCCGCCCACTTCCGTGAAGATCGCTTTCTTCATCAGAAGGCAGGCCGCCGTGACGGCGAGGACATTGTATGTCAGACGGTTACGGCCGAAGTAGTACACTGGCTCGTCGCTCATGCCGGAGAAGGCGTGGCAGGGACCGTTTTCAATGTTGATGACGCCCACATGCTGGATAACGCCAAAGCCCTCGCCGTAGGGGCTTCGGGGAAGGGCAGTTTTTTCGGAAGCGGTATCGTCAGGGGCTTCACCGGGCTCATCCTGAGACGGAAGGCTATCGCCCGCGTCAGAGCTGCCGGAAGCCTGGGAAGAGGCATCCTCGCCTTCACGCTCAGGCTCCGATGCGCGGGCGTCCGAACTTTCCTGTCCGGATTTCGATGCGTCGGCGTCCGAACTTCCTCGTCCGGGCTCCGATGCACGGGCGTCCGAACTTTCCTGTCCGGATTTCGATGCGTCAGCGTCCGAATTTTCCCGTCCGGATTCCGATGCGCGGGCGTCCGAACTTTCCTGTCTGGATTCCGATGCGCCGCTGTCTTCGAGCGAGGATGCGGACGCTGCCCGCTTCATCATAAAGTCTCCGGGGTACAGAAGCTTTGCCCCCACACATCCGGCATGGGGAAGGGCGGCCTGCCCGAGGAGGATGGAGAGCCAGTCCTCCGTGATGATCTCGATGTCATCGTTGAGGAAGAGCAGGTAGTCTCCCCGGGCGTGGGAGGCACCTTCATTGCACATGCGCGAAAAATTAAAGGGCTGCGGGTCGTAGATATATTCCGCCCCGTATGCCGCAAGAAGACGCGAAATGATCTCCTTGTTCTCCTCGGAGCTCCCGTTGTCCACGACGATGACCTCGTAGGACTTATAGGCGGTTTTGGCTTTCAGCGTCGACAGGCACCGGCCAAGGAGGGCGGGATTGTCCTTCGAGGGAATGATGATGGACACCAGGGCGTCCTCTGGCGGATCATAGATCACATTATACTGGTGAGTGCTCTCGTCAAAGATCACGCTTCCGGACAGCCCGCGGCGGGAGAGGGCTTCCTCCTTGGCGCGCCGGGCGGCCTCGTAGACATAGGGCTTGGCCTTAAGGTCGGCGGAGGTGGAGCCGCTCCTCTCCCTCCAGTGATAGAGGATCTTGGGCACATGGCCGATATGGGTCGTCTTTTCCGCCACGCGGAGGGCCAGGTCGTAATCCTGGGAGCCGTTAAAGGCCGTGCGAAGGCCGCCGACCTCCTCGACAAGCGCCTTCCGGTAGATCGTAAAATGGCAGGTATACATGTGGGACATGAGCGTATCCGGCGACCAGTCGGGCTTAAAGTGGGGCATGTGCCGGTTCTTGCCGTCGTCGTCAATCTTGTCCTCATCGCTGTAGATAAAGTCCAGGGAAGGATCCTGGTTCAGCAGCCGCACCATCTCATAAAGGGCATTGGGAGAGAGGGTATCGTCGCAGTCCAGGAGGCCCACAAATTCGCCTTCGGCCAGGGCGAGGGCGGAGTTGGTGCATTCGGAGATATGGCCGTTCTCTTTCCGGAAGACGACCTTGACCTTGGGATTGCCCTTATAGGCCTCCAGGGTTTTCCGGACATTCTCCCAGGTGGAGCAGTCGTCCGCCAGGCAGAGCTCAAAGTTCTCGTATGTCTGGGAGAGCACCGACTCGATGCAGGGGACCAGGTGCTTATCCAGGACATTGTAGACCGGCACCAGGATGGAGATGCGGGGCGCGTAGGAAAAATCCTTCCGGACAGGTGACGCTATGGCTTCCCGCCGTTCCCGCGCGGCTATCCAGGAAGCGTACTCCTCGGCGCGCTCATTCTTAATGGGGGCAAGAAGGCTGTGCTGCTCCTCCATCTCGTGCCTCTCCCGGGCTGTGCGCCGCCTGGAAAAGCGGCCCTTTATGGAGGAAGAGACCTTGCCGGCCGCGCGCTTTGCCAGCCAGGAGGCCCCATAGAGGGGATTGCGGATGGCCCGGCGCAGCTTGTCGATGTGGGTGCTCTGCATGTTTATGGTTTCGCCTAAAGCCTGTATTTCGGCTGTAAGGTTCCGGATGTGGACATCCTTATAGACCAGGGCATTCTGCAAAGAGGAGAGGCTGTCGCTGTCGGCGGATATCTGCGACTCAAGGGCGGATATTTTCTCTTTCAGAAGGGAGCAGGCCTTTTCGCTCTCCGACAGGAGGGCATCCCGGCTCTGATGGCGGAGCGTATGGTCCTCGATCAGGGACTCCATTTTTTTGAGCTCCTGGTCCTTCTGGGTGATGAGGCTGTCCTTTTGCGCGAGGAGCTCTTCCTTTTGGGAAAGCTCTGCTTTCATCCGGGAAACCGTCTGGGAAAGTTCTGTTTCCATCCGGGAAACCGTCTGGGAAAGCTCTTCCTCTTTCCTGGACAGCTCTTCCTGCGCCTTTCGGATCGCCTCATCCTGGGAGAGGATGAGGGCATCCTTCTGATCTATGATGGCTTCCCGGTTTTTGATGATGCCGTCCCGGTCTTCAATGGCCACGGCGCTCTCCCGCAGGGCCTCGTCCCGCTGGGCGATGGTGCCCTGCTGGCTGTCCAGGATATCGTCCAGGTTCTTAATATGGTTCTCCTTATCCATAAGGGCCTGGCGGAGGCCGGTGATCTCGGACTCGTGGTTGGCGGCCAGCTGGGTGAGGGAGGAAACCTGATCCTGGAGATTGCCGATGTGCACCTCCTTGGAGTCAAGGGTCTGGGCGTCCAGGGAAAGCTTTTCGTCCCTGGCCTTTAAAAGGGACTCAAGGTTCCTTATATGTCCTTCCTTTAGGGTCAGCTGGGCGCGCAGCTCATCCTGGGCGCGGATATAGTCGTCCAGGGAGCGGGAGGCTTTTTCGTACCGAGCGGTATAGATATAGGAGACGCCCTTGCCGTGGACATATTCCTGAAAAGCGTATTCCATGGGGTCATAAAGCTCGCAGGCGTTGGGCCCGAAGCCGAAGGCGGCCAGGAAGACCTCGCGGGAGAAGCGGCGCGACAGGTAGGGCTCGTGGTTTTCATATTCCCGGGAGAGGGTGCGGAACTTTAAAAAGCTTATGGGCACGGGGAAATTAAACACCCACTCATAGTCGATGCAGTAGCAGATCCCGTCCTGGATGATGAAATTGCTGAAAATGGAATCGAAGTTGCAGACCCGGACGGCCGGAGTTCCTTCCAGCGACGGAGCCCCGGGCCCGAAAACAGCCTGGAAGCCCTCGGTGAGGGCAAAGGGAACCTTGAAGTCCTGGTTAAAGTCCAGGATCAGGGACAGCCCTTTTTCCAGCTTGCGGGTGATATCCTCCAGGGAGTCCCGGGAATAGTCCACGGCCTCCAGGGGCGTGTTTCCGCGCAGGCAGGGGTAGGAAAGGATGCCGTCCCGGATTTCGCCCGGCAGGATGCGGATACGGTTGTAGAGATTTTCTATTCGGGCATAGTTGTCCTTTATCCTCTGGATATGGGAAGCGGCTTCGGGACACAGGGGCCACTTTTCAACGGTCTTTGTGCCGTCGTCCAGAAGAATGCGGGTCGCTGTCCGAAATTCCGGACGGCGGAGAGAATTATATTTCGAATATATGACTTTGCGCATAGGATTTTTTTGAAATACTCCCAAATATCAGAAACGAATTGGAAACCTGGGGGTAAAGGCCGTCCCGCAGGAGGGAATCGGCGGCCAGGGCCTCGTCAAAAAGGCGCAGCCGTTCCCGGTCATAGGAGGGAGCGTAGCTTCTTAAGTCGCCTGGCGAGGGAAGCCACTGGTCGGAGAACACGGCCAGGGGAAGCTTGTAGTCCGGATAGGGGTAATAAAAGCTAAGGTCGGTAAAGCCGGCTCCGGACAGGAGGCTCTCTAGCCCTTCCCGGGAGAAGGTACGAACGTTTTTGGCATCGGGATAGCCGGTGATGCCGTCAAAATAGCGCCCGGTGTGATCCTCCGCGGCGCCGGAGAGGTATTTGAGGCCATATTTGTTTTCGATGGCCAGGATAAGGGTTCCGCCCTCCTTCAGGAAGGAGCGGGCGCGGGAGAGGAGGCTGGAGAAGGGGTTGGGGCCGCTTATGTAGGAAATGGCATACTCCAGGACGCCGATGAGGGTGACGACGTCGAATTTTTCGTTTATGTGAATGTCCTGGAAGTTCCCCACCAGTATCTCCAGGTTCTCGTAATCCTTGTTCCGCCAGGCGTTGATGAGCGAGCGGCGGCGGGAAAGGTCCGAGGCGACGACCCGGTCGAACTTCTGGCAGAAGAGGCCCGTCAGGGCGCCGCACCCGGCCCCGATCTCCAGACAGGAGGCGTTCTTCGGGAAGTCGGCCCAGGAGAGGAGGTTGTGCCGGATGGGCGAGAGGTGGTAGAGGAGAGGCCAGGAATTTTCCTGGAGCAGGGCCTCCTCGGGGTTTTCCGATGTCTTAACGATCTCAAGCAGCCGGTTCTCAATGTCGCCGTCGCTGTAGGCATCGGAGCCGTGGTAATAGGTGTAGTTAAGTTGAACGTTTCCGATTTTTTCCATAAGATTTTAATCCATAAGTGTTTATGTTTACCTGACGGTGGGGGTTGGGTGCGCCATGTTTCTTTATTGTGTTTTCTATTTTACGCTTACCTGCCGGTAGGCGCAGGGGAGGGGGGGCCGCTCAGAGT
>CAMNNO010000213.1 GCA_946545475.1 uncultured Blautia sp.
GAGCGGCCCCCCCTCCCCTGCGCCTACCGCCAGGTAAGAGTAAAATAGAGGACAATAAGGTGCCTGGCGCACCCAGCCCCTACCGCCAGGTAAGAGTAAAATAGAGGACAATAAGGTACCTGGCGCACCCAGCCCCTACCGCCAGGTAACAGTAAACCAGAATCATCTATAGGGCACTTAACTATAAACTATAATATTGTATTCCAGACCTTACTGTACAATCGATGGCTCCGCAGATCCCAACTCTTGCATATCTCCAGCGCCGCCTCACGGGTAGGAACAGACAAGGTAAGGTCTAGGATGGATGTGCCATCCTCAACAATCTGGCATCGGACAAAATATGTCCCGTTTCCACTTTTATTGGGATAAAAAGACGACGGAGTCAGCACTTTTTCCGGCCAGGCGCCCTGTGTTTCCAGATAGCGGAGGACTTTGAGCTTTGGGGCTGAGGGAAGGTTATGCTCAAAATAAGAGAGAGTTTTCTCCCCTTCCTTTGTCAGACGGTAAAATGTGGCATGCCCCCTGGGCTCCTTGCTGATCAGGCTCACCTCCAGAAGGTCGGACAGGATCTCCTGCATGACAAAATAACTGCTCCCGTCCATATCAAGAACACATTCCAGGATCTGGGCCCCGGAGAGGGGTTGGGAGGCGTGCTTTAATAAAAATAGAATGATGAGTCTGTATTGTGTCTGTTCGTCCACAGGGAATATCCTCCGAATTTTTCCCACCTGTACGTTTTCCGTATCATAGCGGTTTCCATACAGTGAAACCGCTATGATACGGCAACCGCACAGGTGAAACTTTTCTGTGCTCGCGGTTATAGCTCTCAGATTTCCTGCCCCTCATCCGGGGAGGGACCCTCCTCCGGGGTATAGATATCAAAGATCTTGACCAGGAAAAAGGAATTTATGAAAGCCATCAGGGCAAAGCCGATGATGATAAAAAACAGCATCATAAAGGAGAGGCCTCTTACGGAAAAGGAGAGGAGGCCGATGAGCGGCAGGAGCGTGACGATCAGCATGAGAGCCGTCTGCGGCAGGTGGCCGACCGCCATGGCAAGGGCGTTTTTGAAGTTGACGCCGATGGGATTCTCCCACCTGGCCAGCAAAGGATAGATATAGATAAAAACCATAAAATACAGAAGGCTGGACAAAAGGAATACGAGGAACAGGGGGCTTTGCATGCCGTTTTCCATGTTCATCACGATCCGCAGGTCCGCATAGATCAGAACGCCGGCCAGAAGCATGATAAGATGGACAATGATCCCCTGGCGCATGTTCTGACGGAAGGAATGGAAAAACCCTCTGACGATATAGCCTTCCTCGTTCCGGACCATCTTGAGGGTCTGATAATAGAGGGCGGAAAGCGCAGGCCCCATGGTAACGATGGGAAGGCTGCAAAGGATGAATAAGAGGTTAAGAAGGCATAGATCCGCCACGCGGCTTAAAAAAGCGAAAACAGGATTATCGATGTCAAACAGTGTCTTCATGGCCATCCTCCTGGCAAAACCAGACGTACTCCCCGGAAGGCCCCTTAAGGCGGAAGCCCGTCACAGGGCCAAGCGGCCCGCTAAGGACACATAACTCCTCATCCACAGGGCTAAACCCCCGGGACTGGGCAAAAGAGAAAGCCTCCCGGACATCGTTGACCGCTATGCACAGGGACAGAGAGCTGGCAGCCTCCGCCCGGGACGGGTCTTCCTCAACAGTCAGCCGGATATTTCCGAGCGCAAAGGAGCTTACCGGATTTTCACATGCGCTCCCCTCAGGAGGCGCAAGAAGCTCCCACCCCAGGTCACTATAGAAGAAGGTGCTTTCCATAAGATCGGGCGTATAAAGATGGATATGATGCAGGCCGGTGGCAATGGTACTCATTCGCATGGCAATTTCCTCGGATACTTGCTATTTATCAGTTTCCAGAGCGACAAAGCTCCACAAGCATCTATCATATCACAGTTTCGTTCCGATTGAAAGAAGGGGAAAACTTTTTTCTCACCAACAGGTAAGCGTAAAATAGAAGTCACCAGGGGAACGCAAGGGAGCCTCCCCTGCAATTGACAGACCAAGGACAGAATGATAAAATAAAAGCACCTGCCCGGCCCCCTACCTTTCCAAAGGGTTTTCCCGGGCAATGACCCTTAAGACTGGCAGATCATTTTATTTATGAGGAAAAAGAAAAGACTTATGAAAAAAGTAAACCATGCCGTGTACATTTTTCTAGTGCTGGTCTTTTCCCTGGCATGTATGGGAAAAAACGCAGAAGCTTCTTCCGGTTTCGAAAACGATCCCATATCCGGAGATATTTCCATCGAGGAAGCTGAAGCTTCTTACGCGGAGACATTTTCATCTGATGAGGATTTTTCTGAAAATCCGGCATTTTCCATTGAAGAAACTTCTATTAAAGAAACTTTTATTAAAGAAGTTTCTATTAAAGAAGTTTCTATTAAAGAAGTTTCTATTATTAAAGAAACCTCTATTGAAGAGGAGGATCTTGCCCCGGTGTCTTCCGCCAGGAAAGAAGCAGACATTTCCGATCTTTACCCGTCGTCGGATGACCAGAGCGAATACTTTTCCTTCGAGGAGATCGGTGACGGCAGCGATGCCCTGATCCAGCCGGTTCCCTACGCCGCGGACGGCAGCGCCCTGCCCTTTTCGGAGCCGGCAGAGGCCGGGACGGACGACCTGTCGGACGGCAGAGGCGGCTCTTTCTGGCTTAATGGCCGGCTGGGGATAGCGGTGGAGGCAATCACGTGTGTCCGGTCAGCCGGAAATGAACTGGAGGGCGAGATCACGGATGTCCTGTCCATGCTCCAGAGCCCTGAGGATGGCAGCCTTATGGGCGTCCTGATCAATACCTACCGGGTGGAAAACGGCGCCCGGACGCTGATCATGCGGACCCTCTGGCAGGTGGACGGCCAGTGGCTGAATGTGGAGCTTTCGACCGACAAGACCAGCCCGTTTGAATCCTCCGGCATCTATAACCTTTACGGGGACTGGATCTTCCGGATCGAGCTATCCTCCGACGGACAGTCAAAGGGGGCCGGAGGCTACCGCCTGTTTGTCACCGACGAGGACAGCCTGTGGGCTTATTTTCTCACATCTGACGATATAAAGGAAAGCCGTCACAAGGAAGAGATAAACGGCTACCTTTCAACGCTCCCGGATGCCTTCTATGCCGGCATTCAGTCAAAATCCCCCAAAAGGGCGGGGCTCCAGACCGTTAATGGCGCCATCCGCTACCTTAACGAGAACGGCACGGTGGCCCGGGGCGTGACAAAAGTTATTGACGGCGTGACCTACGATATAGATGCCAGGGGCATCGGCACTGTCCGGGAAAGCGTGACGCCGGGCTGGGTGACGTTTTCCGATGGCACGGTCCACTGGCAGAACGCGGACGGCACCTACATTGAGAAGGCCGGTTTTTACAAGCTGGATGCCTACTATTACTATATTAAGAGCACGGGAGCCCGCTACAAAGGGTGGTTGATCCGCAACGGGAAAAAGTATTTCCTCAACCGCTCCAACGGCGTCCGTCAGGTGGGCTATAAAAAGATCGACGGCAACTGGTATTATTTTAACGCCGGCGGCGTTATGCAGACGGGTTTTGTCGCGTTCAGCGGCGGCACCCGGTACTTTGACCTGGAAACAGGCGCCGAGGTATTCGGCTTTGCCGATATCGGCGGCGTGACCTATTACTTTGACGAAGGCACCGGCTACAGGCACACAAAATGGCTGGTGCTGCCCTCCGGCAAGTATTATTTTAACAACAAGGGCATTGAGTATTTTGGGCTGAACACCGTCAACGGCCGCCAGTACATATTTGACGACGAGACGGGCGTTATGCTGAAAAAGCTCCATGGCTATGATCACGGAAACGGCCAGTATTACAGCATTGCGGTAAACGGCGTCATAACGCCCATCACATATGAGGAATACCTGGCCGGCAGCAGGCTGGACGCCTGTGGGAGCAAGCTCAAGAGCGCCTTTCAATGGTGTGCCGCCGATATCACCCTGGAGGATATCGAATACACCTACGAGAGCGATGAGGAGCGCTTCCTCTACCTGGCCAGGAGAGGCCTTCTTCTGCGGAGCGGGGACAGCATGACCATGGCCGCGGCGTTTTGCCTTATCGCCAGGCAGGCCGGTTACGAGGCCCATCTGATGGAAGGAAAGGCCACGGTTTCCGGCGAGACGATAACCACGGGCTGGGCAGAGGTCGTGACCGACAACGGCATCCGCGTGTGCGATCCCTATTTTGCCAAACAGAGTGGAAAGAGCGGCTACATGTTCGCCTACGGAGCCAAAGGAACCTGGACCTATACCGATTACCGGAAGATCGTCTGATAGATGGTCTGATGCGGCCTGTTTCCGCAGAAGATTTATGCACATACTATAGAAACGAGGATGATGGATGATGAAACAAAAAGCAATAGCATTATTGGCACTGTCGGCGCTGCTGATGGCCGCATCCGGCTGTGGCAGGAGCAATGAATACCGCCAGAAAGCATCGGATGCGGGAAGAAGGGAGCTGCTGGAGGCAGAGGAGCAAAAAGCGGAAGCGGCGAAGACCGAGGCTGAGGCCGAGACGCTCCCCAAGGAGGAACAGACGGCGGAAAGCGCGCCTTCTGGTGCGCCATCCTCGGAAGGCCCCTTAAAAACTCTGGGCGAAAAGAAGACCGAAAAAGATTACGAGATCCTCATTCAGAACGGCACCGGCAGAGCGATAAAGGCTTTTGCGCTCAAAACCGACAAGGACGAAAAGTTTGGTGAAAGCCTGCTGACAGGCGAGGATGTTTTTGCGGACGGACAGAGGCGCACGCTGTATGTGACCCCCTCAGAGACGCAGGACGACGTTAAGGACGCCGCCTACCAGGTGGAGCTTGTTTTTGCCGACGATGAAAAGCTGATGATACACTCCTTCCCGGCTTACGATATGGGAGTGGTGGAGCTGAAATATGATTCCCATGTGGCTTACATCATCTATACCTCCGTATCCAAAAAAGTGCAGGTAAACACCCGGGCCAGCGAGATCAACGCATCCAGCCAGCCCGTCCAGAACACCGGCGCATCGCCGACCCCCGCGGTAAGCCAATCCCCCCCAACGTCCCCCGCGCCGCCCCCCACAACCCCCCCCGCCAGCAGCACCCAGGAGACGACCTACCAGGACACCTCATACGAGGAAACCTATTACACCCCGGATTACACAGACTACACGGACTACAGCGGAAATGACTATTCTTCCTACGAGACCCCGACATACTACAACAACGAGCCCGTCTCCTACGAAGACCCCGCTGAAGAACCCCCCGTCCTGCCGTCCGAAAACGAAGACGCCTACGTAGACCCCGGCACCGTAAGCGGCGACCCCACCGAAGACCCCGGAACTGATCCCGGAACCAACCCCGGAACCGACCCCGGAACTGATCCGGGAACCGACCCCGGAACTGATTCTGGAACCAATCCCGGAACTGATCCGGGAACCGACCCCATAATCGATCCCGGAACTGAAACCGGAGGAGATTACAGCGGCGGAGGCGAAACCGGAGGAGACTACAGCGGCGGAGCTGAAACCGGAGGAGACTACAGCGGCG
>CAMNNO010000214.1 GCA_946545475.1 uncultured Blautia sp.
TTAGCGCGCCAGATTGTGGCTCTGGAGGCCCAGGGTTCGAATCCCTGTACCCACCTTTTTTCTTTGGGCTATCGCCAAGCGGTAAGGCACAGCACTTTGACTGCTGCAGACGCTGGTTCGAATCCAGCTAGCCCAGTCGAATGTATTTGGAGCATTAGCTCAGGTGGTAGAGCACTTGACTTTTAATCAAGTTGTCCGGGGTTCGAATCCCCGATGCTTCACTAATCTTAAGCCCGCGCGGGACAATCCGCGCGGGCTGTTTTGTTATATCTCGGCTTACGCCGAGCGCCGCCCCGCGGGCGAGTAGGAGGGGATTCTTCCCCTTTGGCAGCAATAAACATATCTCAGAAAATCGTGCGTTTACCCTGGCTATGATGCAGGTTTCCCTTGAAATACACCCCTGAGAAGGTTATAATAAAATCACAAGAAAAAGTTTTTTTAAAAAAGGAGGTCGGACGAATGAAGAAAACAAGATTCCTGCTGGCAAGCCTGCTTCTCCTGGCGGCTGCTGCCCTTCCGGTGCAGGCCGGGACGGCAGAAGATGCCCTTAAAGCCTATAATGTCCTGCTCAGCGGCAATGCCCTTTCCTGGTCGACGAAGGCCAACGGCTACGAGGAAAACATCAGCGTTCTCGCATCCAGCATCGATTATGCTCTTTGTGACCTGGATAGTAACGGCGTCTCTGAGCTGGCCGTATTCATCCATGTGGATTCCCCCTATTCTGACTACAGCACCACCGAGATCTGGAGCTATGTCGACAGCCAGGTGGTCCGGAACAAGGATTTTGTCCCCAACGGCAGCCATTTTACCTTGAGCAGCTACTATCCCAAGACCCATTTCGTGGAGGTCCTTCTGAAAAATCAGGCCGCCGGCGTCTTCTACCTTGGCGTCAGCAAAGGCGCTATCGGCTATTCCTTTGGCGTCAATAACGGTTCCGGGGCCTGCTTTGAGAACAGCAAGAGCATTACGCGGGACCGCTATGAAAGCCTTCTGGCCCAGTACATTACCGGCCAGGAAAAACGGATCTTTAACTGGAAGACAAATACAAAAGAAAACCGCGTCATCGACTTTAAAGTCAGTTCTTCCGACCCGGTTCCCTCTACCTCTTCCGGCACTGGGAGCGGCGCAACCATCACGCCCGGCATAACCATTACGCCCGGAGGCGGCACAGCCGCTGTCACAACACTTTATTGCCATGCCAATGAATATGTGACGCTCCGGAGCGAGCCTTCCACCTCCGCCAATGCCCTTGGCTATGTCCTGCGGGGCGAATCGGTCACGTATGTCGCGACAAACGGCAGCTTCTACCGCGTCCGATATAAAGGAACCGAAGGATATGTCCTGGCCTCCTACTTTTCCACGAGCGCGCCGTCATCCTCCGCGGAGACGCCCTCTTCCGGCAGCAAGGTCATGTACTGCCACGCCAACGAATTTGTGACGCTCCGGAGTGCCGCTTCTACCTCCGCCAGCGCTCTTGACTATGTCCTCCGGGGCGAATCGGTGGAAGTCCTGGGGACAAGCGGCAGCTTCTACCGCGTCCGCTATGCCGGAAAGGAAGGCTATGTCCTCTCATCCTATTTCCAGGCAGCGGCCCCCTCCGGCAAACCGGCCTCAACAGTCACCCCGAGTCCGACCGTGGCTCCGGCAGTCCCGTCCGGCAGCAGCATCCTCTATTGCCAGGCCAACGAGTTTGTGACGCTCCGGAGTGCCGCCTCCACGTCGGCCAATGCTTTGAGCTACATCCTGCGGGGCGAGACCGTGGAATATCTGGCGACCAGCGGCGATTTCTTCCAGGTGCGCTATAAGGGAACCGTGGGCTATGTCCTGGCTTCCTATTTCACCAGCAGTCCTCTTGCCTACCAGACCGGGCAGACCGTTTACTGCCGGGCAAGCGATTTTGTACACCTTCGCACCTCTCCTTCCCGCGCGGCTGCCTCCCTGGCGGACATTTACAGCGGCGCCGCCGTCACATATGAAGGAACATCGGGAGAATTTATAAAGGTGACATACAACGGGGTCACAGGCTATGTCCTGGGAGAATTTTTCTCGGCAGATCCCAGCGCTCCGCTGAATTATGGCGATGGCGGGACCTCCTCCAATGTCCTTTACTGCTGCGCCAGCGACTGGGCCACCCTGCGCACGGCCGCTTCCCGGAGCGCCAGTGAGATCACAAAGGTCATGTCGCGGGAATCCGTGACATATATCTCCACCAGCGGCGACTTCTTCTATGTCTCCTACAAGGGGCAGAAGGGCTATATCCTGTCCGCCTACCTGTCCTCGGATGCGAATGCGTCTCTGAATTACGGAACGAATTAAGAATCTGGCAGGAAGGCGGAAAAACGCCTCTCCCCAAAATGGGGCCGGCCCCTTTGAAAACGGGTCTGGCCCCATTATAATGCCTGGACACTGTAATCAAATATCATCAGTTATAAGAGATCATCTGGCCGACAATGGGAATGCCAAATGAAGAAACAGACGCATTCCTTTTGCCGACCGGTTTTTTATCGGAGGTAAAGAAAAATATGAAAAAACCCTGTTTTTTCATGCGCAATAGTGGGAAGGCCCCTGGCAGGGGAAACCACGGAATACTAAAGACAAGCATAGGCGCCGCCCTGTTGTCTGCCATCTGTTTTCTGGGGTGCGCTGCGGCGGCAGAATACGAAGAGACGGGGCGCATGGTAAAAGGCGGCTTGGTGTTTGACAGCGCGGAAAGCCGGGAATGGTCGGGCGTTCCCATGAATGGCGGCATCCTTCTGGAGGATTTCCCGGTGCTCTGCCAGTTCCCTGAGCTTCCCACCGGGTGCGAGATAACGTCCCTCTCCATGGTTCTCAATTACTATGGATTCTCGGCGGATAAATGCGACCTGTCCGACAATTATCTTGTGAAAGGCCCCATAGGAACCACAAATTTCTGGGATACCTTTGTGGGCGATCCCAGAAAAAGCGATGCCTACGGCTGTTATGCGCCGGCCATCGTCGATGCGGCCAACGCCTATCTGGACCAGTATAATGACGGGCTGCAGGCGTTCGATGTGTCCGGCAGCACGCTGCACGGGCTATACGATTATATCGACATGGGGCTTCCCGTCATCATCTGGGGGACGGTGGACTGCCAGGAAGGCGCTTACAGCACAAAATGGGTCATCGACGGCGAAACCATTACCTGGTATGCGCCCGAGCACTGCCTGGTGCTTGTGGGGTATGATGAGGACAACGTGTGGGTCGCGGACCCGGCGGCCGGAATACTGAGGTCTTACCCCTGCAATGACTTTGAGCGGGGGTTTGATGCCCTCCATAAACAGGCCGTGATCATTCAGTAGAGGAGAGAGATAAACTATGAGGAATAAAAGTCTGGCACTGGCGCTGAGCCTTAGTTTGATCGCCGGCAGCACATGCTGCGCCGAAAGCCTGTGGGCAGGCGGCGGGGAGGACGGGATTGTTTTCGAGGATACCGCCTGGAAGGAAAATCTGTATCCGGGAAGCGTGTCAGCCGGGCCCTCCGGCGGAGCGGCCCGTGAAGAGCTGCCTTTAGAAGAACTGCCTTTAGAGGAACTGCCTTTAGAGGAGCTTTCCCTTGAGGAGATGGACCCGGAAGGGCATTTTTTTGAGGAGCCGGAGGAAGGCGGTTTTGGGGAGCTCTCCATAAAAGATCTGTCGATAGAAGAAGCGGTTTCGCAGACGGTCTCCTCGGGCGACGGGGATGTCTATGATGGGACGGACGGCTATTTCGACGGCTTCTCTATCGAGGAGGATGACCTTCTTGCCGCCCCCGCCGGGGACCCGTTTGAACGCAGAGCCGAAGAGCTGGGAGACGGGGAGCTGTCAATAGAAGAAGAGGACCTGATAAGCGGCGGACCTCTGGCGCGGGAGGACGCCCCGGCTGTGGGCGACGGCTACGTGCGGCTGTCGGTCGTGGTGAGCGAGAGCGACTGGGCGATCAAGAACTACGGCTTCAAGCTGCGCCGGAAGGGCAGCGCCGAGGCGGTCTACGCGGCCCGGGAGAGAGGGCTCGATGTCAGCGCCTACGAGGATGACCTTGCCCTGGAGGAGGCCGGCCTTGATGATGGCGGTTTTATGGAAGGGCCGGAGGAGGTGCCGCCGGTCGGCCTCTCCTACGACGATATGTTCTATACCGAGAAGGATGGCGTCGTCCGGGTAACGACCGTGAACAGCCAGACGGGCATATCCCATACCGGCTATTATATTTTTGACGCCAACGGCAAGATGCTGACCGGCCGCCGGAGCCTTCGCCCCGGAACGCCCGGCCAGGCCTATGATTATACCAGCTACAAGCTGTGCATGTTCACGCCAACCAATATCGCCCGGCTTTATGACGAATATCAGGGGCAGGACCTGGTCCTGACGCCCCTGAACAGCGACATCGGCCAGCGGAAGGACGATTACTGGTACTGGGAGGAGGCGGCCGGAAAGTTCCAGTATTACGATAATAACGGGAACCGCTACCCCATGAATGAGCTGAACGATCTTTACGCCAGCGTGGGCTATCACGGAATCAACGGCGCCTATTACCAGCTGATGAGCAGCGGGCGCCCCAGGACCGGCCTTCGGGAGATCAACGGCAGCCGCTATTACTTCTTTGAGGACTCGGAGATCCCGGGGCAGATGGCTCTTGGCCAGTGGGTCCTTCTCCACGGCAAGACAGGCCGCCGCTACCTCTATTTCCTTCCGGAGAGCGCCGGGGAGGACAAGGGCAAGGCTGTCCTGCACAGGGGCTTCCATACGGTAGAGATGGTGGAAGACGGGCAGTACGTCAAGTATCTTCTGAACAAGAACGGCTATGTCATTAAGGAACGCATGATGGCCCAGGGGGAGGACGGCAAGGTTTACTGTTCGGACGGGGACGGCCGGATCTACCAGAACACTTTTGTCTATAACGGCAATGACACCTACTATGCCGGGACCGGCGGCGCCCTGTTCCAGACGGGCAGCCTGACGGTGGATGGGAAGACCTATGTGTTTGAAAACTATGTCATGAGGAACAGCCAGAATCTCAGGGAGGACCTTCTGAACAACTTTAAGGTCATCCATCAGCATCCCGAGCTTCCCACCGGATGCGAGATCACGTCCCTCACCATGACGCTCAATTACTACGGGTTCGACGTGGATAAGCTGTATATGGCCGACTATTACCTGCCCAAGGGCGATATCGGGACGGTCAATTTCTGGTATTCCTTTGTCGGCAACCCCAGGACCTACTATTCCTACGGCTGCTATGCGCCCTGCATTGTAAAGGCGGCCAACGATTATCTCGGCGACCATGGCTCGGGCCTTCGGGCAAGGAGCATCATCGGGCAGCCTCTCGTCAGCCTCTTCCAGTATATCGACCAGGGCATCCCTGTCATTATCTGGGGAACCATGAACTGCGTACAGGGCTACTATTCCACCACCTGGGAGATCGACGGCGAGACCATCACCTGGTATGCCTGCGAGCACTGCCTGGTCCTGATCGGCTATGACGACACGTATGTTTACCTGGCGGACCCCGATACCGGCGATGTATCGGTATTTACCATAGGCACCTTTGAGCGGAGCTACAACTCGCTGTACAAGCAGGCGGTCATCCTTGA
>CAMNNO010000215.1 GCA_946545475.1 uncultured Blautia sp.
CTGCCAATCGAGTAGGAGGGGGATCTCCCCTCCTGCTCGCCGGCGGGGCGCCCGTCACCGTCAGGTGACAAATTTCCTATGGGCGGCCCTGCCATATTAAGAAAAGCAGGCCAGCCGAAAAATTCCAGCTGGCCTGCCCGATCATTACGGATTCCCGATTCCTTTTCCTATATCACGGCACATGTTTATACCGTCACACCTTGGCCGTGAATAGCGATCAGTGATGAAGAACCTCGTTGGCCAGCTTCTGATAGTACTTGAGCAGGGCGCTGTGGTCGCACTTTTCATCGCCGTCATGCTTCAGAACCTTCATCATCTCAAGAACGCTCTGGGTCAGCGGGATGGGCGCGTCAACAGCCTTGGCGGCATCCACAACATTGGTCAGATCCTTGATGTGCAGGTCGATGCGGAAGCCGGGCTTGAAGTTCTGATCCATCATCATGGGAGCCTTGGCGTTCATAACGGTGGAACCGGCCAGGCCGCCCTTGATGGCTTCGAAGATCTTCTCGGGCTCAACGCCGCACATCTGGCCCATCATAAGGGCTTCGGCCAGGGCCGCGATGTTGACGGCTACGATAGTCTGGTTGCAGAGCTTGGTCACGTTGCCTGCGCCGACATCGCCGCAGAGGACAACGGAAGCGCCCATGGTGCCAAGGAGGTCCTTGAACTTTTCAAAGACTTCCGGCTTGCCGCCGACCATGAAGCTTAAGGTTCCGTCGATAGCCTTGGGCTCTCCGCCGGAAACCGGGGCATCCAGCATGTCGATGCCGTATTTTTCAAGCTCGGCAGCGATCTCACGGCTGGCTACGGGGTTGATGGAGGAGCAGTCGATAAACGTAGCGGTCTTCGGCATATGGGCTGCCAGCTTATCGTCCTCAAGCATAACGGATTTGACATGGGGGCTGTTGGGCAGCATGGTGATGACAGCGTCAACGCCTTCAACGGTCTCAACAGAGCTGTTGCAGACCTTGGCGCCGGCAGCCTTCATCTCTTCCAGGACAGCGGTATTGCGGTCATAAACCTGAAGTTCATAACCGGCTTTCAGCAGATTCTTTGCCATGGGCTTGCCCATGATTCCCAGACCAATAAAAGCAACTTTCATAATAAGATATACTCCTTTTTTATAGTAGGCGCACGAACTTCCAGCGGAAATGTGTCCGCTTGCAGCGCGGCGAAGATCCGGCGCGGGAAACGAATGAAAATGCAGGCATTTTCATTCGTTTTCTATATACATACAGTGGTGATCAGTCTTTCAGGGACTCAGCGATGGTGCTGAAGGTCTCGAAGTAAGCGGCATCGTTAGCTTCGGAATCGGCAGCGTTCAGATAGTAGGGGATAACGGTGATGTCGGCGATCTTTTCAAGAACTTCCGGATTCTCCATCATCTCGGCAACCAGGTTGTCATACCAGGCGATCACTTCGTCCGGGGTTTCCTTCGGGAAGTAGAAGGAATAGTCGCAGTCCGGATAAACAAAATCGATGCCCTGCTCAACAAAGGTGGGGATGTCGGCCGTCAGCTCATAGCGCTCCTCGGTCGGGATGCCGATGGCCTTGAACTGTCCGGTGGTGATATAGTCCTTGCAGTTCAGGTAAGCGGCCGGCATAAGGTCAACCTGCTGGGAAAGAAGGGCGATAACCTTATCGGAAGCGGAGCCTACGTCTACCAGGTCAAGGTCGATGCCGGCAGCCTTCTCGAAGGCAAGGAGCTCATAATAGGTATAAGCGCCAACCTCGGTGCAGGCCATGATGACGCCGGGCTGAGCCTTGGCGGCCTCGATGAAGGCATCCAGGTCTTCGTACATATCGGCATTGACGAACAGCGGGTTAGCCGGGTTCTTGGCAAAGGTCGGGCCAAGCTTGAAGGCGGTATAGTTGTAATCGGTAACGCCGGCTACGTTGGCTACGTTTACCAGGTTGTGGCCATAGAGGAAGGTGTGGCCGTCAGCAGCCGCGGAAAGGACCTGGTTGGCGGCGATGGAGCCGGCAGCACCGTTGGCGTTGACAACGATGAAGTCCTTGCCGGTCATTTCCTTGGCGTACTGGGCAAAAACACGCGCGGTAAGGTCGGTATCGCCGCCTGCGCCTGCCGGAACGATGATCGATACGGTCGAGCTGGGCTCCCACTCATCAGCGATAGCCGTTGTTCCAACCATAAGGGACAGTGCAAAAGCAGCAGCCAGTGTTACAGAAAGTAATTTCTTTGTCATGATTCTACCCTCTTTCTCCCCGTTTACGGGGTAATGAATATATATCGGAACATTTCGCTTAATTTTGCGAACCCGATAATCAAAAGAATTATGCTGCCTTTTTCCTGCTGGCGCGGATCTCCTTGAAGACGGACCAGGCAAGGACAGCGATGGCGATAAAGAAGAAAACATCGAAGATGGGGCGCTTAAAGAAGGCGCCAAAGGTCTTGTACATCATAAGGCCTCGCCTTAAGTATTGTTCCGTCAGTTTGCCGATGAGGAAGCAGAGGACAAACGGCGTTGTCGGCAGTTTCACCTTGTGGAAGAAATAGCCGATGATACCGAAGATCATAATGGACTGCACGTCGAAGATACGGTTGTTGGTGGCATAGGCGCCGACCGCGCACAGAACCAGGATAAGGGGCATCAGGATATATTTCGGAATCTTAAGGACCTTGACAAAGCCCTTAATGCAGCTCCACTCCACGATCAGCATGATGAGGCCGCAGATCATGCAGGCGGCAAAGATGCCGTAAACGACATCCGCGTTCTTGACAAAGAGCAGCGGGCCCGTGGAGAGGCCGTGGATAAGGAAGCCGCCCAGCATCATGGCCGTAACGCCGTCCCCGGGGATACCAAGGACCAGCAGCGGGATCATGGCGCCGCCGATGGTGGCATTGTTGGCGCACTCGGTAGCTACGATACCTTCCGGCTCGCCCTGTCCGAAGGTTTCCGGATGCTTGGACATGTTCTTGGCGGTGACATAGGAAAGCATGCCCGATGTGGAGCCGCCGATGCCGGGAAGGATGCCGATGCCCGTGCCGATCAGGGCCGAGCGCAGGGCGCCGGGAAGCCAGGAAACAAATTCCTTCGGGGAGAAGCCGAAGCCCTTAACCTTTTTGACCGGGATCGTCTCAACGCCCTTGCCGATGGTCTCGGCGGAGATCAGGATATCCGAAACCGCGAAGATACCGATGAGGGTGGTCAGGGTATCGAAGCCGGCCATCAGCTCGCTGTTTCCAAAGGTAAACCTGGGCGTTCCGTCGATGGGGGCCATGCCGACCATGGCGAAGACAAGGCCGAGCATACCGGCCAGAAGGCCCTTGATCATGTTGCCGGAGCTTAAGATGGCAACCATGGTCAGCGCGAAGAAGCAGATGCCGAAGTTCTCGATGGGCGTGAACTTAAGGGCCACATTGGCCAGCATGGGCGCGCAGAAGGTAAGGATGATGAAGGAAAAGATGGAGCCGAGGAACGAGAAAACAATACCAATGCCAAGAGCCCTCATGGCCTCGCCCTTCTGGGCCATGGGATAGCCGTCGAAGGTGGTGGCGATGGAGGAAGCCGTACCCGGCATGTTAAGCAGGATGGCGGAGATAAGACCGCCGGAGATGCCGCCGATATAAACGGCTACCAGGACGTTCATGCCGAGGGAAGCGTTCATGCTGAAGGTCAGCGGCAGCATAAGCGCCACGGCCATGGAAGCCGACAGGCCGGGAATGGAACCGAAGATGATACCGATAGCCACGCCCGCGATCATTAAAAGCAGAGAAACCGGCTGCAGAACGGACAGTGCCGCCGAGCCCAATTGTGCTAAAGTGCTCATATGACACCTCCTAATTAAAATTTGATGAGTCCGGCGGGCAGAACGATCTTAAAGCCGTACCGGAACAGGAAATAGACAACGAAGGTGAAAACGACATCGATGATGAGGTAGAGAAGGATGTCCTTCTTTGTCCTCTTATCATTGGGCGCCAGGACGATGATCTGGAGGGCCAGGTAGACCAGCGTCGAAATGATAAAGCCGACCGGCTTTAAGACATTGACAAAGGCCAGGGCCAGGATGAGGCTTTCGATCACGCGCTTGTAGTCGGAAGCTTCCCCGGTTTCTTCGCCTGCCGCCTTAAGCGCGCCGTCTTTGCTGCGCAGTTTCGTGATGGCCTGGACAAGAAGCAGCAGGGAGAGGACAAGGCAGATCACGCCGACAACGGTGGGCATAAAGTCAGGGCCGATCTCCATGACTGTGGATTTCGGCAGGGCCCTGGCCAGAACGATGAGGGCAATGGCCAGAGCCAGGTAGCATATGCTGACGATCAGGTCGCCAAACTTCTTAAAAAAAGCATCAATAGACCTGTTCATGGAGCCTTTATAACCTCCTTTTTTGCTGTGGTTTACTTAAGCAAGCCGATCTCGACCAGGACAGCCTTAAGCTTGGCGCGCTGTTCTTCCGACAGGGGCTGGATGGGAGCCATGCAGTTGCCGACGTTGAAGCCGATCATGTTGAGGGCTTCCTTGATGACAACCGGGAAGGTTCCCATGTTCGTCGCGATGCGCAGAGCGCTCAGGCGGAACTGGGCCTCCAGGGCTGCCTTGTAATCGCCCTTCTGGAAGTTTTCGTAAATATCCACGGCAATGCGGGGAGCCACGTTGCCGCAGCTGGTGATGGCACCGGCCGCGCCGTAGTGGAGAGAGGCCAGGATAAGGGTATCGCGGCCCATCAGCACATGGAAGTTGGGGATATCACGGGTCAGGCGGATATATTCCTCGCTGTTGGTCATGTCGCCGGTGGAATCCTTGACGGCGATGATGTTGTCGATCTGGGCCAGCTCCCGGATGGTGGCCGGCTCTACGGTAACATTTGTCTTCGGCTTATTATTGTAGATAACAATGGGAAGAGAGGTCTCGGCAGCTACCGTGCGGTAGTAGGCGGCGACTTCCTTCTGGGTCTGGCTGACAAACATCGGGGTCAGGACGCTCAGGGCGTCCACCTTACATTCTTCCGCGATGTGGGCCAGCTCGATGGCTCCCTTGGGGGTGATGTGGTTGGCGCCGGCATAGACATCCATCTTGCCGCCGACAGCATCCATGGTCACTTCCAGCATGTTGCGGTAGAAGCCATTATCAAAGGCATAAAACTCTCCGGAGGTTCCAAAGGGGAATACACCGGCAATACCATTGTCCAGGAAATACTGGAGAAGCTTTCTGTACTCTGCTTCATTAAACCTTCCCTCGGAATCTACCGGGGTTATTACAGGAATAACAATTCCTTTCGGTGTGAATGCCATAATCTCTCTCCTTTTATTCTGTTTTGTGTGCGGTATCTGCTATGGACAGCTGTATCTGTGTGCGTGTACATCCTCCAAAAGCTTATGGTAGGATTATACCATGGCTAACTATATGGGACAAGGATTATTTTTACTTTTCATAATCACTTTTCCCACAAAAAAAAGCGTTCTATTTCACAGTATAAAATTTCTTTCATGCTATGCCTTGCATTTTCATTCGCATGAAACATCAGACATTTCAACGTCTCGTGCCAACGTGAAATGTTTTATAAAATATCAGCCGTAAAACCACATGCCCTCAGGCATGTGGATACACGG
>CAMNNO010000216.1 GCA_946545475.1 uncultured Blautia sp.
CGTCCCCCTCCCCTGCACCCCTCCCCCCAGGGGCACGCCGATTGGTTGTGAGGGTAAGATACTTTTAAAGTTGAGAATTTACGTTTACTCTATTTTATCAGATCGAGTAGGCGGGGAATCTTCCCTCCTGCTCGCCCGCGAGGCGGCGTTTGCCGTAAGGCGATAATTTCCTTACGCCGCCCCTGCGATAAAATAAAAACTGCCGCGGAAGGGAGCTTGTCCCACTTCCGCGGCAGCTCCTGTGCTGCTTACAGATATCCTGCATCAGTATTCCGGTGTTCTTATTGCTGTTCTTGCGTTCTTATTATATTCTTGTGTTCTTTTAATATTCTTGCGTTCTTATTATATTCTTGCGTTCTTTTAATATTCTTGCGTTCTTTTAATATTCTTGCGTCTCCATGTATTTCATGTAGCGCACGACCATGAGGGCGATTTTGAATGTGATGGCGTCTTCGAAGACACGCAGGTCCAGGCCGGTGCTTTTTTGCAGCTTGTCAAGGCGGTACACCAGGGTGTTCCGGTGGATGTAGAGCTGCCGGGAGGTTTCGGAGACGTTCAGGCTGTTTTCAAAGAATTTATCGATGGTGATGAGGGTCTCCTCGTCAAAGTCATCCGGCGATTTGGCGTCGAAGATCTCTTTGATGAACATCTTGCACAGCGGAACCGGAAGCTGGTAGATCAGGCGCCCGATCCCCAGTGAGCTGTAGGCGATGACATCCTTTTCGCTGAAAAAGATCTTGCCCACATTAAGGGCCATTCTGGCTTCCTTGTAGGAACGGGAGACTTCCTTGAGCTCGCCGACGATGGTGCCGTAAGCCATGTGTACGCCTTCGTCCGGGGCAAACTGGAACTCCGCGAGGATCTGATGGGCCAGCTGGTCGACCTGCTCGTAGCCTTCCTCTTCTTCCAGCTCCTTGACGACAATAATGCTCTTTTCATCCACGGCGGTGATGAAGCAGTGGCTGCGGTTGCTGAACAGGTTCTTGATGGACTCGATGGCGTTGTGATCCTTTTCCTGTGGAAGCTCAAGGATCATGACGACCCGGCGCACATCCGCTTCAATGTGAAGCTTCTTGGCCCGGTTGTAGATATCCACCAGAAGAAGGTTGTCCAGCAGCAGGTTCTTGATAAAGCTGTCCTTATCGAAGCGCTCCTTGTAGGCGATGATAAGGTTCTGGATCTGGAAGGCGGCCAGCTTGCCGACCATATAGGAGTTTTCATCCTCGCCTTTTGCCACCATGACATATTCGGTCTGGTAGTCATCGACAACCTTAAAATACTGAAAACCCTTTACCGACTGGCTGTCTGCCTGTGATTCCACAAAAATGCGGATGTCGGAAGGCTGGACGGAAAAACCATCCATGGTAGAAGCAAGAATCTTCCCATCCGTATCGATGACGCAAAAATCCGTTCTGGAGATATCCTTAAGTCCCTCCAATGTCCCTTGCAGTACCTGATTTGAAATCATATTCCCCGTCCTTTCTCCGATCATCAAAGGCTGCCTGTTTCTATGATGCCATTATAGACTGATAATGACCGTAGATGATTATTTTTGTGCGGTTGCATGTTCCTCGGCCTAAAGCTTGCATGGCAGATCTATCATCTCAAAATTATTGACTCAAAAACCATTCTCTTGTGAATATAATTTTTTTAACCATTTAAAGCCTTAAATTTCCGCAGCCTTTTTCTCTTTCTGTCATAGCTATTCCGCTAACAGAACTATTTTAATACAAAATAGACAAGATTAAAAGAGGAAATTATTATTTTTTTTGCAAAATTCGCAAGCCGGAGTTCATGGGAGCCATTATACCTCAAAAATCAGGTCCCCATAGGAGGGCATCGGCCACATGGATTTGTCGACGATCATTTCCAGAGCGTCCACCGGCTTTCTTAAGGCTTCCATCTGCGGGACGATCTTCTCCCGGCAGTAGTGGGCCCTTTTGGCCGCATTCTGGCCGGACGGAAGCTTTTCCACCAGGTCAGAAAGAACGCCCATGGCCTCGTGAACCTGCTTAAGGTATCCGGTCGTTTTCATCAGCAGATCCATCTGCACGCTTGTTTCCGTAATGCCCGCATTGCGGATGGCATTGGCGGAATCCGCCAGAATGGTGGTGTAGCGGATGACGGCCGGCACGATCTGTTTGGCGGCAATATCCAGCATGGTCTTGGCTTCGATGTTGATGGCCTTGGCGTAAATGTCATACTGGATCTCGGAGCGGGATTCCAGCTCCGCCCGGGTAAACACATGGAAATCCTCGAAAAGGGTAAAGGCTTTTTCCGTGGTCAGCGCGGGGATGGCGTCCACCATCGAGGGCAGAATGGGAAGGCCTCTTCTCCTGGCCTCCTTTTCCCATTCCTTGGCATAGCCGTTGCCGTTAAAGACGATCCTCTGATGCTCGCTGGCGTATTCCTTGATCAGGTCATGCACAGCCAGGTCAAAGTTTTCCGCTTTTTCCAGGCGGTCGCAGGCATCCCGGAAGGACTCGGCCACTATGGTGTTCAGGACCACATTGCAGAACGAGATGGAATCCCGGGAGCCCACCATGCGGAACTCAAATTTGTTTCCCGTAAAGGCGAAGGGGCTTGTCCGGTTGCGGTCCGTGGCGTCCTTCATGAACTCCGGGATCGTGCGGACGCCCGTGGAGAGCCTTGCGCCCTTCTTGCTGTGCGTGGCCGTCCCGGTGCTGATCAGCTGGTCAAGGACATCCTGCAGCTGCTCGCCAAGGAAAACGGAAATGATCGCCGGCGGCGCCTCGTTTCCGCCCAGCCTGTGGTCGTTGCCCACATCCGCCGCGCTCTCCCGCAGAAGATCCGCATGGCGGTCCACCGCTCTGAGGACGCACGAGAGCACCATCAGGAACTGGATATTGTCGTGTGGGTTCTTCCCGGGCTCCAGAAGGTTTATGCCATCGTCGGTGCTCAGCGACCAGTTGTTGTGCTTGCCGGAGCCATTCACGCCGGCAAAGGGCTTTTCGTGGAGAAGACACCTCATGCCATGGCGGCTGGCTACCTTTTTCATGATCCGCATCATCATCTGATTGTGGTCGGCGGCCACATTGGCGGCCTCATAGATCGGCGCCAGCTCGTGCTGGGCCGGGGCCGCCTCGTTGTGCTGGGTCTTTGCGGTGATGCCAAGGCGCCAGCATTCCTCGTTGACCTCTTTCATATAGGCGGACACTCTCTGGCGGATGCTTCCCAGGTAATGGTCGTCCATCTCCTGCCCTTTGGGCGGCATGGCGCCAAACAGGGTCCGGCCGGTATAGATGAGGTCCTTTCTCTCCAGCCACTTGCCCTTATCGATCAGGAAATATTCCTGCTCGGCCCCCACGCAGGGCGTCACGCGCTTGGAGGTGGTGTTGCCGAACAGGCGGATCAGGCGGAGGGCTTCATGATTGATGGCCTCCATGGAGCGAAGAAGAGGCGTTTTCTGGTCCAGGGCCTCGCCGGTATAGGAGCAGAAGGCCGTGGGAATGCACAGCGTCGCCCCTGCCGCGTCATGGCGGACAAAGGCGGGCGAGGTGCAGTCCCAGGCGGTGTAACCCCTGGCTTCGAAGGTGGCTCTTAACCCGCCGGAGGGGAAGGATGAGGCGTCCGGCTCGCCTTTTATGAGTTCCTTGCCGGAAAAGCTTAAGATAACCCGTCCATCTTCCTTGGGCGCGCTGATAAAGGCATCATGCTTTTCCGCCGTAACGCCGGTCAGGGGCTGAAACCAGTGGGAATAATGGGTGGCTCCCTTTTCGATAGCCCATTCCTTCATCTCATGGGCAACTACGTCAGCCACCTCGAGGGAGATCTCGCTTCCTTCTTCAATGGTTTTCTTCAGCTCTTTGTAGGTCTTCTTGGGGAGGCGTTCCTGCATGACCGCGTCATTAAAGACATCGCAGCCAAACAGGGTCTTGACATCGACATATTCTTCCACGTGGATTCTCCTTATTAATGCAGCAATTTTCAGGTGAGATGCTATGACAGCGTAAGCCGAAAATTTCCTTACACCGCCCCTGCGATAATCGAGGAGGAGGGGAATTTCCCCTCCTGCTCGCCCGCGGGGCGGCGTTCGCCGTAAGGCGATAATTTCCTAATGCCGCCCCTGCGATAATCGAGGAGGAGGGGAATCTCCCTCCTGCTCGCCCGCGGGGCGGCGTTCGCCGTAAGGCGATAATTTCCTAATGCCGCCCCTGCGATATAAGAAAAAAGGAAGGTGATGATCACCTTCCTTAAAATAGCGAGAGGGGGACTTGAACCCTCGACACCGCGGGTATGAACCGCGTGCTCTAGCCAGCTGAGCTATCTCGCCATTTGCAATTACTGAATGGGGCGTCTCGCCTCAACTCATGTGTAGTATATATTCTTGTTCGGATTTTGTCAACACTTTTTTTAATAAATTTAAAAAATTTAATTTTTGAAAAATCTTTGACAATAGAGGATAGGGAGACGCCCCTTTCGTGCTGCCCTCAATGTCCCTTATGAGCCTGTCTTAATGTCCCTCGATCTTATCCGAAATGTAATCGACCATTTTTTCCCTGGGGATGTCCAGAAGGATGGAGAGCTCTGTGTACAGGCTGTCCTCGGCCATCTTCATGTAGCGCTCGTCCACGGCCGTATTTTTCTTGCCCATCTTGAAGCGCTGGATCTTCCGGTTATAGATGCTTTTGATCATCCGGACCATCTCGATAACGTCACAGCTCCTCAAGCACTCCTTGTAGCACTCCTCGCGCTGCTTGTCATTCTTGATATCCAGGGCCTCGATAGAAGGGATCTCCTCGATCAGCTCCGCCGCCTCAGCCTTTGTCATCATCCGCCGAAGCCCCATGCGCATGTTATCCACGGGGGTGTAGATAGTCCCCTCGGACTTTTTTTCCGGCTGCAGTACATAATAGAGCCTGTCGGCAGGAACCCCCTCCTGCTGCATGGTTGTCACGCCCTTCACCTCACAAATTCCCACATGTCCATAAACAACATACTCACCCGTTTCAAACATCTGTTTCACTCCCTTCTTTTACTGATGCTCTTTCCTGGTAACTGTTATGTCCGGCGGCTTTTTCCGGCTTATACTCGCGAAAGAAAAACGGGCACGTGAAAAAAGCAGCTGGTGAAAACATCGAAATACTCTGTTGATGCTTATGCTTTTCTGATCCATGTAAAGGCAACTAATGGGCTCATGAAGGGAATAATTTGTCGAATTAGTTCTTGCATTCTTATGAGTTTTCGTGTATATTACTTGCCATTAAGGAATCTCGCCAAAAATTACTTAAGACTTGAATAATATTCAGAAATATTTATATACACCTCTATAATCTCTATTATTATATCATCAATTATTCTTTTGTGTAAATCCTTTTATTTGCGTCTTCTATTTTTCGTGAAAATCTTGCATAATCATTTTATCAGCGCCATTTTTTTTACGAAAAAGACTTAAAAATCCAAACTGCAAAAAGAAAAAATGCACAGAAACATCAGGTTTATCTTCTTTTTTGCCTGATGCTCTGTGCATTTTTTATAAAATGTCAGCCGTAAAACCACATGCCTTTAGGCGTGTGGATACACGGCGTCCGGTAACA
>CAMNNO010000217.1 GCA_946545475.1 uncultured Blautia sp.
GGCTGAGCGGGCCCTTGTCCCCCCTGACATGCCATACCCGATGCCGGCCGTCCGGGGAAGCACAAAGCCGATATTAGCTGTTTCCCTTCCGGAGAGGCACAAAAACCTATATTACCTGTTTCTCGTCCGGAGAAGCACAAAGCCGATTACAGCCTGGCGAGAAGGGCTTCTCTTTCTTTTTCGTAGCCGGGCTTGCCGAGGAGGGCGAACATGTTTTTCTTGTAGCTTTCTACGCCGGGCTGGTTGAAGGGGTTCACGCCGAGGATGTAGCCGCTCACGCCGCAGGCGAACTCGAAGAAGTAGAACAGCTCGCCCAGGGAGAATTCATCCTGGCAGGGGATGTTCACCAGGAGGTTCGGGACCTGGCCGTCGGTGTGGGCCAGGATGGTTCCGTTCATGGCGCTCTTGTTGACAAAGTCTACATTCTTTCCGGCCAGATAATTAAGGCCGTCAAGGTCAACGGCTTCCTCGCCGATGATGATCTCATCGCGGCAATTTTCCACGCAGAGAACCGTCTCGAACATGATGCGGGCGCCGTCCTGGATAAACTGGCCCATGGAGTGCAGGTCCGTGGTCAGGTCCACCGCTGCGGGGAAGATGCCCTTCTGGTCCTTGCCCTCGCTCTCGCCATAGAGCTGCTTCCACCACTCGTTGATATAGTGCAGGCTGGGCTCATAGTCAGCCAGGATCTCCACTTCTTTGCCCTTGCGGAGAAGGATGTTGCGAAGAGCGGCATATTTCAGCGCGTCATTCTCTTCGAAGGGAGCATTGATCGCCCTCTCCCTGCCGGACTGGGCGCCGGCCATGAGCTTGTCGATATCCGCGCCGGAGACAGCGATGGGCAGAAGGCCCACGGCGGTCAGGACGGAGAAACGGCCGCCCACATCGTCCGGAACCACAAACTCCTCGTAGCCTTCCTCATCGGCCACCTTCTTAAGCGCTCCGCGGGCCTTGTCCGTCGTGGCATAGATGCGCTCAGCCGCACCCTTCTTGCCGTACTTCTTCTCCAGCATGGCCTTGAAAACGCGGAAGGCAATAGCGGGCTCCGTGGTGGTGCCGGACTTGGAAATGATATTGACAGAGAAATCGCGCTCACCGATCACATCGATAAGGCCCTTAAGATAGCTGGTGCTGATGGAGTTGCCGGCGAAATAGATCTCCGGCGTCTTGCGCTGTTCCTTGGAAATATTGTTGTAGAAGCCGTGGCGCAAAAATTCGATCGCCGCCCGGGCGCCAAGGTAGGAACCGCCGATGCCGATAACGACAAGAACATCGGAATCCTCCTGGATCTTTTTGGCAGCCTTCTTGATGCGAGCAAACTCATCCTTATCATAGTTAACCGGAAGGTCGATCCATCCCAGGAAATCATTCCCGGCCCCGCTCCTGGACAGAAGGACTTCCCTCGCGCTCTCGGCGATGGGCTTCATAGAAGCGATCTCCTGATCCTTGACAAAAACCTGGGCCTTGCTGTAATCAAATGTTACCTTGCTCATAATGATCTGTTCCTCTTTTCTTGTAAGCTGCGCAGGAAAACATGCGCGTTAATTATACTCGCGAACGAATTTAACTGCCGATTGCAATTTTTCGCCGCGGTATATGCAGTTACACTAGAATAATTGCCTCCGGCAATTATTAAGTGTAACTAGTATAAAGATGCCGTATCCGCCAGGGCTAACGGGCCATGGAGCTGCTGCGTCTCTTCATATATCCGATTTTAGCGGATATAGATGAAAAATACAAGACAAAAAATGCTCCAATTATGGGAGATATTCCATGCCTGGGCGTTCTCCTGTCATTCGCGCAAATCTTGACGGATGCAGCAATTTTTCTTCCGTCGTGACAGCGCCGTCACTTTTTCACTTTGCCTTGACATAGTGTAAAAGCAGCGGTAAGATGAAACTGTTCCGCATCCTGATACTTGTCAGGCAGGAAATATTTTCAAAAGAAAGAAGGTTGTCACCATGAAACGCACACTTGCTCTTGCTGCTGCCTTAACGCTTACTCTTACAGCGGCTGCTCCTTCTTACGCCGAACCTCTCGTCCTGGATAATGACGCCATGTACGCCTATATGCTGGACGAGTTTCTGCAGCTCGCCGAGGTTCCCAGAGGTTCCAGCCACACAGAAAAGGCCACGGAATATCTCACCGCCTGGGGCATTGACCACGGCTTTGAAACGGTTGCCGATGAAGTCGGTAACGTGCGCATTGATGTCCCGGCCACGGAAGGCTATGAGGAAGCTCCCCTGACCATCCTGCAGGCCCACATGGACATGGTCGCCGTTTCCGATGACGGCAGGGATATGCTGGTCTCCCCCATCACCGTCGTTGTCGATGAAGAAAAAGGCATCATCTCCTCCGACGGCCACACAAGCCTTGGCGCTGACGACGGCATCGGCATCGTTTCCGCCATGTTCCTGGCCACCTCCCAGGATTACCATCACGGCCCCCTGCGCCTCATCTTCACCATCAATGAAGAGGGCGGCTCTCCCTCCGGTACCGGCAACATGGACCACGCCTGGGTCACCGACGCCAATTACCTTATCAACATCGACTCTGAGGACTACGCCACCTGCACCGTCTCCGCCTGCGGCTTTAATTCCTATTCCTACAATGTCCCGCTGGTAACGGAAGCTGTCCCGGAAGGCTATGTCGCCTACGCGATCAACCTTTCCGGCCTTATGGGCGGCCACTCCGGCGTGGATATCGACCTTAACCGCGCCAACGCCATCAAAGCCGTCGACTACTGCATGGCCTTTGCCAACTATAAAGGCATGAACGTCCAGATCGCTTCCTTCACCGGCGGCACTGGCGGCACCGCCATTCCTTCCCTGGCCAGCGCCGTTATCGTCTTTGCCGAAGAGTATGCCGAAGAATTTGAAGCAGAAATGGCCGAGACCATCCGCCTTTTCGCCCAGCAGTTCGACCGCACCGAGGCGGGATACAGCTTTATCGTCGAAAAGACCGATCTCCCCGAGCAGGTTCTCTCCCTCGAGACCTCTGCCACCGTCATCGACCTTGTCGCTGCCCTGGAGGATGGCGTCAACACCATCAGCCAGCGCTATAAGGGCATTGTCGAGACCTCCTTCAACATGGGCACCATCAATGTCGCCGCCGGAGCCGAGAGCGCAACGATCCGCGAATCCATGCGTCTTTCCAGCCGCTGGCCCACCATGCTCGCCAACATGCAGTTCTCCGCCATCGGCAGGGCCTTTGGCGTTGAGCTCGTCACCCGGAGCGAGGATCCCTTTAACCCCGCCAACATCAATGTCGGCTGGGAAGAAAGGGAAGGCGATACCATCGCCCGGCTCTATGCCCGCTGCTTTAAGGAATATACCGGCGACGACTGCGTTGTGACCGCTGTCCATGGCGGCCTTGAGTGCGCCGATTTTGCCGCCTGGAGCGATACCATCCAGATCATCTCCGTCGGCCCGACCGTCAACTTCCCCCACTCCACCAGTGAGCATGTGGAGATCTATACCACCTACCAGACCTGCGGCGCCATCGCCCAGACCTTAAGCTGCCTGGCCGAGGGGATCACCGAATAATCCCGGCACCCCTGCGGTAATCGAGTAGGAGGGGAAACTTCCCCTCCTGCTCGCCCGCGGGGCGGCGTTCGCCGCTAGGCGATGATTTCCTTACGCCGCCCCTGCGATAATAAAAAGAGCAGCCGGAAAGTCGGGTAGTCTAAGGGATTTTTAATCCCTGAAAGAATCGGCATAGTTGGAATAGCATTTCCGGCTATGCCGTTTTATTCTGGGTAGGTATTTCGCCTATGCAGTTCCAGACGATTCTTACACGCTGGGTTTTCTGTCCGTTTATCTTCTCCGGATGATAGACATATACCTTTTCTATAAATTCTCTGATGATCTCTGCCGTAAGCTCCGGCACTTCAGTATATCTCTTTACGAGATCAAGGAAGTGATTCACATTCAGGGAATTCTCTTTATCTGTTGCTATTTCACATTCAAGCTCTGAGATCCTCGCCTTCAGGCTTTTCTGCTCATCCTCATATGAAGTGGACATTTTCATGAAGCGTTCGTCTGAAATCTTGCCTTCGACATTGTCCTCATAGAGCTTCTGGATGATGGTATCGAGTTTTTCCATACGCTTATATGAATGTTCGAGCTCACGCCTGTTATCACGCTGGCTTTTATTGATCTCTGCCTGTGATTTGTTGGCTACCATTTCCACGAACTCAGATTCGTGTTCCCTCGCATATGAGGTTATCTGCCTAATGCTGTCCAGAAGGATTTTCTCTACAGCTACATTTCTGATCTGATGAGACTTGCAGCCACCTTTGATTTTCCTGTAAGTACCGCATACAAAATGGTATTTATCGTATGTCCAGTCCTTACATCTGACCTGGTACAGTTTCTGTCCGCAGTCTGCACAATAGAGCATTCCGGATAACATCGGCATGTCGCCCATATCGGTTCGTCTGCGTCTGCCTTTACGGATTTTTTGAACAATATTGAAGGTCTCTTCGTCGATTATGGCTTCATGGGTATTCTCAAAAATCTGCCAGTCCTCTTTGTCGTGATACATCATCTTCTTGTTCTTGTATGACTTGCGCCAAGTCTTGAAGTTGACTGTATGTCCGATGTACTCCATCCGTTCAAGGATACGGGCTACCGTAGAATCTTCCCAGTGATAAGGATCCTGCCTTATGCATCTCGTTGGACAACTGATCCCCTTGCTTTGAAAATAGAATACTGGAATCAGCACCTTTTCATTTTCCAAATAAGAAGCAATCTGTGTAGGACCGTAGCCTTCCATACAAAGCTTAAATATCAGCTTTACATTATCAGCTGCTTCCTGATCCACAATCCAGTTGTTGTTGTCGTTCGGATCCTTAATGTAACCATATGGCGGATTTGTAGTCAGGTGCTTTCCGGCTTCTCCCTTTGCCTTCATAACCGCACGAATCTTCTTGCTGGTGTCCTTAGCATACCACTCATTTATGATGTTAAGGAACGGTGTGAAGTCGCTGTCATTCTGGCTCTCAGAATCCACTCCGTTGTTGATTGCTATGAACCGCACATCAGCGTTCGGGAATTTAATCTCCGTATACATCCCAACCTGAAGATAATCCCTTCCGAGACGGCTCATATCTTTAACGATGATGGTTGATACATCTCCGTTATCAACTTTGGCGATCAGCCGTTTCCAGTCTGGACGGTCGAAATTCGTTCCGCTGTATCCGTCATCCACAAAGAATTCTGTGTTGGTAAAACCGTTGTCAGTGGCGTATTTCTGTAAAATAGCTTTTTGATTCTTTATACTGTTGCTGTCGCCCTGCAGCTCATCATCCCGTGAGAGCCTGCAATACAGGGCAGTAATCTTTGAAAACTGTCTATCTGCATTCATGTATCCTCCTTCCCGACAGTCTTCAAGCGGTAACCTTATTATAGCGTTACCGCAGAAAACTGTAAAGCGGTTATTTTAAGATTATGATGCCTTTTTTAACATTTGTTTATGGCAATTCAACCTCAATTTCCAGCATTTTTCCGACTAACCGCCTTTTTCTATTATTTCTGCGCCT
>CAMNNO010000218.1 GCA_946545475.1 uncultured Blautia sp.
TACCGCCAGGTAAGAGTAAAACAGAGAGACAATAAAGAAGCATGGCGCACCCAGAAGAGCCTACCGCCAGGTAAGAGTAAAACAGAGAGACAATAAAGAAGCATGGCGCACCCAGAGGAGCCTACCGGCAGGTAAGAGTAAAATAGAAAGACAGTAAAGAACCATGGCGCACCCAGAGAAGCTTACCGTCAAGTAACAATACCATAAAATGAAAAGATAACAAACAACCCCATAGCGATAGCGTATCATCAATAAAATCATATAAAATGCTATAGCAATATAATTTAAACCATGTTATAATAGTAAAAAATTTACGGAGGCAGAGACATACCCAGATGAGTAAGATAATATCAATAGCAAATCAAAAAGGCGGAGTCGGAAAAACTACGACAGCGATCAATCTCTCTTCATGCCTCGCAGAGCACAACAAAAAAGTCCTACTGATAGACATGGACCCGCAGGGAAATGCCAGCAGTGGCCTCGGTGTCGACAAAAATGATCTTGATACAACCTTATACGAGCTTCTGTTGGGAGAAGTAGAACTCAAAGATGCTATCATAGACCTGGAAGAGCGCATAAAAAATCTGTCATTGATCCCATCCACCAACGAATTGTCCGGAGCAGAAATCGAACTTCTCGATGTTGATAACAAAGAATTTATCCTGAAAGAAATCATCGATACCATAAAAAGAAAATACGATTATATCATCATCGATTGCCCTCCCAGTCTCAGCACCCTGACAATAAATGCCCTGACGGCATCCGATTCCGTTATTGTTCCCATCCAGTGCGAATACTATGCCCTGGAAGGTTTGTCCCAGCTTATTCAGACCATCGGTCTGGTTAAAGACAGGCTTAACAACAGCCTGGAAATTGAAGGCATCCTGTTCACCATGTACGATATCCGCAATAACCTTTCTACCCAGGTCGTTGAAAACGTAAAAAGCAACTTAAATCAGCATATTTATAAAACCATAATACCCAGGAACGTTCGCCTGGCGGAAGCGCCAAGCTATGGAGAGCCCATAAATATGTATGATCCAAAATCTGCAGGAGCGGAAAGCTACCGGAAACTTGCAGAAGAAGTTATTGGGGAGGAAAAATAATGCCGCCAAAAAGGACAGGAGGATTAGGAAGAGGACTGGATGCACTGATACCCACAAATAAAAAAACAGAAATCAATACTGTTCAGCCGGCCAAAACCATATCATCTGATTTCCACGGCACGCTTTCGGAAGAGAGAAGCATGAAACCGAACAGCGAATACAACGCGGAAAACAGTGAGGGGAGAATGGCCTTATCGTCAAACCAGGACAACAACCAGGCATCATCGGCTGAATCCATGCCGTCGAAAGAAGGCAATGTGATCCAGGTTAAGATATCGGAGGTGGAGCCTAACCGAAGCCAGCCCCGCAAAAATTTTGAGGAAGACAGCATTGCCGAACTGGCGGAATCTATCCGCCAGTTTGGTATCCTGCAGCCGCTTCTGGTTGTCAAACGGGATGGCTACTATGAGATCGTGGCCGGCGAAAGGCGCTGGCGGGCGGCCAAGCAGGCTGGGCTTAAAACGGTTCCGGTTATCGTAAAGAATCTGTCGGAACAGGAGTTTGTCGAGATTTCCCTGATCGAAAATATCCAGAGGGAGGACCTGAATCCTGTGGAGGAAGCGCAGGCCTATAAAAGGCTGATTGAAGAATTTTCCTTAAAGCAGGAGGAAATCGCAGAGCGGGTATCCAAGAGCCGTACCGCGATAGCCAATTCTCTCCGCCTCTTAAAACTGGATGACCGTGTCCTTCAGATGATCAATGACAACAGCATATCTGCCGGACATGCCCGCGCTCTTCTGGGGCTGTCCACGGGAGATCTGCAGGCCCGGGCGGCCATGAAGGTGTTCGATGAAAAATTATCCGTGCGCGAAACGGAAAAGCTGGTTAAAAAGATGACAGATGCTCCCAAAGAAGTCGTTAATACGCCGCTTCGGGATACCTCCCAGGATGTCATTTTTGAAAATCTGGAAAACCGGATGAAGGGGATTCTTGGCACAAAGGTATCTATTCAGAGGAAAAAGAATAATAAAGGCACGATTGAGATCGAATATTATTCCAATGATGAGCTGGACCGCCTGGTTGAACTTCTGGGAACAATAACACAGTCAGAAAATCATACTGGAAATATTTGAAAATTGCCATCGGTGATTTTCTTAGTATTTCTGCATATACCGCGGCACAGATAAAAAGTGTTATTTGGTCTGATCATATACCACGTAAAAGGGGTCTTTTAATGGGGAGCTTTTTTGGAAATCTGAGCATCAGCTCAGGTATTATTACCATAATATTATTAGTGATAACCGTTGTTCTGATCTTTTCGCTCATGAGCACAAATGTCCGTGTGGCGAGGCTGGAGAAAAGATATCGGCTTTTTATGAAGGGCACAGATGCTCAATCCCTTGACAAGGCGTTTGTGCGGAAATTCAATCAGCTGGATAAATTATCGGATACATTGAACAAAAACTCCAAAGACATCATAGCCATCCAGAACAGCATGAAGCTTATTTTCAGCAAGTATGGCATTGAAAAATATGACGCGTTTGATGATGTCGGCGGAAAGCTGAGCTTTGCCCTTGCCATGCTCGACCATAACAACTCGGGCATTATCCTTAATGCCGTTCACAGCCGTGACAACTGCTTCCTATATTTGAAAGAGATCGTTAAAGGCGAATCCTACATCATGCTGAGCCAGGAAGAAGTTGAGGCATTACGGAAAGCTGTCAATTATAAACTCGGAAGCAGCAAGGAAGAGTAAAGCAAATTTGTTTGCGAGTATAATTATATCTTTACAATTCGCTGTAAATGATGTAAAATAGCACAGATTATCAGAAGCGCATCGTTGCCGCTTTGAGAAAGCTAAAAAAGTTAAGAAAGCTGAGAAAGGAAGGATCGTTCTATGCTTGATATAAAATTTGTAAGAGAAAATCCCGATATCGTCAGGGAAAATATTAAAAAGAAATTTCAGGATGCCAAGCTTCCTTTAGTTGATAAAGTCCTCGAACTTGACCGGGAGAACCGTGACATTAAGCAGGAGGTCCAGGCCCTGCGAGCTGAAAGAAATCAGATCGCCAAGCAGATCGGCGCTTTTATGAAGAACGGCAAAAAAGACGAGGCTGAGGAGCTCAAGAAAAAAGTTACCGAATCCGATCAGCGTGTCGAAGAGCTCAGCGCCAGGGAAAAAGTGGTTGAGGAAGAGCTGTTAAAGAACATGATGGTCATTCCGAACATCATCGATCCGTCCGTTCCCATCGGAAAGGACGATTCCGAGAACGTGGAGATCGAGCGCTTTGGCGAGCCGGTCGTTCCGGATTTTGAGGTTCCCTATCACACCGAGATCATGGAGCGCTTCAACGGCATCGACCTGGACAGCGCCCGCCGTGTAGCCGGCAATGGCTTCTACTATCTGATGGGCGACATTGCCAGGCTTCATTCCGCTGTCATTTCCTATGCCAGGGATTTCATGATCAACCGGGGCTTTACCTATTGCGTGCCTCCCTTCATGATCCGCAGCAACGTCGTGACAGGTGTTATGAGCTTTGCTGAGATGGATGCCATGATGTATAAGATCGAGGGCGAAGACCTCTACCTGATCGGCACCAGCGAGCATTCCATGATCGGCAAGTTTATCGACCAGATCATTCCGGAAGAAGAACTGCCCAAGACCCTGACCAGCTATTCGCCGTGCTTCCGCAAGGAAAAAGGCGCCCATGGCCTTGAGGAAAGAGGCGTTTACCGCATCCATCAGTTCGAAAAGCAGGAGATGATCGTTGTCTGCAAGCCCGAGGACAGCCCCATGTGGTTTGACAAGCTCTGGCAGAACACCGTCGATCTGTTCCGCTCCATGGATATTCCGGTCAGGACCCTGGAATGCTGCTCGGGCGACCTGGCGGATCTGAAAGTAAAGTCTCTCGATGTGGAAGCCTGGTCCCCCAGGCAGAAGAAGTATTTTGAGGTCGGCAGCTGCTCCAACCTCGGAGATGCCCAGGCCCGCCGTCTTAAGATCCGCGTAAACGGCAGCGACGGCCGCAAATATCTGGCCCACACGCTGAATAATACCGTGGTTGCTCCGCCCCGTATGCTCATCGCCTTCCTCGAGAATAACCTGAACGCCGACGGCTCCGTCAACATTCCCACGGTTCTTCAGCCTTATATGGGTATGATGACAAAGCTTGAACCGAAAAAATAATATAAGCCGATGTTCGGAATCGCTCAGCTTTGCTTTGCGAACCCGATGATCGAATGACGGACGGCAGAGCTGTCCTTCTATCGGAATCAGCTTCGCTGACTTCTGATAAGATATATTATCGAAACCGCTTCGCGAACCCGATGATCAAAATGCGGCGCGGCAAGTGCGCCCGCATTTTATCGAAAGTTCCTTCGGAATTTCCGATAAGTATATGATAACGCTTTACATGTTTACAAAAGAAAACAGGAAGCAGCGCCGGGAAAAAGGCCTGCTTCCTGTTAACCGGAATGAACGCTTATCGTGAAAGAGAGCATATGCTCCCTACATCATAAGCGGAGCATTCAGCAAAACCTCGTAAAGGAGGTGCAAAATTGCATAAATATCTGAAAACAATAGGTTTTTCCGACATTAAAACCCATGCCCAGATGAAAAGCCTGGTCCTGGATGTTGTCCAGCATGCGGATGAGAAAAGAAAGGTCGATTGGTACGAGGACGGAAGCTTTGTCGAGCTGACCAGGTATTATGGGGAAAGCTTCGGCATTAAGGTCTGTGGCCGCCACGGCGACGACGGTAAGTTTCATCCCCATTATTCCTTCCCCTTCTTTAAGGGCACGGGTACGACATCAAAAGAGACAATAACCGTCGAACGGCACACGGACAAGGATTCCTTCGCCGGCGCCGTCGATGATCTCCGCGTAGGCGTAACTCTCATTTTTTATCTCCAGAACGCCGCGGAATATATAAAGTCACTGAAAGACAAGGTTTCCCTCGAGGTTCGCACCCCCCTTACGCTCTCAGCCCTGGCCAGCGAAGGAACGATCCTTCTTCCCCTCAAAAAGGACAAGGAAATGGTCCTGGCTGAAAAGGAGATCAGCAAAAACCGCGCCAACCTGATCGAGGCCGCCCGGAACGGGGACGCGGAAGCCATGGAAAACCTGTCCATGGACGAAATGGACATCTATTCCATGCTCTCCGAGCGCATCATAACCGAAGATGTCTTTACCATTGTGGATTCCTACTTTATGCCCCACGGCATCGAATGCGACCAGTACAGCGTTCTCGGCGAGATAAAAGCCTTTAACTATGAAACAAACAAGAAAACGTCTGAGGAAATCTGCAGGATGACCATTGAGAGCAATGACGTGACATACGATGTCCTCATCAACCGCAGCGACCTCCTCGGCGAACCGGCCATAGGCCGAAGGTTTAAAGGGCATATATGGCTGCAGGGAGAAATTCTTTTTAAGTCCAGGCTTGCGGTGTAAAAGTGCAGGAAATTT
>CAMNNO010000219.1 GCA_946545475.1 uncultured Blautia sp.
GGTTGTCACCAGATTAAACCGCATACGCGGTTGTCACCAGATTAAACCGCATACGTGGTTGTCACCAGATAAAGCCGCATACGCGGCCGTCACCGGATCAAGCCGCGGCTTTTAAGCTCCGGGAGGCCCGGGGTGGAGGACCAGCGTGGAGGAGCGGTCGTCATCCCCGGACAGGGTGACGGAGATCAGCCCGGAAGGCAGCTCGTTCACGGCAAAGGAGCTTAAGGAAGAAAGGGGCGTCCCCATGGCAAAGGGAGGCTCCAGGCTTTCCAGCGTGAACAGCTCCTTAAGGTTTTTCCCGTCAAAATACAGGTAAGTGATATAGGAGATACCGTCATAGCTGTCCCGGAAACACAGGCATTTTCCGGCATCATTGTCTTCGATAAACACATCCTCGGCCTTCTCGTGCTGGCGGAATTTTGCGGCAATATAATCCATGGCGGTATGGAGATTCTGGTTTTCCGTAAAGCTGTGGACATTTATGCGGTAAAGGCGCGCGGCAAAAAGAAGGATGAGCAGGATAAAAAGCGCATACAGGCCGAAGAGCAGCATGGTGAACAGGCTGTCAATGGAATGGGGGCGTCTTTTTGACCGGTTCATGACTTCTCTCCTATTACAGAAATATAGCTTCTGACAGAAATATAGCTTCTGACAGGAATATAGCTCCTGACAGGAACATAGCTCCTGGCAATGACATAAATCTGCGACTGCTTCATGGCTTCCCCCCTATGGCAATGACATAGATCTGCGGAAACAGATTCGCCCCGGAGGGCAGATATTCCACAACAAAATGGGAGGGATCGTAGCTGATCCCGTACTGCGCCGTGATCTCGGCAAGGCTTTCGGGATAGCGGCCGGTCATGGCGTAGGTGCGGACAGCGCTTTTCACCAGAGTCTGGCTGAGAGTCTCCTGCTGCTTTTTAAGGGTATCCTCACCGGTACGCCGGATGGCCACGATAAAGGTGCCAAGACAGACGGCCAGAAACAGGACCGGCAGGCAAAGCTTTACGGCATGCCATATTCTGGCTTTGCGGCTGGTATAGAGCTTCATAAGTTTTTCCCTTCGAAATATCATAAGCGCACGGAATTTTCCACCTGTACGGTTGCCGTATTATTATACGGGCAACCTACCTCCTAAAGAGCAAACAGAGTCTGCGATAGCAGACGGTAGGGCGCGTAAGCGCGGGTTTGCGAATTTTGGAGGTTTAGGTTGGGAATTTTCCGCGGAGATGCGCCGCCTCTGCGGCGAAGATCCGGCGCGGGAAACAAATAAAAACGCGGGCGTCTTATCATTCTCTGTCATAGTAAACAGCCATCCGGCAGCATTAAACGGCCATCTGGGCAAAGATTCCCATGAGCGGCATCATGACCGACAGAAGAGTCAGCCCGACCAGAAGGCAGAGCAGGATAACGATGGTCGGCTCGATGACGGCGATGATGCGGCCGATCTGGTCGGCGGAGGCTTCCGAGTAACGCCTGGAGAGGCGGTGCATGACCTCATCCCCTTCGCCGGCCTGGAAGCCGATACCGATAAGCCGGGCATCCATGCCGGTAAAAAGCTTGGAGGAGGTCAGGGCATCTGAGAAGAGCTCGCCATCGCGAAGCTGCTCGATGGCCTTGTCCATGCGGGCAATGACTGTAGGGTCGCTTAACATATCCCGGGTCAGGGTCATGCTCTCCTCGGGTGCCAGGCCGCTTTTAAGCCCCATGGAGATGGCCTGGGTAAGGCGGCCATAGTCCCTGGCTATGGGTATCTCCTTAAGGTAAGGCAGGGAGAGAAGTGTTTTCTGGAGAATGTTATGCCCCTTTTTGCTGAAAAACAGAAAGAGGATGAACAGAACAAGGATAACAGCCAGAGCCAGGAAAATGACGGCATAGCGGCTTATGGCGGCTCCTATCGTGAGAAAGCCGGAGGAGATGCCGGTCATTTCGATCCCCATGGACTGGAAGACCTGGGAAAAGACCGGGAGCACCCATACGAGCAGGGCCACCAGAACTACCGTCATCATGCCCAGCATAATGAGCGGATAGGAGATGGCACTGCGGATTTGCTGGGAGGTTTCATTTTCTATCTGGTAAAAGTCCGCCAGGGACGCCATGACTTCGTCAAGGCACCCGGTTTCCTCCCCGACCTTGGCAAAAGCGATCATCGTTCCCGGAAAGACGCCGGAATTTTCCAGCGCGTGGGCGAAGGAGCCATATTCCTCCATATCCTCCTGCATGCTCTTAAAGAGTCTGGCACTGTCCGGATCGGCCTGGTCCTCGGAAAGGATCTGGAGGCCATCGATAGAGGAAATGCCGGACTTCAGGATGAGAGAAAACTGTTCGCAAAAATGGAACAGCTCCAGGTTATTCAGGTTTTTCATAAATAAAATCCTTTCAGCTGTCTTAGGCGGAAACCCACTGCCCTTGGGCGGTGGGGGAACTGAAAAACGTACTCCTGCATTCTGATCTGTTTACCACGCCGGGTTCCGCAGGGGCTGTCAGCGGGTAAACTGCACATTATAATTGGTTCCGTCCCCGATATAGGAAAGAATAGCGTCCTGGTTGGATTCATCCGCGTTGGAGTCAAATGTGGGGTCGAGCCTCGTCCAGGATTCCCCGTCAAAGGCGATGGCCTTGTTTATCCATCCCTTGGAGAGGATATAGACATCGATCCAGGCATGCTTGGTGGCACCGGCGTAGCCGATCTGGAGCTTGCAGGGAATGTTGCGGCTGCGAAGCATGGCGCTTATCAGGGCGGCATAGTCGAAGCAGATGCCCTTGCCGGTCTCAAGCGTTTCATCCACGTCCGGAAGATAGCCGGCATCCACGGTGGCCGCTTTGTAGTCGTCATATGTGACATGCTCGACGACATAATTATAAATAAGAGATAGGGCCTCCGTATCGACCGTACCCGGTTCCATCATGCTAAGGGCCAGGCGGCAGGCCTCCGAGTCCGGCGTGAAGTTGACATACTGGTTGGGAAACAGATACGGGTAGAACTCGTTCTGCAGCCTGACCGTCATCTCCCGGCTGAAAAGGGCCGCATACTGGTTTCCCGTGATCTGGACATAGCCCAGCATAATGTATTTCCCGCTGCCCCCGGAGAAGGGAATGACAGCGTAATCGCCCGGCGATATAAAATAAGAATAGGTGACCATATCCGGGTCAAGAAGCTGAAAGTTGACGGTAGCTTCCCCGGACTGGTTAAAGACCATCAGATATCCCATATCCGTATGGGAAATATCCAGATGCATGGGGGAGACATCAAAAACCTCTTCCCCGGAAGCCTCCGGCACCAGGACGGTCGGAGACGAAAAGCTTGGCGGCGCCTCTGCCAGGGCGCCCGGATTTGAAGCCCCGCCGCAGCCCGCAGCCAAAAACAGGAAAGGCAGCAGCAACAAGGCTGTTCGCTTAGGATTCCCAAAAAGCATAAAATGCTCCCTTTACAAAAAAGATATCGCTTTACAAAAAAAGATGTCGCTGATGGGGATAAACTCCCCTTTACCCTTTTATAGTATAACAAGATTGAAGAGAAAAATAAAGTCCTCTTATGACAAGTTTATAATTTTCCTTGTTGTTTTCCGCGATCGGCATTCGTCACAAAGCCCTGCCGGCGGCAATTTTAGGGGCTTTTCACGCGTGAGCAAAATTTTTTTAAAAAAAATAAAAAAAGGTATTGACAAAACCAAAAAGATGGGTTATTATGCAGTTGTGATTTAAAGGCAAACCTGTTGAAAGGCAGGGACGCAAAGCCAATGGGTCTAAGGTCTTCGGACTATGACAGCCGGTTGCCGCATTTTTTTACTCTAATTTTATAGAAGGAGAGCATCCTCAATCCATAACTATACAGGGGGAGTAGAGGAGCCGGACCTGACAAAGAGTATTTGTGGTGACCGTTTACGTAGCGTAAGCGGTTTTTTCTTTTCTATCCGGAGGAATCGAAAAAAAAGAGCACGCTCCATCACTTTTGCAAAATGGCTATATTTCACAGACAAGGCTAGATCTTTTAACTAATGCCTGGAAACAAAAGCATTTTTACAAAATTGAAAGGATGTGTCCACATGAAAACGAACGAGAACGCCAATATCGAGAACAAGAACATGACCATGAATACCAGCGACCCGCAGGGTCTTCATTCCGGCCAGAAGCCTGTTGCCAATAAAAATATGGATTTAAGCTCCGCTGAAAATACAAACGGGACTATTGAAAATGAGATGAAGAATGAGAAAGGAAGGGCGAACACCATGACAGAAATGAACAAGAACGAGAATACGATCATCAACAACGAAACCGAGAACACGAACGCCGAAGGCAAGAAGAAGGGTTTCATCACCAAGAAGCGCGTGATCGCCGTCACCCTCGCAGCAGTTATCGCCGTTGTCGGTTTTGCCGGCAAGGTATTTTATGACACCGTCCAGATCATCGAAGAAGCAAGCGTTGTGGATGCCGTCCTCGAGACTGTCCTGGAAGAGGAAGAAACTCCTCTGGCTGCCGAGCCCGTCGTCACGGTCGATGTCAAGACCAACACCAAGGAAACCACCAAGACTGTATGGATGACTGAGCCTGCCAAGTACAGCGGCACCAAGTCCCTGACCCCGGTTATCACCGTTACCTCCAAGACCGTTCAGAAGGATGCCCAGACCAAGGTCAAGACGACCACCAAGATCAATACCAAGGATACCGAGCAGTACTTTAAGAAGTCCAAAAAGAAACTCGTCACCACCAAGGTGACCACGACCATCACCACGACCACGACCGTTACCCCCAAAGAGGAAAAGAAGGTAACGACCCCCACCACCGTCAGTGTTAAGAGCGCTGCCTCCAAGATGCCCGCCAAGGTTACGGATGCTTTCAATACCCTGGGCATGACCGTCATCGTTGACCCGAAGGTTACTTATTCCGGTTACTTCTCCGCTAAGGATAAGAGCATTACGCTGCGCGAGAACAATGATACTATTTATCACGAGCTCGGCCACTTCCTGGGCTTCATCGCTGGTAACTATGACACCGGCAGCGAGTTCACCGCCATCTTCAACTCTGAGAAGGGTGCTTATACCGGGTACAATAAGGCTTATGTCCTTCAGAACAGTGCTGAATACTTTGCGGAGTCTGTCAGGGACTATGTTCTGAACCCGAGCGTCTTAAAGAGTGCTCGTCCTAAGACCTACGCTGCTGTTGAAAAAGCGCTTGGTAAAGTTACCACCGCGCAGGTGGCGAAGATGCGTATCGTGCTCAGCGCCATTAAATAATGGAGTGATCTTATAATCGCAATTCAAAAGATATACAATATAATATAAGTTAAATCTATGGGCCGGGAGGCCGGCAGACTAACATCTGCCATCCTCCCGGCCTTTTTATATTTACCTGACGGTAGGTTGGGGGGCGTTATGCTTCCTTATATGTTACTCTTACCTGCCGGTAGGTTGAGGGGCGCTATGTTTCTTATTATCTTTTTTATTCTTCTCTTACCTGCCGGTAGGCGCAGGGGAGGGGGGGCCGCTCAGAGTTGCGGGGCCC
>CAMNNO010000220.1 GCA_946545475.1 uncultured Blautia sp.
ATGGCGCACCCAGCCCCTACCGGCAGGTAAACATAAAATAGAACGGTTAAAGGGAGCATGGCGCACCCAGCCCCTACCGGCAGGTAAACATAAAATAGAACGGTTAAAGGGAACATGGCGCACTCATAACCTACCGGCAGGTAAAAAGTAGAATGTTCAGTGGATAGCGCCCCGCGCAAACAATATCTCATCTGTAATATGGTAGTTTTCGTCGAGCTGGGGGATATTGACGGGGAGCTCCCCGGCGGGAATACTGGCTCCGAAGCAGGCGCACAGGGCGGCTGGGAGGTTGGGTACGTAGGCGCTGCCGGCGCCCGCCTCGGCCGGGACGGTGCGCATCACGCTGGAGCAGTAGGCAAGGAGGATGGCATCAACCTCAGTAAAGCGGGCGGCGTCGTAGGGGAGCTGGGCCGTGACGACGATCACCGGCTTTCCATCTTCATGGCACTGTGCGATGATCCTGTCAAAAACACCGGTGGAGAAGCCGTCGCTATTTCCGGGGTCCAGGCAGGATGAGCCGTATGTCCGGTGGACCAGTATCACATGATCCGCGCTCCGCGCTTCTTCCTGGCAGGCCGCCTCGTTATCGGCCGTGTTCAGCATAGTCATAACTTCGGCTCCTTCGGGAAGGAGCTCCTTTTCTTCCAGAAGCTTTTGGAGGAAGTCCCCAAGGGCTGCGCGGCTTGCCAGGGTATCGCCGAGCACTATCAGGGTCTTCTCGCCGTTTTTCATGGAGATGGGGAAGGCATGATCTTCATTCTTTACCAGCGTCAGGGCCTGCTCGGCCATCTGCCAGGCGGCTTCCTTGTGGGAGGCGCTTCCCACGAGCGAAACGGCGGCCTCTATCTTCTCTTCGGTCACCGCAAAATCCGTCTGGTCCAGAAGGCCGTATTTCTGCTTGACGGTGAGGATCCTTTTTACGGCATCGTCCACGCAGGCCATATCGATCCGGCCTTCCCTCGCCAGCCGGACCGCCATATCAACCATATCCAGGTTTTTCCGATAAGAGGCCGTATCAACGACGATGGGAAGAAGCAGCATATCCGCGCCGGCATTTATGGTCATGCGCAGAACGTCCTCGGTTTCGAAGTATTCCGAAATGGCGGCCATGTCCAGGGCATCCGTGACGATGATACCCTCAAAGCCCATATCGCCCCGCAGAATATCTGTCAGGATCGTCCGGCTCATGGTGGCGGGCAGATATACCTCTTCTCCGGTTTTGGCCATATAGGTTTCGGTTTCCACATTGGGGTACTGGATATGGGCGGTCATGATCATGTCCACGCCGGCATCAATGGCCGCCTGGAAGGGGATCAGCTCACAGGCCTTAAGCTCTTCGTAGGTGCTTTCCACAACGGGGAAGCCGGTGTGGCTGTCTGTGTCTGTGTTGCCGTGGCCCGGGAAATGCTTGAGGGTGGCCATGATGCCGTTTTCTTTCAGGCCCTCAAGGAAGGCGGTGCCATAAGTAGCTACCTCTTCCGGGTCGTCCGCGAAGGAACGGATCCCGATAACAGGATTGTTGGGATTATTATTGACATCCATGACCGGGGCAAAATCGGCGTTAATGCCAAGCAGGGCAAGCTCCTCCCCGGTAATGGCGCCCATTTTCCGGGCATTTTCCGGGTCTCCCGTCGCCCTTAAAGCCATGCTGCTGATGCCGGAGGTGCCAAAGCCGAGCCTGGCCACATTTCCGCCTTCCTGGTCAATGCTGATGATGAGGGGAATACGGCTTCCTTCCCGGTTCGCCGTCTGGAGGTCCGCCGCCAGCTTTAAGGTCTGCTCGGCGTCATGGCAGTTTTCGGCAAAGAAGACGGTCCCGCCAAAGTGATACTCGGCCAGTCCCTCGCGGATGGTGTCGTTCAGCTCGGTGATGTTGACCGCGGGAGCCTCCTTCTCGGCGTTTTCGACCGCCCGGACCAGCTCATCGGAAGACGCATCCGGGACCTCCTTCCATATGCGGAAGGACGGCACCATCATCTGCCCGATCTTTTCCTCCAGCGTCATCCCGGCCATGATCTCGTCAATCTCAGCCTCGCCGGCATAAGATATCCCAGACAGGCACAGGGCTGCCGCGATAGATGATAACAGCATTTTTTAGTATCTTCTCCTTTTCACAGCATCCGCAAAGCCGGACCGGCCTCATGGCGGCTTTTCTTTCCGGCATCTTCGGCTCCCTATAAAGGCGGCGCCTTTGCGGCATGATCTTTACTCCCAGAAATCCCTGGAATCTGTCGCTTTCACAATGGCCTGCCGCAGCTCCATCATTGCGGTATAGTTTGGCAGGAGGAAGACCGGCCGTCCTTCTTTTTTCAGCTCTTCAAGAAGGGCCGGATAATCCGTTATCCGCTCCAGCTCCTCCTCCCTGGCTCCGGCTTCCAGAAGGCGCGCATTCAGGTCCTGCGCGCGGTCGCCGCCGACATAAAGCTTTTTAAGGTGAGGATCGCGGCAGAGCTTTTCGTAATCCGTGTCGTTGATCCAGGAAATGTCGTGGCCATCGCCGGTCCTGTCATTCAGGCAGAGGACGGCGGTGAAATCCTCATCAAAACTGGTCACATAAGAAAACGCCTGATTACAGCCGGCCGGGTTTTTCACCAGGATCATCTGCATCCTGACACCGTCAAGGTCGAAGGTTTCCAGACGCCCAAAGGACGAGCGGACGGAGGAGAGGGAGGAAACGGCCGTCTCCTCATCGATCTCCATGGCCTTAGAGGCCGCCAGGCAGGCCGCCGCGTTGTAGACATTGTAAACAGCCGGGAGCGAGATAAACGCCTTATGCTCCGCATTCCCGATCCTGACGGAAGCTTTCGTTCCGCTGGAGGATACGCCATCGATGGCGGTGACTGCCACATCCGGCTCCGGCCTCTTATAACCGCAGGACGGGCAGGCGTAGCCGCCGAGATGGGCATAAATGTGATGATCGTAGGTATATTCACCCCCGCACACCGGGCACTTCCCGGCATCCTTAAGGTCCACATCCCCCTGAACGCCGACGGAGCTTTCCAGGCCATAGTAAATGACTCTGTTCGGCCTGCCCAGGGACAGGGAAGCCGAAAGCGGCTCATCGGCATTGAGCACCAGAACCGACTCCGGGCTTTTCTCCACGCCGGTCCGGATCTCCTTTAACGTATTCTGAACGCCCCCATAGCGGTCGACCTGGTCGCTGAACAGGTTGGTGACGACTATAGCCTTCGGCGTGACATAATCGACCAGCTGCTTAAGGGCTGCTTCATCGCATTCCAGGACCGCGTAACGGCATTTCGGCTTCCCCAGCCATGTGGCGTTGGAGATCAGGTCCGAGGCGATGCCGTGGAGCAGGTTCGCGCCGGACCTGTTTAAAAGGCAATCCTTTCCCGCGCTTGTTAAGGCGTGCTCGATCATGTTGCAGGTGGTCGTCTTGCCGTTTGTGCCGGTCACCACCACGATCTGCATGCCCTCCGTCACCTTGCAGAGGATGTTTCTCGCGATCTTCAAGGCCACGATCCCCGGAACCGCCGTCCCGCCGCGTCCTGTTTTCCTCAAAAACAACCGTGCCGCCTTGCAGGACGCGACGGAAAGCACGGTCTGGCAGATATTAGGTTTTTTCATGCTGTTTTTCCTCCTCTGATACGCCTTTACATCATCGGCTATTATAGCAAGAAGCCTATCTCTTCGCAAGAAGAAAGGGAGAAGAAAAAGGACAGTTCCTCTCCCTTTTCTTCTCCCTTTTTCTTTATCGCAGGGGCAGCGTAAGGAAATATAGGCTTCCCCCTCCTGCTTGATCTTTAATACAGATAGGTGCCCCCCGCGTAGGGCGTTGAGTAATACATATCCGAAATTTTTATGCCGCTTTCCGAGTTAGCGGCATGGACGATCTGTCCGTCACCGATATAGATGGCGACATGGTGGATATCACTCCCATAGAATACCAGGTCTCCCGGCGTAAGAGCGTCCAGGGACTTCCATGTTGCGCTGTAATACTGCTCGGCTGCCGTCCGCGGCAGCGAATAGCCGAACAGGGAGAATATGGTCTGGACGAATCCGGAGCAATCCGCCCCGTTTGTCAGGCTGGTCCCGCCATAGACATAGGGGTATCCCACATACTGCACGGCAAAATCGGCGATCTCCTGGCCGACATCCTCTGTCTCCTCATAAATATCGTTATCCTCGCTGATGATCCCGTTGTCATCATACGAGGCATAGGCCGTCTGGCCGGTCATCAGATTGGTGACGACCATGGTCAGCAGCATCCATCCAGATACATGTTTAAATGTGAAAAGCTTTTTCGACATGAAAAGCATCTCCTTTCGAATCTGTTATCGTAAGCGCACGAATTTACTGCAAAAATATGCCGCTGACGCGGTGCAGATCCGGCGCCGGAAACGGATCAAAACGCAAGGATTTTTTCGTTTCCCAGGTTTCTTTCATCGACGTATGAGAGCTTAACATTTTCGTAATACTTTTGTCAAGTTTTTCACAAAATCTTCACATAATGGAGATTACTATTCACGGCCGCAAGGAAATTATCGGCTTACGCCGAACGCCGCCCCACGGGCGAGTAGGAGGGGATTTCCCCCTCCTACTCGATTAAAACAGATCCAGCATACTGTCCAGATAGATCTCCTCCCTGACCTTCAACTGATGCTCCGGCTTTGTCATATAGTAAAGGAGAAACTCCAGGATAAGCGCGCTTCCCAGCCCACGCCCCTCGATCTTGAACTGCGAGAATCCGTTGGGCATATATGTCTCCTGGATCTCTTCTATCCCGATGAAAGCCGGATTTTTCATGGCATCCGAGAAGCGATAGCCCCGGGCGGCCTGCGGGGAAGCGCAAATGTGGTCGGCGCAGGGCTCGCCAAGGTTTTTCCGGCTGACATTCTCGTAGCACGCTTTCCGGTCAGGGCAGGCGTAAGAGCAGCATTCGTTACACAAAAATTCCACCTTCTGTTTCAGGCTCTGCGGCAGTCTGTTCAGCTCATCGTAAGACTTATTCAGGCGAAAATCCGGCACAACATACCGGAACTCCTCGCGCTTTAATTCGTCCTCCAGCTGCCGGAACTTTGTCAGCACCTTCGTCGTTGACGAAACAAAATACAGCCCGGGATAGTTCTCCCGGATGCAGGCGAGCAGGAGGTCGGAGCAGACGATAACGCCGTTCCTGGCCGGCCCGTTGTTCTCAAACAGGGCACACAGGGCATGGCATTTTTTATCCGACAGATGCTCCTCTTTAAGAAGGGAATTGCTGAAAGTGAGGCGGGCACAGAGTGCGTATTCCCGCATCAGCTCCGCCACATCCTCCGGCCGCGCTTCGCCATTTCCCACGCGCCCGCCGCCCCACAGGCAGCCCGATGGCGCGCCGTAAATGGAGCCGATCTCGCACCAGTCGTAAAAATATTCCCGGTGTGTGCGATAAAGCGGGAGGAAGAGCCGGTATAATTCGTGAACTACCACAGACCATAAAGGTCTGTGGCTTCTGAGAGCCTGACGGCTCT
>CAMNNO010000221.1 GCA_946545475.1 uncultured Blautia sp.
CTACCGCCAGGCAAGAGAAAAATAAAAAGTATTAAGAAGCATAGCGCACCATACACCCTACCGCCAGGCAAGAGAAAAATAAAAAGTATTAAGAAGCATAGCGCACCATACACCCTACCGCCAGGCAAGAGAAAAATAAAAAGTATTAAGAAGCATAGCGCACCATACACCCTACCGCCAGGCAAGAGAAAAATAAAAAAGTATTAAGAAGCATAGCGCACCATACACCCTACCGCCAGGCAAGAGAAAAATAAAAAAGTATTAAGAAGCATAGCGCACCATACACCCTACCGCCAGGCAAGAGTAAAATATTAGATATTAGGGCTTGACATAACTGTTATAGTATAGTATTATACAGATGTAACTGAAATATCAGATTTAACAGAGGTGGCGGCGTGGAGATTCTTATTGATAACAAGAGCGGAGAGCCGATCTATAACCAGATTTATGTGCAGATAAAGAATCAGATCATAAGCGGGAGCTTGAAAGAAAACGAACTTTTGCCTTCGATCCGCGGCCTAGCTAAGGATCTGCGCATCAGCTTTCTTACCACAAAACGCGCGTATGACGAACTGGAAAAGGAAGGTTTTATCTATACGGTCCCAGGAAAGGGCTCATATGTCGCAGCACGGAACGCGGACTTGATCCGCGAGGAAAATCTGAAAAAGATTGAGGAGCATATGGAGCAGATATCTGTTCTCGCCGCGAACGGCGGCATCAGCAGGGAAGAGCTTCTGGAAATGTTCCGTTTTTGTCTGGAGGAGGAAGAATGAACGCACTGGAGATCAAAAACCTGACCAAGCGCTATCCTGGCTTTACGCTGGACAATTTAAACCTGATCCTGCCAAGCGGCTGCATCATGGGCCTGGTTGGCGAGAATGGGGCCGGGAAGAGCACGACTATAAAGCTCATCCTGAACATGATAAGGAAAGACGGCGGAAGCATTACCATCCTGGGGCAGGACAGCCAGGAGGGAGCGATCCTGACTAAGGAGGATGTCGGCGTCGTCCTGGATGAGGTCGGCCTTCCCGAATGCCTGACCGTCCGCCAGGTGGGGAAGATCATGGCGAATACTTTTAAGCAGTGGGACAGCGCGGAGTACGAGCGCCTGGCAGGGCGGTTCTCTCTTCCGTGGGATAAGGCCTTCAAGGATTTCTCCCGCGGAATGAAGATGAAGCTGGGCATCGCGGTTGCCATGTCCCACGGCGCCCGCCTCCTCATCCTGGACGAGGCGACATCCGGGCTGGACCCGGTGGTGCGCGATGAGGTGGTGGATATGTTCAGCGAGTTTACCCGGGACGAGGGCCACTCCATCCTGATATCCTCCCACATCGTCAGCGACCTGGAAAAGCTCTGCGACTATATCGCCTTCCTCCACAAGGGAAAGCTTATGCTCTGCGAGGAAAAGGACAGGCTGCTGGATGAATACGGCATGGTCCACGCGCCGGCGGAGCGCCTGAATGAGCTCTCAGAGGACGCGGTTCTCTATAAAAAGGAATCCCGCTACGGGGCGGAGGCGTTGGTGCTGCGGAGCCAGGTGCCAAAGGACATGCCCATAAGCCCGGTCAGCATTGAGGAACTTTTCATACTGATGGTAAAGGAGGCGTGAGATTGTTATGAAAGGCTTGCTTCTCAAAGACTGGTATATGATGAAAAGCTACTGCCGATCCTACCTGCTTATCGTGACTGCGTTCCTTGCGGTATCTTTTATGGATGATTCCAACCTGTTCTTCGCGTTTTACCCCTGCATTTTATGCAGCATGATCCCCATCACCCTGCATTCCTATGACGAGCGGAGCCACTGGCTGCAGTACAGCGCCTCCCTCCCCTGCAGCAGGGCCCAGATCGTTTCGGCTAAATATCTGATCGGCCTCGCCACATCGCTCGTCATGTTCATCGTGACCGGGATCGCCCAGGTGGTGAGGATGAGGGTCAGCGATGCCATGGAGCCGGGAGAGCTCATCGCGCTTATGGCGGTGTTGCTGCTGCTTGCCCTCCTGATGCCGGCCATCACCTTCCCGGTCATCTTTAAATGGGGCGTGGAGAAGGGACGGATCGTCTATTATGTGGTCATAGGCGTTATCTGCGCGGGAGGCGTGATCATAGCGCAGCTTGTCGACACGGATGTCGAGGTAAGTTTGCCGGCAGGGATCGCGGTGCCGGCCATCTGCGCGGCTGTTGTCGGCCTGTACGCGTTCTCGTGGTATCTGTCCATAGTATTCTTCAAAAACAGGGAGCTGTGAGAAGAAAAGGGGACGGTTCTTTTTTCTTGTGATCCGTAAGAAAAAAGAACCATCCCCTTTTCTTCTCCTTCTCAGGCGATCAGCTTTTCCATCCAGATCATGTCGTACCACCGGCCAAATTTGCGGCCACATTTGTGAAAGCGGCCGGCCAGGGTGTAGCCCATATGGGCGTGGAAATCGGCGCTGTTGGTGGTCAGGTATTCATCCGGCGCCTCCGGATAGCCTATGCAGGCGTAGAGGTTCCTTATGCCCATGGAGCGCAGCTCCTCTTCCAGCGCATCGTAGAGCTTTCGCCCGAGCCCGCGCTTTTGGCAGCCGTGGTCAAGGTAGATCGTGACCTCCGCGCAGTGGGCGTAGGCGGCGCGGGGATGGAAGGGGCCGGCATAGGCATAGCCCAGAAGCACCCCCGAGAGGGGGTCCTCCGCCACGATATAGGGGTATTTTTCCAGGGTGGCCGCTATCCGGCGTTCAAATTCCGGAAGAGAGGGGACAGAGAGCTCAAAAGAAATGGCCGTGTCCGTGACGTAATACGAATAAATATCAAGAAGTCGCCGGGCATCCGCCAAAGAAGCGGTGCGAAGGCGGCAGGGCGGTTCATGGGAAACAGATATTGGGGTCATAAAAAAACAGCCTCACAACTTTTTTTCTTGAAACAAAGCTATGTGTTCAGCAGCAGTATGCGCATTTTGAGCCATCCTTCCCCGCCGTCGATCTTCTGTATCCCCTCGTATTTTTCGATGAGGCTCTGGACGATGCGGGTGCCGTAGCCGTGGTTGGCGGCGTCGGCTTTGCTGGTCAGGAACTGGGGATTATCCTTCAGCACGTTCCCCGGGGTAGTGTTCTGGACCAGGATGTCCAGGTAGCTCCGGGTCTTTTTGAGGACGAGGAGGGCTTTTTTCTCCTCGGAAAGGGCGGCTGCCTCGATGGCGTTATCGCAGAGGTTCGACAGGATGACGTTAAGGTCATAGGCCGAGATGGCGCCGGGAGGACAGTCGTCCACCTTGATATCCAGCTCCACGCCCCGGGAGACGGCCGCGGCTTTCTTCTGGTTAAGGAGAATGTTCAGACGGTGGTTGCCTGTGTAGGCCGTGCCGTAGGAGAGCGCCTTATCCATCTTGTGAAGGTCCTGCAAGTAGGCCCTGAGCTCATCATAGCGCTCCTCCTGCAAGAGCCCGTCCATGCAGAACAGGTGCGAGCGGTAATCGTGCCGGAACTTCCGGAGGGAATCCTGCATCTGCATCACCTGGTCCAGGTACTGCTCCTGGACGGCGATCTGATTTTTCTGCACAAGGGCTGTCTTTTCCTTGATGGCGTTGTCCTCGGTGAGGTTGAGCATCACATAATACAGGATAGGGACGAAAAGGCAGAAAAGGCTGAGCACAAGCCCTTCCCACAGCCCCTGGCCGTGGTCCCGGAAAAAGAACATGAGCCAGATCTCGGCCAGGGAGGTTATGCCAAGGGCATACCAGGAGGCATGGCCCCTCTGTCCGCTTAAGGGGCTTGTTTTTTTCAAAAGAAAGCTAAGGGCCAGAAAGAGAACTCCCTTCATCAGGAAACGGCGCAGGGCGTAAAGGAACAGAAGGCCGACGTAGCCGGGCGTATACCGGCTGAGGCAGAGGTTTGTCAGCGACACGGAGACATTTTCCAGCGAGGAGAGGACAACGCTTCCCAGAAGGCAGATCACCAGCTGGTAGCGCCAGTCCTCCCGGTAGAAGAGAAGGCCATAGCAGAGCGGAAAGAGGATGATCACGCCCGTCCATACATGGGGGTTGTTGCCGGAAAGATGATCGGCCAGGCAGGTCACACCGGTCATCAGAAAAGCGGCCCATCCCCATGGCAGGCGGCGGCCGGTCTTAGGGCTCAGGATATGGCTCATGAAATAGAAGATCAGAAGCGCGTCAAAAAGCTGCCCGACCGTGTTTATGAAAAAAAAGCCCAGGTAATGGGCGCCGGAATACTGGTTGATGAGCGCACGCATGAAAGCTTCCTTTCTGATAGATCTCCTTCTGATAGATCCTCTTCTGATAGATCCTCTTCTGATAGATTCTGTAGATCCTGTCATGAAGCCGCCAAAGGGGCAGGTTTCATGGCAGGAGGTTCTGCTTTGTTTCAATCGGCCGGCCTGAATGGCGGAGCATGGCAGGCAGGGGAACGCCCATGCGCGGAGAGGGGAAGTGAAGGGGCCCCGCGGCGGAGCATGACAGGCAGGGGAACGCCCGCCCCGGTTACGGCAGGACAGATATCAGCGCCTTTTTCAGCTCCATCGCCTGGCCGCGCCTTAGGGGAAGCGCCTCCCCGGTGACCAGGGTGATGGCGTCATGGCGCACGGCGCTGATCTTTTCCATGTTGACGAGATAGGACTTATGGCAGCGATAAAAGCCCCTGCCCTTAAGCTGCTCCTCCATATCCTTAAGGGTGCTGCGAAGAAGCGTCTTGTCGGTTTCAGTCACCACCTGGACATATTTATCCAGGGCTTCCAGGTAAAGGACCTTGCCGGTATCGATGCCATAGGAATGCCCGAGGGCATCGCGCAGAGGCAGCGTGAGCGATAAGGCGCGGCTTGAGAGAAGGCGGACCAGATCCCTCACGGCCAGGGCGAGGTCGGAGGCGAGGCGGTGCTTTCGCACAAAGGCAAAGGGGTGGACCCGGAAGCTTTCAAACACATATTCTTCCTTGGCCGAGATAAAAATAACCGGCGTATCCTTATTCCGCTTTTGCAGGTCACAGGCCAGATCGATGCCATTCTGCCCCGGCATATCGATATCCAGAAAAAAAGCGTCAAAAGAGGTATCCCCAAGCGCCCTGTAAAGCTCCGCATGCGATAAAAAAGCCCGGATGGTCACGTCAGCGCAGCAAGGAGAAAGGTTCTCCCGAAGCGCGGAAGCAACACACCGGAGCGCCGGCTCCTCATCATCAAGGGCGGCGACCGTTATAGCGGCCAGAGAAAAGGAGGAGGTTCTATCTTCCAGCATAATTGCGATCATTCCCTTTATACTAAGTTTATGTGGAGACCCCATCGCCCCCCTGTAGACCATTCTGGATTATGTTTACCTGCCGGTAGGTTCTGGGTGCGCCATGTTTCTTGTTAGCTTTTCTATTTTACTCCTACCTGCCGGTAGGTGCCAGGAGAGGAGGGCCACTGTTGCCTTTTCTATTTTACGCTTACCTGCCGGTAGGTGCCAGGGGAGGGGGGGCCGCTCAGAGTTGC
>CAMNNO010000222.1 GCA_946545475.1 uncultured Blautia sp.
GCCGGAGATTAAAAAGCCTGAGATCAAAAAGCCTGAGGCTAAAAAGCCCTTATCTGCCCTGAGAAAGAGCCTGACGATCCCGGATGATGAGGGGGAGGATGAGTATCCGGAGAAGGCGGAGAGCAGAAAGCCGGCAGCCGAACAGAAAGCGCCGGCCGGGCCTGTTTCCCGTGAAGGAGCTTCTTACGAAGAGAAGACGCCGGCCGGGGAGAAGGATGAAGAGAGCCGGGAGCCGGTATTTAATCTGGAAGATGCCATATTGGCTGCCGCCGCTGCCCAGGGGATCGACATTCCCGGACATACACCGGAAATAACGGTCATATATGACGAAGAGCGCAACGAAGACCATGTGGAAGAGATTCCGGAAGAAGCGAAGGAAGAGCCCGAGATTGAGGCGGAAACCGTGAAAACCGGAATAACAGAGGCTGAGATAACAAAAGCTGAGATAACAGAGACAAAAGAGCCGGAAGAAAAGCCTGTGGCTCCTTCGCGTCCTATCGGAGCTGTGGAGAAGATTACGGTTGCTGTTGAAAGGATGATGGCAGGCGAAACCGAGCCGGCAGCCGAAGACGTTATTGAGGAAGCGGCTGAGCCGGTAGAAGAGACAGCATCCGAGGTAAAGGAAGCAGCCGAAGAGGTTATCGAGGAGACTTCCAAACCTGTGGAAGAGACAGCATCCGAGGTAAAGGAAGCAGTCGAAGAGGTTATCGAGAAAGCCGCTGAACCTGTGGAAGAGATGGTATCCGAGGTAAAAGAAGCAGCCGAAGAGGTTATCAAGGAAGCGTCTGAACCTGTGGAAGAGACGGCATCTGAGATAGGGGGCGCGGCCGAAGAGGTTATCAAGGAGATTTCCGAACCTGTGGAAGAGGCAGCATCTGAGATAGAGGGCGCGGTCGAAGAGGTTATCGAAGAAGTGTCTGAACCTGTAGAAAAGGCGACATCTGAGATAGAGGGCGCGGTCGAAGAGGTTATCGAAGAAGTGTCTGAACCTGTAGAAAAGGCGGCATCTGAGATAGAGGGCGCAGCCGAAGATGTTATCAAGGAGGTTTCCGAACCTGTGGAAGAGGCAGCATCTGAGATAGAGGAAGCGGCCGAAGAGGTTATCGAGGAAGCGCCTGAACCTGTGAAAGAGGCGGCATCTGAGATAGAGGAAGCAACCGAAGAGGTTATCGAGGAAGCCTCTGAGCCTGTGGAAGATATAGTATCCGAGGTAAAGGAAGCAGCCGAAGAGGTTATCGAGGAAGCGTCTGCACCTGTGGCAGAGATGGTATCCGAGGTAAAGGAAGCAGCCGAAGAGGTTATCGAGGAAGCTTCTGCACCTGTGGCGGAGGCGGCATCTGAGATAGAGGGCGCGGCCGAAGAGGTCATCGAGAAGGCTTCTGAGCCTGCAAAGGCAGCCAGAGCTTTGGAGGAGGCGAGAGAACCGGAGGAAACTAAGGATTCTTTCGACATGGTTTCAAAGGCCCTTAAGGTAGCCGCGGAGCAGGCCGTGATCGACGCGGAGAAAACGGAGGCGGAAAATCAGGCCAGAAAGGTGAGGGAAGAGCAGGAGAAGGAAAAGGCTGCCGGGCCGCTGTCAAAGGTCATGACGGATGAGGAGGCGGAAGCCTACAGCCATAGCAGGCTCTTTACACCGGAAGCCCATATTCTTGCCCAGGAAAAGAAAAAGATAGAAGTGCCGGACCTGGAAGTGGAGGATATGGAGAATATCAGCCATCCCCAGGGGTATCCGGAAGAAAATATCATCTATCCGGAGCCGGCTGCCGAAGAGAAAGCGGAGGATGACGAGGGCTTTCTTGACGACGAGGACGTGGATCTTTTCCCGAACCGGGCCGTGGAAAGCGACGATGCCATTTTTGAGGAGATACTTTCCGAGGAGATCCCCTCTCTGAGCGAGGAAGAGGAAAACAAAAAGAAAGAGGAGGAAGCGGCCGCCGCAGCCAGGCAGGAAGTGAAAAAAGAGCCCTCCATCAAGTATCCCAGGGATCACGCCCTGACGGAGAACGAGACGCGCCTGTTTTCTTACTTTATGAAGGTTCCCGGGATGAAGGAGCAAATTTTGGATACCCTGGTCTCTGTTCAGAACGAAGCCAGGGACAAGACCTCCCGCACTGGAAATATCATTGTTATGGGCGGAAAGGAGACTGGCAAGACCCGCCTGATCTCCAGCCTGATCCCGGCCATATGCCAGGAACTGGATCTTGTGGCTGCCAAAGTGGCCTATGTTTTTGCGGAGCAGATAAACGGAAAGAATATCAACAATATTTTCCGAAAACTGCAGGGCGGCTTTTTTGTCATTGAAAAGGCCAACCAGCTGGACCAGGAAACGGCCGAAAAGCTTAACAAGGCTATGGAAGAGGATCACGACGGCCTGATCGTTATTCTCGAGGATGACAAGATCGGCATCCGCAAGATGATCGCCCGTTTCCCGCGCCTGGCAAGGAAATTTACCTCCACCATCAACATTCCGGTGTTTACCAACGATGAGCTTGTGTCCTTCGCCCAGATCTATGCCGAGGAGAGGGGATACCGTGTGGAGAGCGCGGCGGTTTTGTCCCTCTACGACCTGATCGGCCAGAACCAGAAGGAGGATGTTCCCATGAACATCGGTTCGGTCAAGATGATCATGGATGCCGCGATCGCCAAGGCCCAGGGGGGCATCCCGTTCTTAAAGAAGAGCGTGAATAAGCGCATGGATCAGGACGGCAAGATACTGCTCTATAAAAAAGATTTCGCTCTGAAAAAATAACAGCGCAGGAGCGTCAAGCGGAAATAGTCACCTGACGGTGACGGGCGCCCCGCCGGGGTAGAGGGAGAAGGCGTCTCCCTCTACCCTATTATTATCGCAGGGCGGCGTAAGGAAATTATCGTCTTGTGGGCTGGCAGGAGCAGCGTAAGGAAGTATTTCGGCTTAGAACGGGCGCCGCCTTGCGGGCGAGCAGGCAAGTATCATACATGGAGAAATAAAAAATATGGCTGAACCCTATCTGGCAGATCCGAAAGAGACTCTTGCCATAGTCAGGCAATATGATTTTGCTTTTCAAAAGAGATTCGGGCAGAATTTTCTGATAGACCCTAAAGTCCTGAAACGGATACTGGACGCCGCAGAGGTGACAAAGGATGACTTTGTGCTGGAGATCGGTCCCGGCATTGGAACCATGACCCAGTTTCTGGCGGAAAGGGCGAGGGAAGTGACGGCTGTCGAGATCGATCACAACCTTATCCCGATCCTGAAAGAGACTCTTAAGGATTGGAGCAATGTGGAGATCATAGAGGGAGATATCCTGAAAACAGATCTCAACCGGATATCCCAGGAGAAAAACGGCGGCAGGCCGATCAAGGTGGTGGCGAATCTCCCCTACTACATTACAACGCCCATCATTATGAGCCTGTTTGAAGATCATGTGCCGCTGGAATCGATAACTTTAATGGTGCAGAAAGAGGTGGCCGACCGCATGCAGGCGTCCCCCGGCGGCAAGGATTACGGCGCCCTGTCTCTTTCCGTGCAGTATTACGCCAAAGCCAGCATAGCCGCCCTGGTGCCGCCGAACTGTTTTATTCCCAGGCCGAAGGTGGGAAGCAGTGTTATCCATCTGGAAAAATATAAAGAGCCGCCGGTAGATGTGAGGGATGAAGCGCTTTTCTTTAAGGTGATCCGCGCATCCTTTAACCAGAGACGCAAAACTCTTGTCAATGGCCTCAAAAATTCCGGGTTTTTTATGCTGAGCCGGGATGAGCTGCTTGAGGTGATGGAGGCCTGCCATCTTCCGGAAAACATCCGGGGCGAAGCGCTGTCGCTGCCGCAGTTTGCGGAGCTGTCCAATGTTCTGGGAGAGAAAATAAGTAAGCGGTAAAACATAAAAAAGTATCCAGCGCAAGGCGGATACTTTTTTATGTTAGTTAAAAGGAAGGAGAGTTGAATACATGTTGTATTCAACATATGAAAAAGAAATTATAAAAAATAATGTTGGCTGTATTATTTTTTACGCATTAATCATAATATGAAAATGTGAAAGATTCGTGAGTAACTTATTAATATTTCATGAACGAAATAGTAATAAATTGTGAATGGGCTGCGCCCGGGAAAGATTGTGCCCGCGAGTATAAATTTTTTTGTTCCCAATTTGAGATACCTGTGTTATAATGATAAACCAGAGCAGCTTTCCGGGGAGCCCGATCCCCCAGAAGCCGCGCGATGTGCGGTTTTTGTGCGCTGCGGAATATCCGGCAGGCGGATATCTGCCGGACACTGATAAAAGGATGAAAGGACTGGTTTTTTTCATCGGCGTTTGTGAAAATGCCTTTGCAACCGGGTGTTTTCACTGTATTGAATACATGGAGAGGTGGTTATTATGTCAGAAACGATGAAAGATTATGAAAACGAGCTGGATGCTTCCTTTAAGAAGGTTGAAGAGGGCGATATCCTGACCGGTACTGTTGTCGGCATCGATGAGAACGGTGTGACGGTGGACCTTAAATATTATGCCGAAGGCTTTATTCCCGCTGCCGAGTACAGCAAAGAGCCCGGATTTTCCATCAAGGAAAATGTGAAGGCCGGCGATGAGGTCTCTGCTATGGTCGTCAAGAAGGACGACGGCAACGGCAACATCCTTCTGTCCCGCACCCAGGCGACGGAAGTTCTGGCTTGGGACAAGCTCCAGGCTCTTAAGGATTCCAAGGAAGTTATCGATGTTGTCGTCAAGGGCGTTGTCAATGGCGGCGTGGTGGCCTATGTTGAGGATGTCCGCGGCTTTATCCCGGCTTCCAAGCTGGCGCTCGGCTATGTTGAGGATACCAATGTGTATCTCAACCAGCCCCTTAAGGTCCAGGTTTTTGACGTGGACAAGTCCAAGAACCGCCTGATCCTTTCCGCAAGGGAAGTTCTTCGCAAGCAGGCCCAGGAAGAGAAGAAGAAAATGATCTCCAACCTGCAGGTCGGCCTGATCACCGAGGGCAAGGTAGAGACCCTGCAGCCCTACGGCGCCTTTGTAGACCTCGGCAACGGCATTTCCGGCCTTGTCCATGTCTCCCAGATCAGCGACAAGCGCGTAAAGACTCCCGCCGAAGTCCTTTCCGTCGGCGACACCGTAAAAGTCAAGATCACCAAGATCGATAACGGCAAGATCAGCCTCAGCATGCGCCAGGCCCAGGAAGGCGAACCCCAGGAGATCGAGGAGACAGAAAACTACGAGATCCCCGGCTCCAAAGAAGAAGCCACCACATCCCTCGCCTCCCTCTTCGCCAACATCAAATTAAACTAAACAAAAAACAGCCCTCACTACAATAAGACACCAGGCGTTTGCAAAAACAAACCGTTAAAAAGCAAACGCCTGGTGTTTTGCTTTTATGTTGTTAAGCCGGAAGTCAATAAAGTTTTTACTTTAAAGTCCCTTACTCTCACAACCAATTGGCGTGCCCCTGGGGGGAGGGGTGCAGGGGAGGGGGACG
>CAMNNO010000223.1 GCA_946545475.1 uncultured Blautia sp.
GAAACGAATAAGATGCTTGCGTTTTCATTCGTTTCCCGCGCTGAATTTTCGCCGCTGCAGGCGGCATCATTCCGCTGAAAATTCGTGCGCATACTATTTGAACTGTTTTTAAATTTAGGAGGAAATACGCTTTGGAGATGTTTTTAGCCACAAAGATTTCGACTCCCATAATCGGGCAGGTCTCTTCCCTGATGGGATGGATCATGAATGGCATATATATGGTACTGAACAACCTGTTTGGTATTCAGAATCTTGCCCTTTGCATCATTATTTTCAGTATCATCATTTATCTTCTGATGACGCCCCTTCAGATCCAGCAGCAGAAGTTCAGCAAGCTCAGCTCCATCATGAATCCCGAGCTCCAGGCTATCCAGAAAAAGTACCAGGGGAAAAAGGATCAGGATTCCCTGACGCGGCAGAACGAGGAGACACAGGCGGTCTATCAGAAATATGGCGTATCTCCTACAGGAAGCTGCCTGCAGCTCCTCATCCAGTTCCCCGTCCTGATGGCGTTATGGCAGGTTATCTACCGTATTCCGGCTTATGTTGGCGGCGTAAAGGATGTTTTTGCGGATGTCGTTGCCAAGATCGTTTCCGTTGAAGGCTATACCAATATTCTCCAGACCTTCATGACCGATAACCGCATCCAGCGTGTCGCCTTGACAGTCCTGGAGGACGGAACCGCATCCAGCAATTCCATTGTTGACTGCCTGTATTCCCTGTCGCCCAACCAGTGGACAAAGCTTGCCGAAGTCGCCGAGTTTTCCGGCTTTTCCGATACCATAGGGACAGCCTCCGCCAATATTTCCCGGATGCAGAACTTCTTTGGCCTGAATATTGCGGAACAGCCTCTTAACTATATCACGGGCATTTTCGCCGGCGGTTCCATTCTGCTGGCCATCGTGGCCCTGCTCATCCCGGTGCTCTCCTGGCTGACGCAGCGCCTTAACCTGATGCTTATGCCCCAGGCTCAGTCCTCAGCTTCCGGGGCCAATGACAGCGTGGCTTCTTCCATGAAGACCATGAACAATGTTATGCCGATCGTCTCGGCCGTGTTCTGCTTCACTTTCCCCGTCGGTATGGGCATCTACTGGGTCATGAGCTCGGTTGTCCGCAGCATCCAGCAGGTCGTCATCAACAAGCATCTTGACAAGATCGATATCGACAAGCTGATCAACGCCAACATGGACAAGATAGCCAAGAAGAGGGAAAAGGAAGGCCTTCCGGCTTCCAAGATCACCACTCAGGCCCATCAGAACGTGAGGAATATCAATACTGTCCGCGTAGAAAAAGGCAGCAGCGGTCATACCGATGAAAATGCCGGCAAGATCGAGCAGGCTTACGAAACGTCAAGAAAAGCGGCTCCCGGCAGCATCACAGCTAAAGCTAACATGGTCCGGGATTTTGACGAGAGAAATAAAAAGAAATAATGGTGTATGGAGGACTCAAAGATGGATGAGTATAAGCAGTATTCCGCCAAAACCAAAAGTGAAGCCATTACACAGGCCTGCGTAGAACTGGGCGTTTCCAGCGATCAGCTGGAGATCGTTGTGATATCTGAGGGGAGCTCCGGCTTTTTCGGCATCGGCAGCAAACCCGCCGTCATCAAAGCCAAAAGGAAATCCGCGGATAAATCCGACCAGGACATTCTGGAGATCCTGGAGAGCGTGAAACACGTCACCCTGGATTCCGTCGCGGAAAAGGAAAACAAAAAAGACAGCGGCCGCTCAAAAGCCGCTTCCCAGAAAGAGGGCCAGAAAAAGGAAGCCCGAAAAGAGGCGGGCAAAGAGCGGACCAAAGACGCTGCAAAGCCCCAGGAAGGCCGCAAGGAGCTGCCAAAACGGGAAAAAGAAGAAAAGCCCGTAGACAAAACCAGGCCGCAGGATAAAGAAAAAGAGCCTGTTAGGGAAAGACAGGCGGCAAAAGAAAAAGTCTCTGATAAAGAAAAAGTCTCTGATAAAGAAAAAATCTTTGATAAAGAAAAAATCTTTGATAAAGAAAAAATCTTTGATAAAGAAAAAATCTTTGATAAAGAAAAAGTCTCTGATAAAGAAAAGCCTTCCGTAAAGGAGAGGCCTTCTGAAAGAGAAAAGCCTTTTGAAAAAGAGAAATCTTCTGAAAAAGAGAGAGTTTCCGAAAAAGAAAGAGCTTCTGAGAAAGAGAGATCTTTTGAAAAAGAAAAGCCCGTAGCGAAGAAAAAATTCCGCGAGGAAGAGGACTATGGGCAGGAGCCGGATGTCTTTGACTATTACGACGGGGATGAGGACGGCGAGGAGGCTTCTCCTTCTTATGACTATGACGAGGGCTTTGAAGGGGAAGAAGCCGGTGCGGAGGAAAGGTCCTCTCGCTATCGCACCTCCCGGGATAAGCGCCGCGGCGACCGAGGCCGCCGGGAAAAAGCCGGCCGCGAGGGCGAAGGCCGCGCTATCGTGGTCATAACGGACGAAGCCGAGATAAAAGAAGTCGAAGAGAGAGCCCGCGTCTTCCTGAAAGGCATATTTGATGCCATGGAGCTGGGAGATGTGGAGATCAAATCCATCTACGACCGGGAAGAAGGCAGCCTGGATGTGGATTTCGAGGGCGACGACCTTGGCATGCTGATCGGCAAAAGAGGCCAGACCCTGGATTCCCTCCAGTACCTGACCAGCCTTGTCGTCAACAAGGACAAAAACAATTATATCCGCGTCAAGCTGGACACCGAAAACTACCGCCGCCGCCGCAAGGAAACGCTCGAAAACCTGGCAAAGGGCATCGCCTACAAAGTCAAAAAGACCAGGAGAAGCGTTATCCTTGAGCCCATGAACCCCTATGAGAGAAGGATCATCCATTCCGCGCTGCAGGGGAACAAATATGTCGAGACCATGAGCGAAGGAGAGGAGCCCTATCGCCACATCGTTGTCCGTCTGAAGGAGAACGCGCCCAGGCGGTAAATGTTATGGGATATATAGTAAGGAACTGTAGCAAAATGCTTGCATTTTGATCCGTTTGCCGCGCCGGATCTTCGCTGCGTAAGCAGCATGATTCCGTAAAAGATCCAACCTAAACCTCCAAAATTCGCAAACCCGCGCTTACGCGCTCTACCGTCTGCTATCGCAGACTCTGTTGGCTCATTTAGGAGGTAGGTTGCTCGTATAATAACGGTTTTATACTCGCGCATGAACTTAACTGCCAATTGTAATTTTAAGCCGCGGTATATGCAGTTACACTAAAATAATTGCCTGCGGCAATTATTAAGTGTAACTGGTATAATTGCGATTTCATCGCATTAAAGCCGTTATTATACGGCAACCGTACAGGTGGAAAAAATTCGTGTGCATATTATAAGTAACGCAACAGAACACAGGGAACGGTTCTCCGTGTTCTATGAACACCGAGGATTATTATCGCAGGGAAATAATTCCGGCTGAGCAGGCAGGAAAGCATTCCTCCTGCCCGATCCTTTTTTGTTCATAGGACATGGGAGAGCCGTTTTTTTCTGCCGCAGCCCCCTGCGGCCAGAGGAACAAATATGGAAACGACAATCGCTGCTATATCTACAGCTTATAGCCCTTCCGGGATCGGCATTGTCAGGCTCAGCGGTCCGGAGGCCTTTGCCATTGCCTCTTCTCTTTTTTTCCAGAAGGGAAAAGCCGTCGATGTTTCACGTTTTGCGACGCATACGCTTCATCATGGCGGATTATATGAGGAAGGGCAAATGATCGACGATGTCCTTTTAACCGTCATGAAGGCGCCGCGCACCTATACCGGAGAAGATACCGTCGAGATCAACTGCCATGGCGGCCTTTTGGCTTTAAGGTCGGCCCTTGAGGCCGTTCTTCATCACGGGGCCGTTATGGCCGAGCCGGGAGAATTTACCAAGCGTGCCTTTCTCAACGGGCGCATGGACCTGTCCCAGGCGGAAGCCGTCATGGATGTCATCGAAGCGAAGGGCGAGGAAGCCCTCTCCTCTTCCCTCATGCAGTTGAAGGGTTCTCTGGCCGGCGAGGTTAAGAGGGTCCGCTCCGGCCTCATCTACCAGATGGCCACCATAGAATCCGCCCTGGACGACCCGGAGCATATCTCCCTGGAGGGCTTCACCGACGGGCTTTCACGCCTGATCCGGGAGGATAAGGAGAAGCTGGAAGATCTGATCAATACCTTTGAAGACGGAAAATTCATCCGCGAAGGCATCCAGACGGTCATCCTCGGCCGCCCAAATGCCGGAAAATCTTCGCTTCTTAATCTCCTTCTGGATGAGGAAAAAGCCATAGTCACCGATATCGCCGGAACCACAAGGGATATGCTGGATGATTATATCCATGTGGATGGCATGAGCCTTCACCTCATCGACACCGCAGGGCTTCGCAAAACGCAGGATGTCATCGAGACGATAGGCGTCCAGAAAGCCCTGGAGATATCGGATAAGGCAGACCTTATTTTGTATGTCATCGATTCCTCCCTTCCGATGGACCAGGATGACAGAGATAATATTGCCAAAATTAAAAATGATAAAAACATTTTAATAATATATAATAAAAACGATTTGATATCATCGGTTACGATAGATGAAGTCGAAAAACAGTTTCAGTTGCCTGTCATCTCCATTTCAGCCAAAGATACCAGCTGTAAGGAAAAGATATTTGCCGCGATACGGGAAATGTTCTTTCAGAAAAAAGTTTCCTATAATAGTGAAGTCGTGGTCACGAATATCCGGCATAAGATCTGTCTTGAGAAGGCTCTGGAAAGCCTTTCCCTGGTTCAGGAAGCCATCGATAACGAGATGCCGGAGGATATTCTGTGCATTGACCTCTTTGACGCCTGCGACCAGCTGGGACAGATAACGGGAGAGACGGCAAAAGAAGATCTGGTCAATGAAATTTTCAGCAAATTTTGTATTGGAAAGTAGATCCTTATATTCGCGAGCGAATTTAATTGCCGACTGTAATTTTTCGTCGCGGTATATGCAGTTACACTATAGCAGTGTTCAAAAATGCTGATAAAGCTGAGTGGAAAGAAATGGAGACAGTTCTTTTTTCTTGTGGTTCGTAAGAAAAAAGAACCGTCCCCATTTCTTCTGAATGATACGCTTACCCTGGCCTTATCATCATTTTTGAATACTGCTATAGAATAATTGCCTCCGGAAATTATTAAGCGTAACTATAGCAATATTCATAAATGACGGTGAAGCAGGGTAAACATGAATTTTCAACTATAAGTCCCATATCCTCACAACCAATTGGCGTGCCCCTGGGGGGAGGGGTGCAGGGGAGGGGTGCAGGGGAGGGGACGCGGGAAACGCAACTCTGAGCGCCCCCCTCCCCTGCGCCTACCGGCAGGTAAGCGTAAAATAGAAGTTGCAAGAGGGCAAGTACACTAGTATTTATGAATACGGCTATAGTATCATAAGAGGAGTTTTATTGCATATGTCA
>CAMNNO010000224.1 GCA_946545475.1 uncultured Blautia sp.
TCTGGTGAACCATTTAACAGAAGCCACAGACCTTTATGGTCTGTGGTAGTTCACTGAAAAACCGGCAAAGATTTTGGTTTGTCAGCGGCGATGAAGCCCATAGCTAGTTAAAATACGCTGTCCTTTCGATAAAGAAGAAAAGCCGCCTGGAAAAGCCCGGTTTGGGAGGATTTCCAGGCGGCTTTTATCCGTGATAAAAAATAGCCGCTCCCCACCGGGTTTGCCCGGCGGATAGGTTGAGTATCTTTAAAATTATTTCCAGAGATAGTTCTCCAGGTAATCAGCAAGGTTTATCCTCCAGGTGAACCAGGAATGACCGACTCCATCGAAAGCCTTGGTGACCGGGATCTCATAGGATTCCAGGACAGCCAGAACACCTTCCACATCATCAAGAGCGATGTCAAGCGGGCCGGCCGTCATGCGGATGACAACATCTTTTTCTTTCAGGAATGCGTAATCCTCGTCTTCGATACCGGATCCCCTGCGGGCGCCGCTCATGTTATAGTAATATTTGTAGTCGTCCGTATAGTGAACGAGTATGCCGCTGGTCAGGCCGGAACCGGCAGACAGGCCGCAGAAGGCATGATCTTCAACCGCTTCTGATACGTTGTAGTTCTCATACAGGTACGGCTGAACCGTGCCGACGAGGAACTCATGGATATTGTCCGGATTGAAGCTCATTGCCGTGCCATCGGGCATAAGGATCAGGGTGTCATCGTCAAACTTGCCTTCCGCGATCAGGTTATCGGCAATGTTGTCCGCTGCGCCGTTGTTGACCCAGTTTGCATAAAAGCCGCCGCCGCCGTGGAAGAGGATAAACAGCTTGTAGGGCTCTTCACGGTTGGCATCGAAGTTGTAGGGAAGATACAGGGCCAGCTTCTGCTCACCGACAGTGTCGTTTGACAGGGTCAGAAATTCGACGGTTCCTTTGTATTCGTCCTCGCGGGGGGCCTGAACCGTGTAATCATCGGTCTGCTTTTCGGCATCAAAGGGAACATAGATCGTGCTCAGATAATAGTCCCCGCCCTGGCCTTCCTGCATCTCATCGTCCATGTTCTGCGGCTTGTTGGCCGGGTCCCAGGAAACGGTGGCATCTTTGACATCATTCAGCTCGCCCTCGCCGCCGATGTAGAAGCGATAGCCGAAAAGGCCGTTAGGAAGGGGAACGCTTACACTAAAGACGCCATCTTCGCCTTTTTCCATTTCGTAGTAGCTCCCGCCGTTGTTGATCATGCCGGGCTCCCATTCTTCATTCGGATAGACCACGGAGGGATCATCGGCTTTGCAGTAGGCCCACTCGCCGTAAAGACGGACGCGGGAAGCTTCCGCATCGTCATAAGTGAACACTGCGACATAGCCTGTGGGAGAATCCTCAGATTCCATCACTTCGCCGGAAACGGCCATAGACGGTATGGCCATCATTGCCGCCACCAATGTTACGCACAGCCATTTCTTCATAAGATTTTCCTCCTGAACTTACAGCATAAAATCCAGACGACCGGAAGACGACTCCTGTCCATAATATCAAGCCGCTTTTGTGAACCGCCCGGAAGGTCGTCTGATGGAACAAAATGTATTTTAGCAGAAGAATGATACCGTGACAAGGAATAATCTTGGCAATAATATGTATAATCTTGCTGTTTCGGGATGATTTCTTTTCAGCTTTATCAGCATTTTTGAACACTGCTATAGAAAATCGTGCGTTTACCCTGCTCTTTTCCTCAAATACTATTGGAAAAAGCAGACAACTGTTGTATAATAAAAAAGAGACTTGCCAAGTAGCTTTCCAAAGTATCGAGGCTAGCGGGAATGCAAACTGGAGATTCAGGAGGTATCAGACGATGAAAAAACTGGCAGCTATTCTTATTTTCACGGTAATGCTTGTTAATAATGCTTTTGGAGGGTCACTTTTTCCGTCGCTGATGGACCCGGAGCCTTTGACGGCTCCGGATAAAGCGCCCAGCTACAGCGGATACGCCGGCGTTTTCCCTGATGATACCATGCCTTATGCCGAAGGAGGCGAGGTTCTCGTCTATAATAATGTAGAAGAGGAGAAGTTCTACGATTTCGGCGACTATCTCAAACAGTTTGGGTTTGAAGTATCGGCTTCCAATGTCATTGACACGACAATTGAGGTGATGCTGGATAATGGAACTTTTAATCTTGGAGTTACCTATAATGTTGATACACGGACCCTGAAGCTGATCTATGACGAGGGGGTAGAATGGGAAGAACCGGAGGCGTTCCCGGGCTATAAAAGGGTCGAGATGGGTGACGAGATAGAGGTCAAAGGTATGGGAACAATACAGCTTAATTCTTTCACTTTTTCCCATAACTTTACGTTTCAGTTTCAGCCTTCCAATAATATAGACATGACAATTCTGTCGTTTAGCTTTTATAATAAAGCGACGACCCCGCTTCGCATAAACCAGGTGTTTGGAACGGTAAAACTTGTCTATATCAACAAAGATAACAGATATGAAATCGATGCCAAGCAGATCGGTATCCTTTATGCAAGCAGAATAGAGGGATCGGAAAATATAGGGTCCTTGACCCGTAAGTCCTGCGCGGTAGAATTTGCTCCGCCCCAGGGGCTTAAGGAAGCGACAGACGGAACCTTGGCGATCACTATGGAGATTAATAATGATACGGCGGATAAATATGTGCTGTTCCTCCGTGAGAATGGAAAAAACGGGGAATGGGAGAAGATATCCTGAAAATCGCTTATATAAAAAGCCATTTGTACGAAAGAAATACTCTCCTCGTGCAAATGGCTTTTTGCGAAGCTGCTCTATATGAAAAACCTGTGAAGAGACAAGGCAGGCTGGCCGCTTATCGGGTGCAGGATGGAAAGGTGGCCTATGATGAGGCAGCTTCGGTCAGGCTTTCACCCGGGAGCGGGCCGCGTTCGGGCGAGTGGTCGGCGGATGGCCGGCATCTTTACCTGACAAACGAGCTGGCATCCTCTGTTACTCATCTGGTGTACTTCTGCCGCGTGGATAGCCGCATGCTTTTTTCTTTTGAAACGGCAAAGCAGCCGCACACATGAGAGAGTCATGTGTGCGGCTGCTTCATGGTTTCAGGATATCTTATCTTTAATCGACGTAAGGATTAAAGACAACTTCCAGGGTCTCGGGGTCACGGCTGAAATGCTTGGCGTACTCCCAGCAGATGGGGCCGAAGCCTTCGTACAGGCCGTGAGGCATATAATCGGTGACATTAAGGCCAACCATGGGGATACCCTTATCGTTGTAGAGGAACCAGGTGCGGGTCATGTACTCATTATTCAGGTACTTCTCCCAGAATTCATCGCCCCGGAAGCCGGAAATGGGATAGGTCTCAAAATCATAATCGATCTTTTCCATACCGTTCAGATCCAGGTATTCGTTGATGATATCCTGATAGGCCCGGTTGATGTGCTCGGGATCGTAGGGGTCATCCTCGCGGAAGGTGGCCGCAAAGCCGCTTACGCCTCCGAAACCGCAGAAATCATAGGTGGCGGTGGTGAAGAGGATGGGCAGGTCCACGTCGTCGCGGTTGACAACATCGTTGGCAAAGTGATCGTCGCCTTCAAAGATAGCGGCAGCGTTGGGCGTCGCGGCGGCAAAATATTTCGCGTTGCCGTTGACGGCTGCCAGAGTGGAGCCGCCGCCCATGGAGTAACCGGTCACATACACACGGGTGGGATCGATGGCGGGATACTTGGCGAAGAAGTCTTCCAGCATGGCGGGCATAACAGCGCCGGAGTTCTGCCAGACTGCGCTGTGGCAGGGAGCCAGCATGGCAAAGCGCTCTTTGCCGGCCAGGGTCATGAAGCCCATCTCGTCCAGATACTGGAGCGGGTCGTCGCCGCCGCCGTGAAGCTGCAGCCACATGGGCACGCTGTGCTCGGGAGCCGTGCCGTTTGCGACTTCTTCGGGCAGGATCTCATACCAGGTAGTCACGATCTGACGGCGGGCCGGGGGCGTTGCCCCTTCCGGAACCGGGATTTCATAAGGGCTGTTTTCATCAATGATCTCGTTGATGACAAGGCCATCGGCGGTCTTGAAGCCGAAGAAAGCGTTGCGCTCGCCGAGGGAATACGGGGCGCGGTTCCAGCTGCCGTCCGTAAAATCGCCGGAATAGGTGTTAAGGTCAGGCATGACACAGGGCACGCGCAGATACTTGATTAGCAGGTTGTAATAGCCGTAGGCGATCTCCGCTTTCAGGTCCACCTCGTCGGTGTACTTGACCAGGACCTTCTGCAGCTCGGTCTGGCTGTAGTAATAGTCAACATCGCCTTTGTAGCCGTAGCGCTCTGTCCTGTTAGCCTCCTGGTATTTGGCTAACGCGGTGTCGGTGGGGTTCACCAGATACGCGGGGACAATGCCGGCCACGTCATGGATGCGGTCCATGTGCCCGCCAATCAGTATCATGCCGCCCAGGCGGGTGACATCGTCAAACTGGGAGGCGATGAAATTATTGAGGAAAGTGGCGCCTTCGTCGATACCGATGGCATAGCGGTAAGTGGTTCCGCCAAAATACTGGCCGGCGAAGGAGGTCTGGCGGTTTCCTTCCTCATCGGGAATGTTGGAGCCGTCCACATCGCAGGTAGCGGCCTGCATAAGGTAATAGGCGCGGGCATCGGCCTTGGCGAAATGATCGCCGATGGGATTCACCAGAATAACGGCGCCCTTGCATTCTTCGATGATGTCGATAAGGCCAAGAGACTCAAGGTAAGCCTTTGCCTCGTCCTTGGAGGCAAACTTATCCTCGGTGAACACACTGATGACGGTATTTTTTCTCCGGCCGGCGGTGGTGGAGGACCAGCGCCCCGAAGAACGGTAGATATAGGTGGTGCCGGCGGGATATTCCGCCAGGGGAAGATCCACGGTGTACTTGCTGCCGCGTTCGGCTTCCATGGCGGCCGGACCGTTCTCAAGGGCTTCCTCGAAGGTTTCAAAGGTGGCTTCGTTGTCGGAGAACTGCACAGCCTGAACGTAGACAGGGCTCAGGATCATGCAAAGAGCGAGAAGCAAGATAAGAGTTTTTTTCATTGCGATGCACCTCCATCTTAAATAAGAAGATCACTCGTTTTGCCAGGCAGAATACTGGCCTGCCTTAAGCATACAGCAAAATGAGCGGTAACAAAAAGAATTATGTTTCCGCTCTGGTTTGATCTGTTGTTTTTAATTTTTTTCCTTAAGAGGGCCATAAAAAAATATAGCATTCTAATTGTGAAAAAGGGAAAAGGGAAAAAGGGAGACCCCATCGCCCCCCCTGTGGAGCATTCTGGGTTATGCTTACCTGACGGTGGGTTTCGGGTGCGCCATGTTCCCTTTAACCCTTCTATTTTACGCTTACCTGGCGGTAGGCGCAGGGGAGGGGGGGC
>CAMNNO010000225.1 GCA_946545475.1 uncultured Blautia sp.
TGGCACCTACCGGCAGGTAAGAGTAAAATATAAAAATAAAAGAAACATAGCGCTCTCTAACAGCCTGCCAGCAGGTAAGAGTAAATATAAAAATAAAAGAAACATAGCGCACCCTAATAGCCTGCCAGCAGGTAAAAGTAAAATAGAAGTTACCAGGGGGCAATGGGGTTTCCCCTGCCCAATAAATCTTAGAAAATCGTGCGTTTATCCTGAATACTGCTGTAAATGGATTTGTGTTTTAGAGCGAATTGCTGTATAATTTTTATGATAGTCGCTTTTTGATATTTTTGGAAAATACGGGAGGTATTTTGAGAAACTTTTGATATAGCGCATGGCATGTTTTTCAGAAAAGGAGTTTGCGATGAAGCGGAAGAATGCGTTTTGCAGAGTCTGTGCGCTGGCGGTGGCGGGGGCCGTTGTGTTTTCGAGCGTGCCCGTGGCGGCCAGGCCTGACCAGATCAGCTTTGGAGCTGGATTTTTGCAGGGACTTAAAGAACTGCTGGAAAATAAGGATGAGGATGAGGACCAGGGGCCTGTGCTGATCCGGGTAAGTCCGACACCAACGCCGACGGCGACGCCTACGCCAGTGCCGACGGCAACGCCTACGCCAGTACCGACGGCGACGCCTACGCCGGTGCCGACGGCAACGCCTACGCCAGTGCCGACGGCAACGCCTACACCAGTGCCTACGGCAACGCCTACGCCGGTGCCAACGGCGACGCCTACGCCAGTGCCTACGGCAACGCCTACGCCGGTGCCGACGGCGACGCCTACGCCAGTGCCGACGGCGACGCCTACGCCAGTGCCGACGGCAACGCCTACACCAGTGCCGACAGCAACGCCTACGCCGGTGCCGACGGCGACGCCTACGCCAGTGCCGACGGCAACGCCTACACCTGTACCGACGGCGCAATTGCCGGAGGGGGTGTTGGGGGGAGCTGCGTTTGAGGCGGCTTGGGAGGCGGACCCGGAATATCTGCTAGCGCTTCTCGGGCAGTCGGAGGGGCTGACGGGACGGGAGGAGAATGCGGCGTCTCCGGAATGGGCGGATTATGATGATCTGATCTCGGATATCCGCATGGAAACGGATGCGGCCTCGCGGACAGATATGCTTCACCAGGCCGAGGACAGGCTTATGGGGAGCGCGGCGGTTGTGCCTATCTTCTATTATAATGACCGCTATCTTCAAAAGCCCGGTGTCACGGGGCTCTATAAGGACATCTATGGATTCCTTCATTTTAAGGAAGCGAAAGCTGAGTCCGATACCCTTTTTGGCGATCTGTTTGAAGAGGCGGATAGCGCGGACCCGGCAGCGGTCGGGGTTATGAATGGGACATTTCTGTGCAGCCTGTATGAAGGACTGTTTGCGTATGACGCAAAAGGGAACCTGGTTCCGGCCCTCTGCCAGGAAAAGAGCCCCTATTATGTATCTGATGACGGAACGGTCTATATGTTCTATCTCAGAAAAGACCTGGTATGGTCGGATGGGACAGCGCTTACCGCTGAGGATGTGGCTTTTGCCTGGAAGCGGGCGGCGGATCCGGAGAACGGATTCGACTACTCGTATCTGTTTGACGTGTTCGCAGATGACGGAAAAGGCAGTATCAACGTGACCGCGCTTACCAACGACACCCTTGCCGTGGTCCTTAAGGAGCCCTGCCCTTATTTCCTGGGCCTTCTGGCCTTCCCGGCCTTTTATCCGGTACCCAGGCAGGCGGTTCTTGAAGCCGGGAATGAGGGAAACAGGGACTGGGCGAAGGGCGTTATGTTCCCGGTCAGCGGCCCCTGGCAGGTGGCCGAGCGGGAAGGTGCGGATTCGCTCATCCTGGTTAAAAATGAGAATTATTATGACGCGGACAAGGTTGCTCTCGACACTCTTGTATGCTACCAGAACATGGATGTGTCGGAACTGTATGAACGATACACGGGCGATGAACTGGATGTGGTGGAATCGGCAGAGCATCTGGAGATAGATGATAAGCTGAAAAGCGACCTCAAAATCTGCGATGTGATCGGAACCTATTATCTGATGTTCAATGTAAACAGCCCGGTATTTTACGGGAAGAGCGCCCGAGAGGCGGCCCTGATGCGTCAGGGTATGTCTCTGGCTATCGACCGCTATAAACTGCTGGGATTAGATCCCGATGGACAGCAGCAGGCCGCCTCCTCTTTTATTCCGGCAGGGATGAGCGACGGCAGCGGCAGCATGTTCAAGGCAAATTCGGAATCCTATCAGTTCCCGGTGCCGGAGAGCGAGGGCTACTATCGCCTGTATGAAGAAGGGGACCTTCTCATGGCGAGGGCGCTTTTAGAGGAAGCCGGCTATCACTTTAACGACGACGGCAGGCTTTCGGAAGAGACGCCTCTCGAGATACGGTTTGTGTCCAACACGTCTCCTTACTATAAAGATTTCGCCGATGCTCTTGCCTATGACCTTGGGCGGCTTGGCATCCAGGTTAATGTGGAGCTTTATACCCTGGAGGAGTTTAACCAGCATTACAGGGACGGCGATTTTGACCTGGCCCGGATGGGCTGGATCGCGGATTATGATGATCCCATAAACCTGTTGGAGATGTTTGCATCGGATTCCTACTTTGACTTCACGCGCCTTGGGATCGCCGACCCCGTGGACGAGGCGGCCTACAGCCGGGCCGTAGCTTTCTGGGAAGAACTGGAAAAGGGCGAAGAGCCCCATAACGAGCAAACGGCTGTATCGCAGAAGGAAGGAGAAGGGAGAGGAGAAGACGCTTCTCAGAACGAAGGCAAAGATACCGGAGAAAGCGGTTCTCAGAACGAGGGCAAAGATACCGGAGAAAATGTTTCAGGAAATGACAGTAAAGGGAACGATTCTCAAGGTGGAGGAACAGACGATGGACAAAACAGCCAGAATAATGGGACAAGCGCTGGCGGGAACGGCGGATTTGGCAGCATCCTGAGTTTCCTGCGCGCCCTCGGTCAGGGGCAGCAGGACGGCACCGGGAAAGAAGAAGCTTCCGAAGAACCAGGAAACGTTCCGGAAGATAACACGCCCGGCCAGCCGGACCATGCCCCGGAAAATAACGCGCCCGAGCAACCGGGCAATGCTCCGGAAAATAACGCGCCCGAGCAGCCGGGCAATGCCCCGGAAAATAACACGCCCGAGCAACCGGGCAATGCTCCGGAAAATAATGCGCCCGAGCAACTGGACAATGCCCCAGAAAATAATGCGCCCGAGCAACCGGACAATGCCCCGGAAAATAACGCGCCCGAGCAACCGGGCAATGCCCCGGAAAATAATGCGCCCGAGCAGCCGGACAATGCCCCGGAAAATGTCACGCCTGAGCAGCCGGACAATGCCCCGGAAAGTGGCGCGCAGGGGCAGCAGCCCACTGCTCTGGATACACTCACCTTTGCGGAGGAGGAGACCGACGACCTGTATCCTTCCGGCACTGTGACATTTAAACCGGCCTCCTATAATCCTTCCGCTCCGGATTGGAGCGCTTACGATGAGCTCCTGGATGCCATGCTCGATGAGCCGGACCCTGTCATCCGCACAGAGATGGCCCATCAGGCCGAAGAGATGCTGATGGAGACCGGAGCCCTTGTCCCCCTGTTTTACTTTGACGACCTTTACCTTCTCAGCGAAGAATATGAGGGCGTTTACAGCGATGCCCAGGGAAGAAAATACTTCCAGGATCTCTCATCCCAGACAAAAGACACCTTCTACGGATATCTGGGGCCGGAGCCCAGCGACCTGGACCCGGTCTGGGTTTACTACACGGAGGATATGAGCCTTTGCCTTAACCTCTTTGAAGGGCTCTACAAATACAATGCTTCCGGGAATCCCGTGCCGGCGCTTTGCGACCCTGCGGAGCCGTATCGGGTTTCGGACGACGGCCTGACCTTTACCTTCAAGCTCAGGGACAACCTGAAATGGTCCGACGCGGTTCCCCTGACCGCCGAAGATGTCGTCTACTCCTGGAAAAGAGCGGCATTTCTTGCTGACTATATGGACTATGGCTACCTGCACCTGAACATTGAAGGCGCAGAGAACGGAGAGCCTCATGTCATCGCCATCGATGACCAGCATGTGGAGGTCCGCTTTTGCAGCCCTGCCCTGCAGCAGATCCTGGAATTTCTGTGCCAGCCCTGCGCAGCTATCGTCCCTAAACACAGCCTGGAAAATATGGATAATGAGCAGAACCTCAATGGAAACTGGGCGATGACCACCGGCTTCATCACCAACGGAGCCTATTTCATTGAAAGCTGGCGCCCCGAGGAGGAGATGGTCCTCCGAAAGAACCCGCACTATTACCGGAATCCGGACGTTAAATTCGATACCCTGCATTTCCTTCTGGGCTCGGACATCGACGACATCAGCGAGAAATACCGAAACGGAGAGCTGGATTTTATTGATGAGATGAGCGCATCCGTTTTTGAGGAGAAAAGAGAAACACCGGAGCTGTTCGTCCGGGAACTCTACGGGACCTATTTCCTCTGCTTCAATGTCAACAGCGACATCTTTAAAGGCAAAACGGTGGAAGAAGCCATCGACATGCGAAAAGCCCTCTCTCTTCTCATCGACCGGGAATTTATAACGGAAGAGGTAATGAACGAATGCAACCGCCAGGCCAGCTCGCTTCTCGGCTATGCCTATAAGGATGGCTTGTCCGGTGACTTCAAGCGGAACACTTCCGCCTATATCTATCCTTACCGGACAGGCGAAGGTTACTATGCCCTGATGAATGAAGAAGGTCTGCCGGGGACGACTTCCTGGTTTGATCTGTTCATAGAGGGAACCGCGCTGTTTGCCGCCGCAGGCTTTGATGTGGACTTTGATGACGACGGAAATGTGCTGCTGGCGGACCCGTCAACAGGACTGAACCCGTCCTTCTATACGCCATGTGATGAAGAATATACGGAGAATTATATCACATCATCCATTCAGGTCGACTGGGAATATATAGGAGCGGAGCTTTTAAGCGGGAAATTTGACAGCGAATCCTTCGAGAAGAAGAGGGAGCAGGGAGAATACGATGTGATCAGAGGGGGGTATATCGGGACAACGGGCGATCCACTTGAAATGCTTAGCTTGTTCCGGTCGGACTCTGAAAGAAATTATTGCCGGTTGGGCCGGGAAGAGTAAATGGGGTATGTTTACCTGGCGGTAGGCTGCTGGTGGGATATGTTTTTTGGTAGAGTTTTCTTTTACCTGGCGGTAGGCTGCTGGTGAGGTATGTTTTTTTGGTAGAGTTTCCGTTTTTCTTTTACCTGGCGGTAGGCTGCTGGTGAGGTATGTTTCTTATTAGCGTTCCTATTTTACTCTTACCTGCCGGTAGGTGCCAGGGGAGGGGGGGCCGCTCAGAGTT
>CAMNNO010000226.1 GCA_946545475.1 uncultured Blautia sp.
GCATATACCGCGGCATAAAATTACAATCGGCAGTTAAATTTGTTCGCGAGTATAATCAGCGGCGCTGCCGCTTTCGTGTACGGATTCCTGTTTTTTGTATACATCGACTTTATCTATTCTAACTCTTTTTTGCCAAAATGTAAAGGAAACTTACAATATTTTTTTGGCATTCATTCTCTTTTGTTGTATAATAGGATAAGCATACAGTTTACCGCTCAAAATACTATAGGAAACGAATGAAAACGCTTGCGTTTTCATTCGTTTCCCGCGCCGAATTTTCGCCGCTGCAAGCGGCATCATTCCGCTGAAAATTCGTGCGCATACTATAAAAAGAGCCTGTCATGAAAGAGGGTATTGCCTATGGTTCGTTTTCTTCTTGTCTGCCTTGTGGTCGCTGGCTTCCTTATCCTGACCATCCCTGTCCTTGTATTTTTGTGGCTTCTTCGATTTTTCTCAAAAAGGGCGGCCGATGTGGCTTCCCTTCGCATCGTTCAGGGGGTCTTTCGCCTGATCTTGTTCATATCCGGGGTCAGGGCCACGGTTATCGGCGAGGAGAATGTTCCCAAAGGCAGGAGTGTCCTGTATGTCGGCAACCACCACAGCTATTTTGATATTCTGCTGACGTGTGTCCGCTTCCCGGGCCCGACCGGCTTCATCTCCAAAAAGGAGATGGACCGCTATCCCCTTCTCAATATCTGGATGAGGCGCCTCTATTGCCTCTTCCTGGACCGGGCGGACCTTCGGCAGGGGATCACGGTCATCAAGACGGCGGCGGCCTATATCAAGGACGGCATTTCCATCTGCGTCTTCCCGGAGGGGACCCGCAACAAGGGAGATAAGGACCTTCCCCTGCTGCCGTTCCACGAGGGGAGCTTTAAGATCGCGTCAAAGAGCGGCTGCCCCATCGTGCCCATTGCCATCTCGCACTCGCAGCAGATCTTTGAGGCCCATTTTCCCCGCATCGTGCCCACAACCGTCACCATAGAGTATGGCCCGGCCATTTATCCGGAAAGCCTTACGGCCGAAGAGCGCCGCAGGATCCCCAAAATGGCCGAACAGCAAATTGTCGATATGCTGGCGAAGAACAGCTGAGCCGGCAGGCGCGCTTATCTATACTCGCGAACACAATAAAACAACAATTTTTAATTCCGCACCGCGGTATATGTAGAAGTATTCAAAAATGATAATAAAGCCAGGCTAAGCGTGTCATTCGTAAGAAATGGGGACGGCTCTTTTTTCTTACGGATCACAAGAAAAAAAGAACCGTCCCCATTTCTTCCCGCTCAGCTTTATCAGTATTTTTGAACACTGCTATAGTATAACAGGAGGATATCTCATTATGGCAAGCAGCTTTATTCTATCTAAATATCAGGGCCTTGGCAACGATTATCTCATTATAGACGCGGAGAAAAACCAGTCCCTTCTGGCCGGAAAAAAAATAGCCCTCCTCTGCCAGCGCGGCGTGGGGCTGGGAGCGGATGGCGTTCTTTATGGCCCCGTGCTCATCAACGGCCGCAGGGGCGTGCGCATTTTTAACGCCGACGGCACGGAGTCGGCCATAAGCGGCAATGGCGTGCGTATCTTTGCCAAGTACCTCATCGACCAGGGGTACGAGAAGGGCCCGGAGTTTTCCATTGAAACGCTATCCGGCTCCATTCCGGTTAAGGCCCTCAACCAGCGCTCCACCGAGTTCTGCGTCCAGATGGGAAAGCCCTCCTTCCTGTCCACGGACATCCCCGTCGATGGGGAGGCGCGGGAGGTCATTAACGAGACCTTTACCTTTAACGGCCAGCCCTACCAGGCAACCTGCCTGACCCTCGGGAATCCCCACTGCATCATCTTCATGGACAAGGTCAGCAAGGAAGCCGTGACGGCCCTTGGCCCCTATGTGGAAAATGCCCCGATCTTCCCCAACCGCATGAACCTGCAGATCTGCCGCCGCATCGACCGGGAGAACCTGGATATCCAGATCTGGGAGAGGGGCAGCGGCTATACCCGCGCCTCCGGGACCGGCGCCGCGGCCGCAGCCGTTGCGGCCTGGCGCCTGGGCTATGTGGAAAACCGCCTGAACGTCAACCAGCCCGGCGGCATGATCCAGATCGACATCCAGGAGGACGGCTCCCTGTCCATGACCGGAACCGTGGGCTATATCGCGGATATCCGTGTCGCCGAGGGGTTCTTTTCCTAATCCGGTACATGCTGTAGAATCACAGAGGAACGCTTTAGCCATTTCTTCCCTGCTATAAGAAACATGACGCACCTGCAAAAAAACATCTGCAGAAGATTTTTTCTCCTGCAGATGTTTTTTGTTATCACAAGTGCGGGACAAGCCGCCCTTTCTCAGGCCTTGGCGGCGCCTGGCCTGCCATGGCACTGTTTATATTTCTTTCCGCTGCCGCAGGGGCACGGGTCGTTGGGATAGACCTTGATCTCTTTCCTCTGGACCGGCTTCTTCGGCCCTAAGCTGTCGTCCTTATTGGTGCCCGTTACCTTGGCCACCTGCTCTCTTTCCACCTTCTGCTCCACGCGGACATGGTACAGCATGCGCACGGTGTCCTCCTGGATGGAGCTGATCATGTCGTTGAACATGTCAAAGGCCTGCATCTTGTATTCCACGACCGGGTCTCTCTGGCCGTAGGCAGCCAGGCCGATGCCCTGGCGCAGCTGCTCCATGTCGTCGATGTGGTCCATCCACTTCATGTCGATGCTCTTTAAGAGGATGACGCGCTCAAGCTCGCGGATCTGCTCCGGCTGCTCGAACTCGGCTTCCTTCGCCTCGTAAAGCTTTACGGCTTCCTCCTCAAGGATATCCACCATGGCGTGGCGGCTCTTGCCCTTCACGCTTTCTTTGGTCAGGGGCTTCAACGGGATGACGGGAAGCAGGACCTGGTTAAATTCATTGAGATCCCACTCGTCCGCGTCCACATCGTCGGCCAGGACCATGTTCACGTCATTCTCGATGATGTCGTGGATCATCTTCATGACGGCATCCCTCATGTTCTCGCCGTTAAGGACCTGGCGGCGCTCCTCATAGATGATCTCGCGCTGCTCGTTGTTGACGGCATCGTAGTCGAGAAGGCTCTTTCTGATGCCGAAGTTGTTGAACTCGATCTTTTCCTGGGCCCTCTCGATGGCTTTGGAGAGCATCTTGTGCTCGATCTGCTCGTTTTCCTTAACGCCAAGGGAGGTGAATACCTTCATCAGCCTCTCGGAACCGAACAGGCGCATCAGGTCGTCCTCCAGGGAGATGTAGAAGCGGGATTCGCCCGGGTCGCCCTGACGGCCGGAACGGCCGCGCAGCTGGTTGTCGATACGGCGGGATTCATGGCGCTCGGTGCCGATGATCTTAAGGCCGCCGGCCTGCCTGGCTACATCATCAAGGACGATATCCGTGCCTCGGCCGGCCATGTTGGTGGCAATAGTCACGGCGTCCGCCTTGCCGGCTTCCTTGACGATCTCGGCTTCCATTTCATGGAACTTGGCGTTCAGCACGTTGTGGGGAATGCCTTCCCGTTTCAGCATGCGGCTTAAGAGTTCCGAGGTATCGATATTGATGGTGCCCACAAGGACCGGCTGGTGCTTTTCGTGGGCTTCCTTGACGGACTCGACGACCGCGTTGTATTTTTCTTTTTTGGTCATGTAGACCGCATCCTCGTTGTCCACGCGGATGACGGGCTTATGAGTGGGAATGGACACAACGTCCATGGAGTAGATATCCCTGAATTCCTTTTCCTCGGTCAGAGCCGTACCGGTCATGCCACCCTTCTTCGCGTATTTGTTGAAGAAGTTCTGGAAGGTGATGGTGGCCAGGGTCTTGCTCTCCCTCTTGACCTTGACATGCTCCTTGGCCTCGATGGCCTGGTGGAGGCCGTCGGAATAGCGGCGGCCGGGCATGATGCGGCCGGTAAATTCGTCGACGATGAGGACTTCGTCATCCTTGACAACATAGTCCTGGTCCCTGTGCATCAGGTTATGGGCCCGGAGGGCAAGGATGATGTTGTGCTGGATCTCCAGGTTGTCCGGGTCGGCCAGGTTTGAGATGTTGAAGAATTTTTCCACCTTGGCGACGCCCTGCTCGGTGAGGTTGACGATCTTGTCCTTTTCGTTGACGACAAAGTCGCCGGTCTCCACGACCTCTTCGCCCATGATGGCGGCCATCTTGGTCATCTCGTGGCTGGCTTCGCCCCTCTCCAGCTGCTGGGCCAGGATATCGCAGACCTCATAGAGCTTGGTGGACTTGCCGCTCTGGCCGGAAATGATAAGGGGAGTACGGGCTTCATCGATAAGGACGGAGTCGACCTCGTCGATGATGCAGTAGTGGAGCTCGCGCTGCACCAGCTGCTCTTTGTAGATGACCATGTTGTCTCTCAGGTAATCGAAACCGTCCTCGTTGTTGGTGACGTAGGTGATGTCACAGTTGTAGGCGGCCCGGCGCTCTTCGGGTTTCATGTCGTTAAGGACACATCCGACCGTGAGGCCCAGAAATTCGTGTACCCTGCCCATCCACTCGGCGTCACGCTTGGCCAGGTAGTCGTTGACGGTGACGATGTGGACGCCCTTGCCTTCAAGGGCGTTAAGATAGGCGGGAAGGGTGGCCACAAGGGTCTTGCCTTCGCCTGTCCTCATCTCGGCGATGCGCCCCTGGTGAAGGACGATGCCGCCGATGATCTGTACCTTATAGTGCTCCATGCCAAGAACACGCCGCGCGGCCTCGCGGACAGTGGCAAAGGCTTCCGGGAGAAGGTCGTCCAGAGTCTCGCCTTTCGCGAGGCGCTCTTTGAACTCGACGGTTTTGGCTTTAAGGGCCTCATCGGAAAGCTCCAGCATCTGCGGGCGAAGGCTCTCGGTTTTTTCCACAAGGGGCATGATGCGCTTGACTTCACGCTCGCTGTGTGTGCCTATGATTTTTGAAAGAATGTTCATGTTGGTAACTCCTGACGTTTTTATTTCTGTGCTTCCGTGAAGGGGAAAGCGGCCGCCTTTAAAGAAAGCCGTCCTTCCCATAGCTTCCCGGATATTAAGGGATGCCCTTGCATCCCGGGATAATCTATTTTATTCTAGCACTTCACAGGCATTAATACAATATTTTTTTCATATGTTAGCAGGGTAAACACACGTTTTTCGGGGAGACCCCATCGCCCCCTGTAGAGCATTCTGGGTTATGCTTACCTGACGGCGGGTTTTGGGTGCGACATGTTTCCTTTTGTCTTTTCTATTCTACTCTTACCTGACGGTGGGTTTTGGGTGCGACATGTTTTCTTTTGTCTTTTCTATTTTCCTCTTCCCTGCCGGTAGGTGCCAGGGGAGGGGGGGCCGCTCAGAGTTGCGGGGCC
>CAMNNO010000227.1 GCA_946545475.1 uncultured Blautia sp.
GAAAATGCTTGCCTGCAAGGGCATTTTCACAAACGGCTATGAAAAAACGATGGTTTTTTATACTTGTATGTATCCCAGGTGGGCACTCTGCCCACCTGTTTTTATGCACCTTTTGCTATACTGTAAAGACAGATTTCAGGCATTTTTTTGAAGGAGGTGTTTTATATATGAAAAAACGATGGTTTTATTTCTGCCTTCTGGCCCTTATGCTGACGCTGGGCGCGGCCGGGTATGCGGGGGCGGATGAGCTGCTGCCCTCTCTGACGGTAAACGGAAGCCCTGTTTCGGCATCGGTAGACTTCAACGGCACGCCCAATATCTGTATATGCGCGCCCGGCGCCACGGCTGTGCGCATCCTGGCGGACCGCCTTTACCAGGACGACAACCCCAAAAGCTGGAGCCGCTACTTTGACCGCTATGAGGCAGCCCCGGTCATGGAAGAAAATGGCATGCGGATGTTTGACCAGGGGACATGGCTCATCACGGCGGCCTATACCCTGGATGATTATGAGGATGGCACGGATCTCGAAGAGGCCCCCCTTAACTGGATATCCATAGGAGAGGGCGTGACTGTGCAGGTCAGGCCGTATCTTTCACGCCTGTCGCCCCCGGATGCTTATCTTTCGGCGGATGCGGTGCCCCGGGGAGGCCTGGTCACCGTGACGGTTTCTTCGTTCCAGCATAAGGGCGAATGGTACTGGATGGACCTGGAGAAGAAAACGCTTGAAAATGGCTGGGAAATGCTGGACCACATAGATACCCCGATCCAGGAAGACCTGTGCTCATCCTTCTCCCTCGACACATCGGCCCTTGACCCGGGCGATTACCGGCTGTGGTTTCGGTGCGAGGCAGTATCCTACGAGGATGCGGGCGTTTATCTGCCTTTTACGGTGGAGGCCGCCCCTCTGCCGGAAATGCCTGTTCTCCGCCTTTCCCAGAGCCAGGCCCTGACCAGCCAGGATATCCGGCTGTATGCCTATGCGCCCGGAGCTGAATACGTATCCTGCGATATCACCTGGGAACGCTATGATAACTGGTATGAAAGCCGCAGCGGGGACGGAGAGCATAACATCTGGACCTTCTCATCCTCGGACAGCGGCACCTTTACCCTGACCCTGAAAGCCTGGCAGGGGGAAGTGGTCTATGCGGCGGAAAGCGTGACGCTCACTCTCGATGCTCCATACGGAGAGCTGGATGACCCCGTCATCCAGGACGTGCCGGGTGTTCTGAGCGCCGGAGAGGGCATTAACGGCTCCTTTATCCCGGATGAGCGAGCGAATGAGTATCACATTGAGCTCTACTATTGCCCGGAGGAGGGCGAACGGGAGTCGATAGCCTCCCTCTTCCGCCGGAAAAATGAGGCCTTTAGCACATCCCTGTCCTTCCCCGGCGGGCTCTTCGCGCGTCCCGGGATGTACAGCCTTCTGGTCCATGAGCACAGGACAGGCTGGGAAGGCGGGCATGCGGAGCGCCGCTTCCTGGTGGTCGCGGGAGACGCGGATGAAGGCTTTGAGGTGAGCACGCAAAACGCTCTCACCCGGGAAGGCATCTCTTATCAGGCTTACGCCAGGGGAGCAGGGGCTATCCGCGTTGTCTGCGGAGCGGATCTTTGCGGCGAAGAGGACGGCGAGGCCATAAGCGGCTTCATCGATTTCGATGAGCCGGGCGATTACGAGCTGAAAGCCATCGTCCCCGACGGCGATGGCTGGCGCGTTGTCGGAGAGCCTGCGCTTATCCATGTCACAGCGCCCTATGGTGCTTTGGATGCCGAGATCACTTCCCCCGCCTTTGTCTCCCCGGAGGGAATGGCCGATGTCACGGTGACTTGGCACACCCAGGGGAAGGCCTGCCGCTATGAGGTCCGCCTGAACAGCCAGGACTGGGAGGAGCTGCCGCTTGAAACTGTCTCCTTTGCGGAAAGCGGCGGCGGGACGGCGGTGGGCGTTTACCGCATACGGGGAGAGGACCTTCCGGCAGGCGCACCCGCCATCATTGAGGCTGTTCTGCGCCCAGAGGAGCCTGGCTACCTCGTAACAAGGATCCGCGGCGAGATTGCCGCCATGGCGGGAACTGTGGCCGGGGAGGTATCCGTAAGCCAGAGTACGGTGCTGCGATGTGAGGAGGCTTATGTGACCGTGGATGTCCCCGGCGCCACTGCGCTCTATGTCTATCGCGGCGAAGGCCGATGGGAGGGCTTTGCCGGCAGCCATGCCGAGGCTTCCTGGCCCTTCTTCCAGGTCGGCGAAAACCTGGTCTATGCGCGCTATACCACGGAAGCCATAGCCGACCCGGAAAATGTCGACTATTCGTCCCTGACTTGGACAGGCTGTACGCCGGCTGCCTCTGTCCGCGTGATAACCTTGGGAAAGCTAGCCCGCCCGGACTATACCCTGGAAAATGAGATCGTGAAGAGGGGAGAGCCCTTCCGCTTCACCATCAATACCCTGCAGGGCCATGACGAGTGGTACACCGCGGCGCTCCGCGATATGGATGGACGCGATGTGGTCGGAAATTGCTTCTGGGATGCCTACAGCCGAACGGTGACGGTCGAGACGGCCGCTGCCGTGAGCGACCTGTATTACCTTGACCTGTGGAACGATGCCATAGGCTATGAGAGCGGGGGCATCCGCCTGTTCGTTGCCGTGGAGGAGGCGGAGGAGGGGCTTTGCGTCAGCCTGCCACAGGCGCCTATCCTCACACAGAAGATGTACAGCGTAAGCGCTTACGCCGAAGGCGCCGAGAGGATCACCATGACGCTTGAAGACCGTGAGCAGGGCGAGGCGCCTCCCTTTACCATAATGAGACAGGGGGAGGTTTTCTCCGCATATATGAGCTTTGAATCCTTCGCCTGCCGCCGGCATGTGACCGTTACCGCTTACTATGCGGATGAGCATACCGATGTTTATGAAGAAGACATAACTGTCACAGCGCCCTACGGTCTGCTGCCAAACCCGACCCTCTGCATGGAAGCACCGTGGACAGAGGGGGAAGACCTCCACTTCTCTGTAGATGCGGCCATGGCCCCGTTTATCGTGGTAGAGATCGAGGACCGGCGGACCGAAAATATGATTTACAGCGACGAGTGGGCAAACTATGGCAGCTGGACCTACACCATCCCGGCGGACGCCTTCACCCCGGGACACCCTGTCAATATCACGGTGTACAGCGCAGCGGAAGGCTATAACGACAACAGGACCCTTTTCTGGATGGCCATGCTTCCCGAGGCCCCAGATGTCCTCAGGCTTCCCTACGCTCTGACGCAGGTTGAAGAAGAAGCCTTCGCCGCCTGCGCTGCCCAGAAGATCATAATTCCCGAAACCGTCACCGCCATCGCCGGCCGCGCCTTCGCCGACTGCCCGAATATCCTCGCGGTCGAGATCGAAGACGGCGCTGCCGGCATCTCCGTGAACGCCTTCGAAGGCGCGGGACCCTTCATGATCTACGGAGAGGAAGGCTCTGCGGCGGAGAGCTACGCTGTGCAAAACCCATGGGCAACCTTCATCCGCCTCGAATGAAAAGAGGAGATGTGCCAGTCGGGCGCGTCAACCTGGAGAGCTCCTTCGGGCACAAGGGCCTCCCCATATCTTATTTATAAATATTTTTTATACGATATAAATTTTTTATAGTTGCAATAAGGGAAGCGGATGCGCTATAATATCCTCATCAGCCGGAAACGTCCGAAAAGGCGGGGCCGGTGAGAAAGGCGGTTCTGGTCATACCAGAAAGGTTTAGTATAAGGAGGATATATGATGAAGAAGAGAGCCCTTATTTCCCTTCTGCTGGGACTTACCCTGGCATGCAGCCCTGTTTATGCCATAACAGGCGGAAGCAATACCGAGCTTCCGGATGTCAATGCGGAGCTTCCGGCTACCTTGAGTGTTCCCCGCGGCGTGGAGACGATAGCTGTTCCCTTTAAGAGCCTGGAAAACGGTACCGAGCTCCAGATCCAGATCATGCTTCCGCCCGCAGAGGCCAGGAACGGCGAAGCGGCCCCCTGCATTATGATGACCAGGGGCAGCGGCCTGCGCGCGGTTGAGCTTCAGGCGCTTGGCCAGTATCAGGGTCAGCTGGAAATGTTTGCTTCCCAGGGCTATGTGGTTGCCGGATGCGAGTTCCGCGGATATACCACCGAGCCCATGACCCTTGGCATGTTCCCGGCCGCCCTTCAGGACTGCCGCGCGGCTGTCCGCTTCCTTAAGGCAAACGCGGAAGCCTACGGCATTGATCCGGACCGCATTGGCATTATCGGCCAGTCCTCCGGCGGTTACGAGTCCTCACTCCTGGCTGTCACCAACGGCGCCTGGGGCGTTGAAGTGGCCGACGATTCCGAAGGCGCTCCTCTGGGCGAGCTCTACTTTACCGAGGAGGAGATGGAGGAAGCCATCGCAGCCGGCAAGAATGTTGTCAAGCTGGATACTTCCGAAGGCGACCTGGATGAGAACGCGAAGAATTTCAGCAGCGAAGTTGTCTGCTCCATCGACCTTTACGGCCTGGCTGCCCTTGACAAGATCGGCGCCGACAAGCCCCACACCCTGACCGAGGGCACCTCCAATGAAGAAGTCAAGTTCATGACGGCCGACGAAGTTACCGAGATCTGGGATGCTCCCTATGTTCACACGGCAGCAAATCCCTACTGGTATCTGGACGAGCTGGATGTTGAGCGCGTTGCCATCCTGTTCCTGCACGGAACCGGCGACACCCGCGTTCCCCCGCTCTCTACCGAGCGCTTCTATGAGCTGACCCAGGATATGGGCATTGAGAGCTACCGCTTCCTGATCCCGGACGCTGCCCACGGCGGCCCGCGCTTCATGCAGGACGACACATCCACCCTCTATATGGATTTCTTCGATGAGCACCTTAAGGGCGAAGACGGCAACCGCGTGACGGTCATCGATAGCGAAGGCGTTACCTTCCATGTCACCCTTAACGGCGAAAAAGTAGACGCGGCCAGCTACAAGCTTTCCAACCTCTCCGCGTCCGACAAGATCACCATAGAAGCCGTCCCGGCCTCCGGCCACACCTTCAAGGGAATCCAGGTTGTCAGCATCGACGACGACTATACCGTTACCGTAAATGACACCGACGAAATGTTCTACACCTTCGACGGCAGCAAATGCGCATCCGTAACAGGCCTGTTCGACTAAAAATAGCGCCTCCGTCGGCTTTTTCAAAACAGATATCTGCGTTAGCAGACTATAACAAAGGGCAGCTTTTTCCGGAATGCCGAAAAAGCTGCTCTTTTGTTTTTGCGGGTGCGCCATGCTCCTTTTAACTCTTTTATTTTACGCTTACCTGCCGGTAGGTGCCA
>CAMNNO010000228.1 GCA_946545475.1 uncultured Blautia sp.
AAAACACGAACTAATTTTTACTCACACCGTAGAATGGGGTATCTGAATAGTAACCGGTCATGTAATCATCGATTGCCGCCGACGCCACTCCTGATCCAAGGTCCAGAGAGATATGGTTAAAGATCATTCCTAAGACGCATAGGGCCTTCAAAAGGTCCAGTTCACTTTGCCGGCCTGTATTTACTTTTTTATCTGAAAAAAAACGACTGGTCATAAATCACCTTTCCGGTTAATTGGCTCCTTTAAAGTGCATAAGGTAATCCTTTACGTTAAAATCATCGTTATACTGATAATCCAGGCAGTATTTCGTCTCTCCCGATGCCGTCTTGCCCGAAGCATATGAATCGACATTGGCCAGGATGATCCTCGCGCTGAGTGAGGCGTTCTCGGACTCGAGCGAATACATCCGCCCGGTATCCGTAAAGCGAAGGCGCATCCACTGCGGCATGAGCAATATTTCCATACGGATCACGCCATTCTCATCGAAAGCATTGGCGATGCGGTCTGTGAGCATCTCCTCCACGCTGAGTCGGATGCGCTCGATCTTATGCCGTTCAAAACCGAGCTGGTCTGCAAGCTGGTCAACCAAGGAACACGACGGAACAATGTTATACCCGCGGTTCATCACCCTGAGATCCAGGATACGCAGGCCTTCGTTCATGGCGGCTGTCAGCATGAGCTCATCAAGGCGGGCCACCATGTCGGTGTGCAGAGCTCTCTGGTTCAGCTTTCCGTTCTCGTTTAGCGGAAATGAATCATAAACAAAGAAATGAGACGGCATCTTGAAGGACGCTAACTTCTGTTTCAGACGCTCCCGGAAGTCCTTCTCATCCAGAGATGCGCCCCGGTTTTTCAGGACAAGGCAAGCCTCCACACTTTCACCCCAGATCGGATGCGCGGCTCCCATCACCTTGGCCTCAAGCACTTCCGGCTGTTCAAGAAGAACCTGTTCGATCTCAACCGGAGAGATGTTTTCTCCGCTTCGAATAATGATGTCCTTAATCCGTCCGGCAAACTGCAGCATGCCGTCTTCTCCGACGCGGCCGAGATCTCCCGTATGGAGCCAGCCATCCTTGTCGATGGCCTGCTTTTCCTCGGGCAGTCCATAATACCCGTTCATCAGGCTCGGCCCCTTGACAACGATCTCTCCGATCTCGCCCTGCTTCACAAATCCGCAGCCTTCCTTCCAGATGCGCACGTCATGATTGGGGAGAGACCGGCCAATGGAATTTGCCCTCTTTTCCAACGGATCATCATAGGATTCCAGCGTGATCGTCGGCGAGCACTCTGTCTGTCCGTAACCGCCGATCAGCTTGCCTCCGCCAAGCCGCTTTTCAAGGCGCATCATTTCGACCGGGGTGGTAAATCCGCCGCCCACAACGCACATCTTAAGCTGGCCGCAAAGCTTCTCCTCAAATTCCGGCATGGATGTGAGAAGGTCGTAAATCGCGCTGACTGAGCACATATTTACAATGTGGTTCTCATAGATCATTTTCAGTAAAATATCCGGCTTGAGGATCGGTGTAAGAAATACGTGACATCCCCGGAGCAGCCAGCCGTTTACAGCCATGAGGCCATAACTGTGGAAGGTCGGAAGCGCCAGGCAAAACGGAGAGTCAACGTAGTCTCCCATAGCCATCAATGCGCCCTCCACGTTGCTGAGGATCGAATAAGAAGATTGAAGGACTGCTTTGGGCATCGACGTTGTGCCGGTGGTGTAGATGATCACCTGGGAATCCTTCGGCTTAGTCTGCGCCGCAAGAGTATCCGCCATCTCCCGCTCTTTCCCGTTCAGCGGCGCGAAAGCTTCCGCTGCGGCAAATGCCGCCGCCGGAAAAATGTGCCGAGCCGGAACACCGCCATCTATTAAGGCGTTCGCGGCCGCGTTCTTGTCCACGACGCTTATGGTGTTCCCCCCGATGATCCCCCAGGATGCGTTGATCATTTCCGAAAATGTGCTGACATCTGCTGCCTTCAGGCCGTAATTCATCAGGGCGGCAATCCCGCCCATCTGTGTGACCCCATAGAAGGCGATCATCCATTCAATCCCATTGAATCCCCAGAGGACCGCCTTGTCGCCCTTTTTGAAGCCGGCGTCGGCAAGCCTGAGACTGCATCGGTCGGCTGCCGTCTTAAGCTGACGGAACGTGATCGTTTTATCCTGGCAGGTAAGGGCCGGCCTGTCTCCATACCTCTCCTCACAGTGCTTTAGCATCTGCGAAAACAGTTTTACTTCTAGCTCTTTCATGATCCTACACCACACTCCCCTTATGGAAACCTGAATTTTGCATTTTTCGGCTCTGCTGGCATTTTGAATAGCTCGGGACAGCGCTGTCGCTGCCGTATGCCAGGTAAAGAAAGCCCTTATTTAGGAAACGAATAAAACGCTTGCGCTTTCATTCGTTTCCTGCGCCGGATTTTCGCCGCTTTAGCGGCATTATTCCGCTGAAAATTCGTGCGCATATAACTTTTGTATTTGGGTGATCACTACGCATGTCAGGATTCTATGCTGCCGTTTATCTTTTGTAAGAATTGTGATAGCTGTGATTAGCTTATTTTACATGAAAGCACCTTTGTTTGCAAGATATTTTTATCACATGCGCAAGGTATGGGGAAGAAATGGGGACAGTTCTCTTCAAACAGAAAGAAATCCCACTGCGATCTTCTACATGTGTAAGAAAGCGCAAAAATTCATAATCGCTACCCCCGAAAGCGAAAACGCCGTGCATTCCTTCGGCAGCCGCCTCTGTGTATAATAAAAGCATCTGAGCGATCCTGCTCACCGTGAGATCTTCAAAAGCAAAAAAAGCAGAAAGGAGACTGTTATGAAACGACCAGTAAAATTTATCCTTATGGTTCTGTCCCTGGTGATGATGCTCTCACTCTTTACAAACAGCGTCTTCGCGCTGAACTACCAGCAGCTCCAGATCGGGGAATCCTCTTTCGAGACCTTCGAGGAGGTTCGCGCTAATGAGGCTGACTACTTAAAGGGCATGATCAATCCCGACACCAATTATATTCCGGACCCCGCGCTGGATACCTATCCGGAAGGCACCACATGGGTGTACCGCTCCGCAAAGATGTACAGCAGCACCAGCGCCGGATCGCGCATGAACACCAATATCCTGGTGTACACAGACGCGGAGTTTGAGACCAAGGACGATGCTCTTAAGTATCTGCAGGATCTGGGCCTTATCGATATCATCGAAGAGGCCATGGGCTCCATTGTGCTTGTGACCCCGCAGACGACGGTATCGCAGACCCGGACAGGCGAAACCGTCACCTCCCGCACCTTCGGCGCAAATGATCAGTATGCCTACTATCAGCTGCAGTCCGCCATGTGCAACATCAATTACAGCAACCGCGCAACCGGCGAGACCTATGCCGATAACCGCTACTACGGCGGCCTGACCAACCGCTACCTGATCGCAATCGATGGCGGCGCAACCTTCTTTAACAATTACATTGCGAGCAACATGGACTATGTCTCCCGCCTGGCCGGCGTGCTGGTGATAAACGGCAAGATGGATGCCATCCGCAAGGTGGCTGACCGTGTTCCCGCCTACCTTGTCAACCCTGATCCGGCTACTGTTGAGAAGTACAAAGCCGCTAATGCGGTCAACGCCTCCGGCTATATTGATGACAAGGCCCTCTATTTCAACCAGGAGCGTCCTCTGCAGCAGGTGCTGGTCCTGGAGGACGAGTCTCCGGACCTTAAGGCGGTCGTGGCCGACGCTTACTATAACCTGTTCGTCAAAGCCATGCGAAACGCCGTGGTACAGGCCGGTCTCTATACCGCTTCCACGCCATATTCCAGCTACAACTTTAACCAGGCGCCCTACTCTCTGTCGCCCCGCAACGCCATTTTCGACGGCAGGACCACAGATGGGCTGAACATCATCGAGCACAGGGAAGACCGCTTCGCCGATATCAAGACCGACAGCGGCGAATATATTGATGTCTGGTGGGAGATCCTTCCGGACGAAGTGCTGGACGGCACCGCACTTGACGGCACCATCCCGCTCCTTTTGGCTAACCATGGCGGCGGCGACGACCCGGTCCAGTTCCTGGATGAGATCGGCTGGCTGAATGTGGCCGGCGACGAGCGCATCGCCATCATAGCCCCCCGGCATCAGGAAGCTTATGCCCGCGGCATCGATATTCTGCCCGAGCTGGTAAAATATATGCTGGAAACCTATCCTGCGCTGGATGCGTCCCGAGTGTATGTCACCGGCTACTCCTATGGCGGTAACGAGACCTACAAGGCCATCAAGAAGGGCACCAGCCTGTTCGCGGCCATGGCGCCGATGGGTTCCACCAGCGATGCCAATGAGGACTGGACGCCCGAGGATACATCTCTCGAACTGCCGTACCTTATCATCACCGCCACGCAGGACTTCGCCGCTTACAATACCGCCGAAGGCCGCATCAATGACAATTGCGTGGGCTGCATACAGAAGATGCTCGGAATCAACAACATGGACGAAGTGGAGATCGACTTCGCGAAATATCCCATCAGCGGCTTCAAGGCTGACCGCTATTATGAGACTGTCCTGAACGGGGAGTACACGAACCATGCCTGGTTTATGCTTAACGACGACGGCGTCCCGATGGTCGGCTGCAACGTGACTGAATATCTGCCTCACGGTCTGTATCAGGAATATGCCCGGATGGGCTGGGATTGGCTGAAGCATTTCAGCAGAGATCCGGAAACTCATGAGATCAGCTATGATCTTAACGCCAGATAATCCTTTTTGGTTTTGAGAAAAAACGGGGACGGCGCTCTTTTCTTGTACAAGAAAAGAGCGCCGTCCCCGTTTTTCCCTATTTACTTTATCAGCTCGGCCGGCATTGCCCTGCCGGCTTCGGATACAAAAGTATATTCCAACGAGGAGGATGCCGCCTATCGCTTTGCCAAAGCCGGCAGCGTGTCAAACTGGTTTGATGAAGCTGATTTCAAAACGGACTGCTTGTTGCGGGTCAGCCTATATCTTTCGCCTTTCTGTTAAATACCTGCCTCGTGGTTCAAGAAGTTTTAAGTTTTTAAATCCAACGGAAGCATTGACATGTGTTCCATCTAAAAGCCTTAAATCCATACGCCCGGTCGCCCTTCTGCCAAAAATGAAGCATTCCTGGCCCTGATAGCTTACCTTATCGTATAGCCTGAATCCTTTTACGCAATATTCGGCCTGATTGCGTTTACGGATGCCGCCTTTCAGAATGGTGCTTTTATGTATCTGCCTATTGTGACAACGAACCTTCTTTTGATAAAACACCTCACCGCATGACTCGGC
>CAMNNO010000229.1 GCA_946545475.1 uncultured Blautia sp.
GTAAAATAGAAGGGTTAAAGGAAACATGGCGCACCCAGCCCCTACCGGCAGGTAAGCATAAAATAAAGGGTTAAAGGAAACATGGCGCACCCAGCCCCTACCGGCAAGTAAGCATAAAATAAAAGGTTAAAGGAAGCATGGCGCACCCAGCCCCTACCGGCAGGTAAGCGTAAAATAGAAAGCAATAAAGAGACATGCCGCACCCAGCCCTCCCCCCCGAAGGTAAAAAAAATTCAAAAAATTAGCACTCACCACTTGACAGTGCTAACAGTTTGTGCTATCTTTACTGTCGTAAAGAAGAAAATCTTACCAACGGGAGGAAAGCCTGTCAATTGTTGAATATATTAACGCACATATGTTTTTAGAGGACAAGTTACAAGGCTCCTCTCACCGCCTAAGGGCAGTGGATTTCCGCCTACAACGACCGAAAGGAGTGTATTTATGAATATCAGTAAATTCACGCAGAATTCTGTACAGGCGGTCCAAAACCTCGAAAAGATCGCCTATCAATACGGCAATCAGGAAATTGAAGAAGAGCATCTTCTCTATGCGCTCCTCACCCAGGAAAACAGCCTGATCCTGAAGCTCATCGAGAAGATGGAGATCAATAAAGAATATTTTCAGGATGCCGTCGAAAAAGCCCTGGATGCCAGGGTCAAGGTTTCGGGCGGGGACCTGCGCTTCGGCCAGTATCTGAACAAGGCCCTGGTCAGCGCGGAGGATGAGGCGAAGGCCATGGGGGACGAGTATGTCTCCGTGGAACACCTCTTCCTCTCCCTTCTTAAAAACCCCAGCCCCAGCATGCAGAAGCTCTTCCGCGAATTTGGCATTACGAGGGAGCGCTTTCTTAAGGCCCTCTCCAGCGTCCGCGGCAACCAGCGGGTCGTCAGCGACAACCCGGAGGCCACATACGACACCCTGAACAAATATGGCGAGGATCTTGTGGAAAAGGCCCGCAGCCAGAAGCTTGACCCGGTCATCGGGCGCGATGCGGAGATCCGCAATGTCGTCCGCATCCTGTCGCGAAAGACCAAAAACAACCCGGTCCTCATCGGCGAGCCCGGCGTCGGCAAAACGGCCGTCGTGGAAGGCCTGGCCCAGCGTATGGTGGCCGGCGATGTGCCGGAGGGACTGAAAGACAAGAAGATATTCTCCCTGGATATGGGCGCCCTGGTCGCCGGGGCCAAGTACCGGGGCGAATTTGAAGAGCGCCTTAAGGCCGTCCTGGAAGAAGTCAAAAAGAGCGAAGGCAACATCATCCTCTTTATTGATGAGCTGCACCTGATCGTCGGCGCCGGCAAGACGGACGGGGCTATGGATGCCGGCAACATGTTAAAGCCCATGCTGGCCAGGGGCGAGCTGCACTGCATCGGCGCCACGACCCTGGACGAGTACCGACAGTATATTGAAAAGGACGCGGCCCTGGAGCGCCGGTTCCAGCCGGTCATGGTGGACGAGCCCACGGTTGAGGATACCATCTCCATCCTGCGTGGCCTGAAAGAGCGTTACGAGGTTTACCACGGCGTCAAGATCACCGACAGTGCCCTGGTGGCAGCCGCCACGCTGTCCCACCGCTATATCTCGGACCGGTTCCTGCCGGATAAGGCCATCGACCTGGTGGATGAGGCCTGCGCCCTTATAAAGACCGAGCTGGATTCCATGCCCACCGAGCTGGATGAGATGCGCCGGAAGATCCTGCAGCTGGAAATCGAAGAGTCCGCCCTGAAAAAAGAGACGGATTCGTTAAGCCAGGAGCGCCTGTCTGCCCTGCAGAAAGAGCTGGCAGAGCTGCGCGACAGTTTCAATACGCAGAAGGCCCAGTGGGATAACGAAAAGAACGCCGTCGCCCGTGTCCAGAAGATCCGTGAGCAGATCGACGAGATCAATAAACAGATCCAGAAGGCTATGCAGGAATCCAACCTGGAAAAGGCCGGTGAGCTCCAGTACGGCGAGCTGCCGCGGCTCCGGCAGCAGCTGGATATTGAAGAGCGCCAGGCGAAAGAAGGCCGTTCCCTGGTCCACGAGGCCGTGACGGATGATGAGATCGCCAGGATCATTTCCCGCTGGACGGGCATCCCGGTCGCCAAGCTGACGGAAGGGGAGAGGGCAAAGCTCCTTAACCTGGAGGAAGAGCTGCATAAGCGGGTGGTCGGCCAGGACGAGGGTGTCCGATTGGTTTCGGATGCCATCCTGCGCTCCAAGGCCGGCATCAAGGACCCCTCGAAGCCCATTGGCTCCTTCCTGTTCCTGGGGCCGACAGGCGTGGGCAAAACGGAGCTGGCCAAGACACTGGCCCAGGCTCTTTTCGATGACGAGCAGAACATGGTGCGTATCGACATGAGCGAGTACATGGAGAAATTCTCCGTATCGCGCCTTATTGGGGCACCTCCCGGATATGTGGGCTATGAGGAAGGCGGCCAGCTGACCGAGGCCGTGCGCCGCAAGCCTTACAGCGTCGTTCTCTTTGATGAGATCGAAAAGGCCCATCCGGACGTGTTCAACGTCCTCTTGCAGGTCCTAGACGATGGCCGCATTACGGATTCCCAGGGACGGACGGTGGACTTTAAGAACACCATCCTGATCATGACCTCCAATATCGGATCGCCCTACCTTCTGGACGGTATCGACGGCGAGGGCAATATAAAGGAAGAAGCCCAGAAGAGGGTCATGGAGGATCTTCGCGCCTCCTTCCGCCCGGAATTTTTGAACCGTCTGGACGAGATCATCATGTTTAAGCCCTTGACAAAAGGCAACATTGGTGCCATTGTAGACCTGATGGTGGCGGAGCTGTCCCGCAGGCTTTCCGACCAGGAGCTTTCCCTGTCGCTGACCGATGCGGCCAGGAGCCGCGTGATCGAGGAAGGCTACGACCCGGTTTACGGCGCCCGTCCCCTGAAACGTTACCTGCAGAAATATGTGGAGACACTGGCGGCCAAGGAGATCCTCTCCGGCAATGTCCACGCCGGGGATGCCCTGGTCCTGGACGAGAAGGACGGGAACTTTACGGTCATGGTCGTTCCGGGAGGGACAAAGGCGGTCTAAGGGGGCATGAAGATGCCGGAGGCCGCCAAGGATTCCGGCACGGGAGAAGGAGGGATGTCCCCTTCCTGGCGGCGGGCCGGTGAGATATGACCGAACAGAGGCAAGGAAGGCACTATGATCCCTAAGGACCCGTTTATGTTATTAAGCTATGTCAATACTCAGCTCCGTGATTTTTACGATTCGCTGGAGGCCCTTTGTACCCTCCGCGGCATAAAAAAGGACGAGCTCCTGGAAAAGATGGACAGTATTGACTATCACTACGACGACAAACTTAATCAGTTTATCTGAAACCTGCATATGGCTTGTTTTACGGACCGGACTTTTGAGGGAGCAGGCACCGGAACGGAAAACGTTACCGGATGGAAAATGGAAAAAGCCGGGGAAACTCGCATATCAGCCTGTTTCCCCGGCTTTTTATCGCAGAGCCGCCTGTCCACCATAAAGGACGCGGACATGATCCTGGTCATGAAGGACGGCGACATCGTCGAGACCGGAAACCACAGGGAGCTGCTGGAAAAGGGAGGCTTCTACGCCGAACTGTACAACAGCCAGTTCGCGGACGCGGAAACGGCCTGAGACAGGTTGACGGACGGGGAAGAGGAAGAGTATAATCAGACAGGAAGGGGATGCCCCTTCTGTGACGCGGTATATGCAGAAGTCCTGTTTTTCAGGTACTTTTCATATATAGGAAACGGCATTCGTTTCCCACGCCGGATTTTTGCCGCGGAGGCGGCATAAGATCCGCGCGCATACAACATATGCGGCTATAGTTTTCACGAGACAAGGAGGATAAGATCATGAGCAAAACATTAGTTGCCTATTTTTCCGCCAGCGGCGTTACGGCTAAGGTAGCCGAGGAACTTGCAAAATCGGCCGGCGCCGACCTGTTTGAGATTAAGCCCGCGGTGCCCTATACCGCTGCCGACCTTGACTATATGAACAAGCAGTCCCGCAGCTCCGTTGAGATGGGCGATCTGAACTGCCGTCCCGCCATGGCCTGCCAGGCGGCAAACTGGGACGGATATGACACGGTGTTCGTCGGCTTCCCCATCTGGTGGGGACGCGAGCCCAGCGTTGTGGATACCTTCCTGACCGCCCAGAGCTTTGCCGGCAAGAAGATCATCCCGTTCTGCACCTCCGGCGGCAGCCCCATCGGCAAAACGGCCGAGAGGATCAGGAGCCTTGTGGGAAGCGAAGCCGTTGTCGACGAAGGCAAGCGCCTTGGCGGCGAGATCTCGGAAAAAGACCTTAAGCTCTGGACGGAGGGCCTTTCGCTTTGAGTAATACAGAATCGATGACCGCCCTGGAGCTTATCCGCCACAGGCGGAGCGTGCGGACTTTTGATGGCCGTGCCATCCTTTTTGAAGATGTGTCAAAGGTGATGGCCTGCGCTGAAAAAGCCGACAATCCCTACCACATTCCCATTTCCTGGTATGTTATAAGCGCAAAGGAAAATAAGGCATCCTCGCCGGTCATTGTGGGGACGGATACCTTCATGGCCGGCAAAATGGAGCCGGTGTCCCATGCGGAGGAGGCTTTCGGCTATTCCTTTGAAAAGATCCTTCTGTATGCCGAGGCCCTGGGCCTCGGAAGCACCTGGATCGCGGGAACCATGGACCGCGCGGCCTTTGAAAAGGCCATCGGCCTTAAGGAGGGGGAGGTCATGCCCTGCATAAGCCCGCTGGGGTATCCCGCCGAGAAGATGTCCCTCCGGGAGGGGCTGATGCGCCGCGGCGTCAAGGCGGACAGCCGTTTTCCCTTCGAGACCCTGTTCTTCGACGGGTCTTTTGAGAAGCCGCTGACGCGGGAGGCGGCAGGAGATTTAGGAGACCTCTTCGAGATGGTCCGCCTGGCCCCCTCCGCCGTCAACAAACAGCCCTGGCGTCTTGTCAAAGAGGGGGGGAGTGTCCACTTCTACGAGAAGAGGAGCAAGGGGTACGTTAGCGAAAGCGGCTGGGACCTCCAGAAGATAGACCTCGGCATTGCTATGTATCATTGGGCCATGGGCCTTGAAGAGAAAAAACTTGCCGCCGACTTCGCCATCCGAGATCCCGGCATTCCCATGCCGGAAGGGGTGGAGTATATCGCGTCTTATACCTGCCGGTAGGAGGTGGGGGGGAGGTTTCCGCTGCCGCTCTTTTTATAAGAATCCGCCAGAAAACCCACGTACCCTTGGGTCGTGGGATGAATG
>CAMNNO010000230.1 GCA_946545475.1 uncultured Blautia sp.
CCCGGATATGTCCCTGGGATTCCCGGAGGCGCTTTTCGGCTTCCTTATCATCGCACCCGGTCAGGAGCATGACGATGGCTGTTTTGCATTTTCCGCCTGCTTTTTCCAGGGCTGCGCGGGCGGTGTCCTCGTCGGCGCCGGTGGCTTCGATGACGATGCGCAGGGCCCTGGCGCGGAGCTTTTCGTTTGTCTGTACCACATCCACCATCAGGTTCTGGTAAGCTTTCCCGATGCCCACCATGACGGATGTCGATATCATGTTCAGGACCATCTTCTGGGCCGTTCCCGCTTTCAGCCTGGTGGAACCGGTCAGGACTTCCGGGCCGGTTACGATCTCGATGCTGACATCGGCCACGCGTCCAAGGGCGGAGGAGGCATTGCAGGAGATACCGGCGGTATGGCAGCCGACGGCCCTGGCATATTCCAGGGCGCCAAGCACATAGGGCGTCCGTCCGCTTGCGGCGAGGCCGATCACCAGATCCTTTTGGGAAAGGCCGTGCGCCTTAAGATCTTCCGCTCCCAGCTCTCGGCTGTCCTCGGCCCCCTCGACGGCCCGGGTAAGGGCGCCCTCCCCGCCGGCGATCAGCCCGACGACGGTATCCGGAGATACCCCGAAGGTGGGCGGGCATTCCGCGGCGTCCAGAACGCCGAGCCGGCCGCTGGTCCCCGCGCCCACATAGAAGATCCGCCCGCCCTGCCGGAGAGAGGATATTCCCCACTCGGCCGCGCGGGCGATCTTTTCCAGATGCGGACGGATAGCCTCGGGGAGATTGGCGTTTTCCTGATTCATAATGGTTATGATCTCAAGCGGGGACATGAGGTCAAGATCTATGGTGGCGGGATTTCGCATTTCCGTTGTGAGTTTCGTAAAAGCTATATCGGTATTCATGATTTTTCGGCCTCCATTATGTGGGGAGAGAAGCGTTGCTCCCTGCCTGCTGCCTGCCGTGCCATCCTCGCCTCCATTATGCGGGGAGAGAAGGGCAGGCGACGATGACGATCGGGGAAAGCCCTGATGCGCGTATCACGTCAAGATCCGCTTCCAGAATCTTATCGCCCCTCGCGACGGCGGCTCCTTCCCTTGTCAGTACCGTAAAGCCCCTGCCGTTCAGCGTGACCGTGTCAATGCCTACGTGGACCAGGATTTCCCGCCCGTCGGAGGCGGTAATGGTGATGGCGTGCTTCGCCGCTGCGATCCCGGACACGATGCCGTCGCAGGGCGCGTAGATGCTTCCGCTCTCCGGCAGGATCCCTATACATGCCCCCATGGTTCCCGAGGAGAAGACCGGGTCCGGGATATCCGCCATGGGAATGAGCCTCCCATCTGCGGGGGCAGCGACCGTCCGGTCCGGCTCTGAGGGCGCCGCCTCCCCGGAAAACCGTTTTTCGGCTTCTGAAACCGATTGCCGCTTTTCAGCCTCCAGAACCGCCTGCCGCGTCCGGCCGATAGCCGAAAGGGACACCGACAGCTTATCAACCCCGCACGCGATGAGCCTTTCTGTGGCATGCGCGTCTGCGGCGAGCTCCCCGCAGACGGAAACCGCAATGCCCTTTTCATGGGCGGCCGTGACCGTCATCTCTATCATGCGCATGACGGCTTCATGATACGGGTCGTAATAATCCGAAAGCCCCTGCGCCTCGCGGTCAAGGGCCAGGGTGTACTGGGTAAGGTCGTTTGTGCCGATACTGAAAAAATCCGCCTCACCGGCCAGCTGATCCGCGGTCAGAGCCGCTGCCGGCGTCTCGACCATGATGCCGAGCGGCGGGACTTTATAGGAAACGCCCTCCCCGGCAAGCTCCCCGGCGCATTCCTCCAGGCAGGCGCGGACGGCCCTCACCTCGCGGACCGACGTGACCATCGGAACCATAACCTTTACGTTCCCGAAGGCCGCGGCCCGAAGGAGCGCGCGAAGCTGCGTCTTAAGGAGCGTAGGGTTCCCGAGCGAGACGCGAAGGCCCCGGCAGCCGAGAGCCGGGTTCTTTTCATCCGGCATATCGAGCCAGGCGGCCTTTTTATCCGAGCCAAGGTCCAGGGTGCGGATGACGGTTTCCTTTTCCCCCATGGCCTCTGCCACGCTTTTGTAGGCTTCAAACTGCTCCTGCTCCGAGGGGGCTTCCGCCTTATCAAGAAAAAGAAATTCCGAGCGGAACAGCCCGACGCCATCCGTGCCGGAGGAGAGAAGGGAAGGGATGTCTCCGGGACTGGAAATGTTGGCGCAGACTTTTGTGCGGGTGCCGGCCCTTTCGGCAAAGGCTCCCCTCAGCTTTTGTTCTTTCTGTTCGTTTTCCATCCGCCTCTGGGCTTTCTCAAGCTCTTCCGGGTCCGGGTCGACGATGAGCGTTTCCCCGTCTATGATAAGATGCGAACCGGAGCGGGCGGCCTCCAGGGCCTCTGCCGAGCCGTAGACATACGGGACGCCCAGATTCCCGGCCAGGATGGCGACATGGGATATGGGGGAACCCTTTTCGGTCAGGATGCCCAGTATCTTTGACGCTTCCATCCCGGAGAGCTGCGCGGGGCTGAGCTCTGCGGCTACGATGATGGCGGGCTCAGCCAGGAGTTTTTTCTCATCGCCGCGAAGGATCTCCATAAGCCGCCGGGTTACGCCCAGGATATCCTCGCTCCGGCTCCGGATATAGGAATTACCGCTGGAGGCGATCGCCTGCGCCAGAGAGCGTCCGGCCGCTTCGACTGCGGCCAGGATGTCTTTGCCTTCCTCAAGGACCTGCCGCTGCACCGCTTTGGTAAATGAGGCGTCCTCGAGGATCAGGCCTTCGGTCTCAAAGATTTCCGCGTTTCCGGCGCTCTGGCCCGCGGCAGCGGCGGCCAGCTCACTTTCCAGCGACAGGAGGGCCGCCTCAAAGCGCGTCAGCTCTCCGGCCGCGTCCGGCTTTTCGGATACTTTTCCGGACAGGCCCTTACTTTTCTCTGCCCCGGCCGGGGAGGCGTCAAACACTTTACCGGCCGCAAAGCCTGTCCGGGCTGCTTTTAGTATATATTCTTTCATCATTTCTCCCCTATCATTTCCGGGATGCCACGCATAGCGGTTCCCTGTTTTCACAGGTTTTGTCTTAAGAACTCCTTTATGGCCGAAATAGCGGATCCGGCTTCTTCCCCTTCCGCCTGGACCTCAAGGACATCGCCCTGCCCCGCGCCAAGGCCCATAAGCTCGATCGGGCTTTTGGCCGAAGCACGTTTCCCGCGCACGGTGATCGTGATATCGCAGGGATACTTTTTGGCAAGGGTGGCAAGCTTTCCGGCCGGGCGGGCGTGCATGCCGGAGGGGTCTGTCAGCGTGTATGATAAGCGGTCAGGCTGTCCGCCCAGCCATATCGTATCGCCGTGGCGCACGGTGTGGTATCCGCCAGGCTTAAGCGCTTCTCCCGCGAGGGTTCTGGCCGTGTCCGGCAAGCTAGTTTTTTCGGAACTGGCCGGATCAGATGTCTCTCCGGCTTCCGGCAGCAGGGTCCGCTTATCTATAGCCAGGCCTGTGATCACAAAGCTGCAGATGTAGGAGACGGCCAGTCCAGCCACATACATAAGGACGCTGCCCGCGGCCCCGCGCGGCCCCGCCGTCATGACAAATATGCCCAGGAGGCCGGAAGGCCCCCAGGTTGTGGCCGCAACCTGCATCGCCATGACAAGGGCGCCGCCGAACCCGGCCCCCAGCCCGGCGGTGATAAACGGCTTTCCCAGCGGCAGCGTGACGCCGTAGATCAGCGGCTCGCCGACGCCCAGGAGGCCGGCCGGCAGGGCGCCGGCGATCACAGAGCAGAGCTTACGGTTCCCCACGCGCCTGGCCTTAAGCCACAGGGCGAGCGATGCGCCGACCTGGCCGGCGCCGGCCATGGCCAGGGCCGGATAAAGCGTGACATAGCCGAGCTCCTGGAGCTGAACGGAATACAGGGCGACCAGCCCGTGGTGCATGCCGGCCGCGACCAGCGGGAGAAAGAGCGCGGCAGAGGCATACCCGGCAATGAGCCGGACCACAAGGCTGCCGGACATGCAGAGCTTTGTGAAGACCCACACGACCGCGCCGGATATATATCCGAACATGGGCATGATCACCAGGATATAGGGAACGGCGCAAAAAAGAAGCGATAAAAGCGGGGTCGCGATAATGTCAAGGCTCTCCGGCATGCGCGAACGGATCTTCTTTTCCACTGCCGAGAGAAGAAATACGCCCGCGATAACGGCCAGCACGCCGCCCTTTCCGGTCCTGAGGATCGAATCCAGGGGGCTGGCCTCCTGATACATGCCCAGAAGGCGGGATATCTGGTTGATCCCGTCGAGGGAGGTGATCATGCCGAGCATGCCGCCAAGGATGGGCGTTGCGCCGAAACGCTCCGCCGCGCGGTAGCCGGCCCAGGCGGTCAGATACGTCATCAGGGACTGATTGACCAGAGCAAGAAGGCTGTAGACGAGGCTCCATGCCTTTATATTTTCGTGATCCGGAACCGCCTGGGCGATCAGTGAGCCGATCCCCGCGCACAAGCCGGCCGCTATGATGCCCGGGATCAGCGGCACAAAAATATCCCCCACCAGCTTCAGGGCAGATTTGAGGCGGCTGCTCTTCTGGCTGCTGTGGAGTCCCTCCTTGTATTCTTTCCAGTTGTTATCCGTCTCGGATGCTTTTTGGCCCGCGCCTTCTTTGGCGGGAGCGCCGGCGGCGGACGGCAGCCCAAGAAAGCGGCAGCCGTCGGCATATTTGCGGCTCTTGCCCGGACCGACCACGATCTCATAGAAGCCCTCCCGGTCGTGCACAAGCCCAAGCACATCGTCCAGAGACTTAAGACGAGCCTCGTCAACGGCGGATTCCTCCCTGACGACCGTCCGAAGCCGGGTCATGCAATTTGTCACCGATACGATATTCGGCTTCCCCCCAAGATACCCGACCAGTATCCGGGCTTTTTCCTGATAATCATCGCCCATTTTGTTCACCATCTTCCTTGGAATACTTTTTTACATGCGTAGGCACGGCCCTCGCCGTGAGATATTATCATTATACTTGGCACGGGACGACTTTTCAAGGATGGCCTGGGGAAGAAACATGGTAAAACACGATCTTCGGGGAGACCCCATCGCCCCCTTGTAGACCATTCTGGATTATGTTTACTTAACGGTGGGGGTTGGGTGCGCTATGCTCCTTTTAACTCTTTTATTTTACGCTTACCTGCCGGTAGGTGCCAGGGGAGGGGGGGCCGCTCAGAGTTG
>CAMNNO010000231.1 GCA_946545475.1 uncultured Blautia sp.
GTAGAGCGTCGCCTTGGTAAGGCGGAGGTCACGGGTCCGATTCCCGTCAGCAGCTTTTTTGAGCCTTGGAAGTCCAGCATTTATGCGGCTTCTGAGGCTTTTGTTTTTTCGAGGTATGTAAAAAGGTATGTAAAGGTATGTAAGGAGGTAAATCAATTATTTTTGCGCATAAAGAGAATCCAGAAACGCCTTTTATGTGCCAGAACGGTCATTATAAGTTTACAGTGCCATGAAAATGCTTGCCTGCAAGGGCATTTTCATAAACGTCCATGAAAAAACGCAGTTTTTTCATACTTGTGATTATCCGAGCAACCTACCTCCTAAATAAGCAAGCAGAGTCTGCGATAGCAGACGATAGAGCGCGTAAGCGCGAGTTTGCGAATTTTGGAGGTTGAGGTTAGCTTTAGATGATTCAATCGTACAGGTGGAAATTCTTTAAGTCAGATCAGAAGCAGATGATATGCGGGATCATCGGTGGAATCAATGATCATTATAGTGTCCGCGGCAGGCATCATCTGACCAGATTTTTTCACTCATCGTAGTCCTCGATCAGTTCATGAGCAGTACCTTTACCGGCTCTCAATTCAGCAACAGACTTCATGATGTAGGCCTGATTAGATGCACTGTAGAATGGGTCATCCTGTTTGATATCAAAGGGGATGCGACGCTCTCTCAAGACAGCTTTGACATACATATTAATTGCGGCAGACGTTGTAAGCCCGACAGAATTACAGAAGGAATCAAATGCGCTTTTATCCGATTCATCAACACGTGCGGTTAAGGTTGCAAGTGCCATATGATCACTCCTTTCTTTTTGCTATAGTATGCGCACGAATTTTCAGCGGAATAATGCCGTTAAAGCGGCGAAAATCCGGCGCAGAAAACGAATGAAAACGCAAGCGTTTTATTCGTTTTCTATAGATTATAACACTTGAAGAATACAAAAGCAAGCTATTGTGTTCAAAAAATAAATATCTGGTCACATACTGATTATAGGCTCACTAATACCCACGGGCAAGCCCGTGGGTTTGCACAGCAACCCGGAGTGAGTAACCTGAGTGAAGCCTTTTAGCTGATATAAGTAACCTGCCGGCAGGTAAGCGTAAAGCAGATAACCAAAAAAATAGAGGAGAAAACAGAGATGCCCCAGATCATATTAGCATCGGCATCGCCCAGAAGAAAAGAACTCCTGGAGCGCACCGGCATAAAGCCCCTTATCAGACCTTATGAAGGAAAAGAAGAAATAAAAGGGGACACACCCGCCAGGGTAGTGGAAAACCTTTCCTATTGTAAGGCGGATGGCGTCCGCAAGGCAATAACCTCTGAGCAAAGCCTGGACGCCCCATTCCGCTCCCTCCCTGCCGATAAGGCAGATTTCTCTCTGGAAGAGGAAATGGTGATCATAGGTGCGGATACCGTTGTCGCGCTGGACGGAAATATTCTTGGAAAGCCTCAAAACGAGGAAAAAGCCTTCGAGGCTCTCATGGCCCTGCAGGGCCGGACGCATCAGGTTTACACGGGCGTAACCCTGTTCTATCTCCGGAAGGGGGAATGGCATTCCCACACCTTCCACGCCTGCACGGATGTCACCTTTTATCCGGTATCCCCGGAAGAGATCAGAACCTATATCCGGACGGGCGAACCCATGGATAAAGCCGGAAGTTACGGCATTCAGGGCCTGTGGGGCGAGCATGTGGAAGGAATCCGCGGGGATTACCAGAACGTGGTCGGCCTTCCGGTCCCCATGCTTCTTCAGGAAGCCAAAAAGCTGGGACTGTCGCTGAAAGCAAGTGTATAAGGGAGAGACGATATGCTGAAAGCCTGTATTTTTGATCTGGACGGAACGCTGGCCTACACGCTGGACTCTATGGCCGTAGTAGCCAATGACATTTTAAAGAGCCTGGGCCTTAAAACGCTTCCTACGGAAAACTACCGCTATTATTGCGGCGAAGGGGCTTCGGTCCTGGTCAGGAGATGCCTTAAGGATGCCGGAGACCCCGAACTGAAATTCTTTGCGCAGGCCGATGCGGCCTACCGGGAAAAATTTAACCAGGACCCTCTGTTTAAGATACGGGCTTATGAGGGCATGGAAGAGGTCGTCCGGAAACTGAAAGAGAAGGGAATATTGCTTGGCGTCTGTTCCAACAAACCCAATATCGCCTCCCAGAAAGTGGTATCCTTCCTGTTCGGGTCCTTATTTGACCGCGTACAGGGACAGGAGGAAGGCTTAAGGCGCAAGCCCGCTCCGGATGGTGCCCTGAAAATAGCCAAAGATTTTGGCGTTCTTCCCGCTGAGTGCCTGTACATCGGGGACACCTGGACAGATATGGAAACCGGAAAAGCCGCCGGCATGTTTACCGTCGGCGCCCTGTGGGGCTACCGGGACCAGGAGGAGCTTGAAAAAAGCGGAGCCATGGCCCTGGCAGCCATCCCCGGGAACATTCTCGATATTTTTGAACGCGAAAACATATAGGAACCGCTTATGCGGCATGGATACGGCATAGAACCGGTCATTGTGCGTTTCCTGTGATCAATAGAAAGGAATAGGAATCATGATCTATTCAAAAGAATGTCTGGAAGTTTTCCTGAAAAATCAGAGCCAGCTTTTCGATGAAAATGTAGCGGATACAGAAGAAGAGGCCGATGCGTTTCTTGACGACTGCATGGCTGTAGTCGTAGACTCCCTGAAGGATGTCAGAAAATACTTAGAGGAAATGGGCGCCGACGTAAGCGGCCTTTCACCCGAAGAACTCAAAGAAGCCAGCGAAGTATTCCCCCTTCCCAGCGGGAAATACCTTGTCGTAGAGGGCTAAGTCATTAAAGAGCAAATTACCAGTATTTGTAAATATTGCTATAGAGTGTAACCCCCCATGCCCGCTCGCCTGGCACCACCATAAATAAAAGTCGAGAGGATATTGTATATATCGCACAATATTTCAAGCTATTATTTGTGAATTGTTGTGTAATGGCGTGAGGCTTTTAGTGTAACATGTAGATTACATCTGTTTAAAAAACCATGGTAGAATCATGTAGATTGAAGAATCCGGGCAGGTGGAAAGTGAATCTGTACTAGTTACACTTAATAATTGCCGGAGGCAATTATTCTAGTGTAACTGCATATACTGCGGCGGAAAATTACAGCCGGTCATTAAATCCGTTCGCGAGTATAGAACATGAAAAAGACAACATTCAGATAAGACTTGAAAAATGGACTGATAATAAGGAGGAATTGATATGAAAGAACATCGTTCTTTCATGGGCGTTTGTGAAAATGCCCTTGCAGGCATGCATTTTCACGGCACTGCATTGATGAAAAAAAGCAGGGTTACAGCCAGGCTTATGGCTGTTCTCCTGTCTGTTCTGATGGTGATATCGACACTGACTACCGGAATATATGCCGGGGAAATGCCGCCGGAGCAGGAGGCACCGGCCGAAACCCCGAAAGAAGTTCTGGGCGGCAAGCTGAAACTTAAAGGCCTTGCTGCCGTAAATGAAGAGCTTAGCGCTGATCTTTCCAGAGTAGAGCCGACCGGTCTTGGCGGTGATTCGGTCACATACCTGTGGGAGCGCCAGGACGACTACGGCCGCACCGAAAGAAGCCGTGAGAAGACCTTCAAGCCTTCTCAGGAGGATCTTGGCCATAAGCTTATCCTGACCATCACCGGCATCGCGGAAAAGGGATATGAAGGAAGCCTTGCTGTCACCTCGAATCCTGTTGAGCAGACAAAGGAAGAGGCGGCTCTCTGGACAGAGGACGGCATAAAGCTGACCCCGGTTGCCGAAGTAGTGGAAGAGGCGGTCACGGAACCTGCGGTTCCTTCGGAAAGCTACCAGGAACCGGCTTATTATACAGAAAGCTATGCGGACGGCGCCTCTTATCCCGAATCCTATAAAGAGCCCTCTGCTGCGGACTGGGACTATGCCGGGCAGCAGACAGACACATGGACGGATATCTTCCCGGCCGATGCTCCTTCCGCCGATCCTTCTTTTTTAGAAGAAAATGCATCGTCCTGGGAGAATACGGATAATTCCGGCAATGGCTGGCAGGAAGAGATCTTTATCTATAATCCTGAGGGAACGGACAGCGGCGAAAATGCTGCCTGGCAGCAGGAAACGGATAGCGTACCCGCTCCCGCCTATAATGAGATCGCTGTCTGGCAGGATGATACCGATGCGCAAACAGAGCCCCAGGACAATACATCCTGGGATACGATCTTTCCCGATGCCTGGGGGCAGGGAAATGAAGACTGGGGCAATAATGAAGGCGCCGGCAATCCGGAGGACAGCACCACCTGGCAGGAAGAAACCTTTATTTATGATCCGGAAGGAACCGGCCAGGAACCGGTCATGACGGGCAACGAAGGCATGGGCAGCGAAGGCCAGGAGCCATCCTTCACGGGTAATGAAAGCACAGGCAATGCAGGCACTCCTGAGGACAACACCTTTGCGGAGCCGCAGAATCCCTATCAGGCACAGGCCAGGCCGGAAAACGGCGCGGCGGTTATGGATTTTGGAACCGTTGATCCCAGAAGCCAGTATGCCGCTCTCAGACAGAATGTCATCATTAAAAATACCGGCACAGCGCCCCTCTATTTCCAGGAGATCTTCCCGGAACACTTTATGGTGCAGGACTTTTACGAAGCTCTCCAGCCCGGCGAGGAAGCCGCCCGCTGGATACAGCCCCGGGAATCCCTGACGCCCGGCACCTATGAGGATGTCATCACCTACCAGTCTTATGAGGGCGCGACCGCTTCTTTTACCGCAAAGGTAGTGATACAGGACCTGTCCTTAGCGCCTTATAACGAAACAGAAGAAAAGACCTCCGAAGAGGAAATGGCTGACTGGAATGCGGAAAGCCCTCAAAACGCGGAGGAGATTCCCGTCTTTGAAGTCATGCCGGCAGAAAACGGGTCAGCTTCGGAAAATCAGGAAAACACTGTCCCGGGAGAAAACGGGGAGAACGAAGCTCCTGCCGGTGAAGGAGATCAGGGCTCCGAGATCGCGCTGCGGACGCTGGAAACGGAGCCTTCGGAAGATCCGTCTTCTACCGAAGAGCCGATCCCCACGACAACTCCGGAACCGACGAAAGAACCCGAGCCCACAGCAGTTCCGGAACCGACGGAAGAGCCCGAGCCCACAGTGATTCCGGAACCGACGGAAGAGCCCGAGCCCACAGCGATTCCGGAACCGACGGAA
>CAMNNO010000232.1 GCA_946545475.1 uncultured Blautia sp.
CCCTGCACCCCTCCCCCCAGGGGCACGCCAATTGGTTGTGAGGGCAAGGTACTTATCGTTGGAAACTTACGTTTCGTCTACTGTTATTTTTGCACAATACACTTACCGGACGGCTCCGATGATCTCCCGGATATCCGCAATGCCCTGCCTGTCCATAAACTCTTCTATGCCTTCAATGATGTGGATGGCGGTCAGGGGGTCGTGGAAGTTGGCGGTTCCTATGGAGATGGCGGTGGCGCCGGCCATCATAAATTCCAGGGCGTCCTCGGCGGTGCTGATGCCGCCCATTCCGATAACGGGGATGGAAACGGCGTGGGCGGCCTGGTAGACCATTCGGACCGCGACGGGTTTTATGGCGGGGCCGGAGAGACCGCCGGTCTTGTTGGCCAGGGCGAAGGTGCGGCGGTAGATGTCGATCTTCATGCCGGTCAGGGTATTGATGAGGGAGATGCCGTCAGCGCCTCCCGCCTCGGCGGCCCGGGCCATCTCGGAAATGTCGGTCACGTTGGGGCTCAGCTTCATGATGACGGGCTGGGCGGCCACCTCCTTGACCGCGCGGGTAATGCGCTCTAAGGCCTTCGGGTCCTGGCCGAAGGCAATGCCGCCCTCCTTCACGTTGGGGCAGGAGACATTGATCTCAAGAAAATCCACAGGGGCTTCCCGAAGGCGCAGGACCACGCCGCAGTAGTCCTCCTGCGTCTTCCCGCAGACATTGACGCCCACCCGGGTATCAAAGCGGGACAGGAAGGGCAGGTCCCGGGACATAAAAACATCGATGCCCGGGTTCTGCAGGCCTATGGCGTTCAGCATGCCGCTTTTCACCTCGCAGACCCTGGGAACGGGATTCCCCTCCCAGGGAGTAAGGGCGACGCCCTTGGTGACGACCGCCCCCAGGCGGCCGATATCAAAAAATTCGTTAAACTCTTCGCCGGAGCCAAAGGTTCCGGAAGCGGTCATGACCGGGTTTTTGAGCGTCACGCCGCAGATATCCACGCTTAAGTTCTTCACAGCTCTACCTCCCGGCATTCAAAAACCGGCCCGTCCTGGCAGACCCGGGCATTGTGGACGTGGGAATGGGGGTCTTCCTGCGCCGTGCGGCAAACGCACCCCAGGCACGCGCCTATGCCGCAGGCCATCCGCTCTTCCAGTGACAGGTAGGCCGGCATCCCTTTCTCAAGGGCATAGACCTTGACGGCCCGCAGCATGGGCATGGGGCCACAGGCAAAGATCATGTCACCTGTTACGCCCTGTTCCCGGATGGCATCGAGAACAGTGCCCTTAGTGCCGGCGCTGCCGCTTTCGGTGGCGATACAGGTGTCGCAAAGGTCTTCAAATTCTTTGTCAAGGAAAAGAGCGTCCCGGTAGCCGAGGACAGCGGCGGGCCTCTCGCTCAGGCGCTTTCCGGCTTCCAGAAGAGGCGGGATGCCGATGCCCCCGCCGATGAGGATCACGCGCTTCCCCTCTGCCTTGTCAAGAGGGAAGCCGTTTCCCAGGGGGCCGATGGCTCTTAACGTGTCGCCGGGGCGGCAAAGGGAAAATTCCTCCGTCCCGGTTCCCGCTCCTGTCACCCGGTAGACCAGCCGCAGCGTGCCGGCGGCCGCGTCGATCCCGCAAAGGCTTATGGGGCGCATGAGCAGGCGGCTCTGATCCCGGCTGTAAAGGCCGATGAACTGCCCCGCTCCCGCCTCGGAGGCGATGGCGGGGGCATGAAGGACCAGGCTGTATATCCCGTCCGAAAGCATCTCCTGGGAGATGACGGTTGTATCTATGGAATGTTTCATAAAAATCTCCTGTGGGGTTTCTATCAGGGAGGGCTTTCTTTAACCTCTCTCCGCGCATCGCGGTGAGTGATCCTGAGTGCTGTTCTGGCCGGGCGGGGTGGCATGGCCCGCGGGCGCACGGCGGCAAGGGCTCTCTCTTTGGCTTTAGGCCTTCCCTTTCTTGTTTGTCAGTCTCATAGAGCGCTGCGTATGTCGTCGATCATGTCAAGCGCGGCTGCCCGGGCGGCGTCGGCGTAAGCCTTCTCGCCAAAGCGGGCGTATTTCTCCTGCTGCCAGGCGGCTATGATGCCGCGGGAGGAGTTGACGATGGCGCCGAGGCCATCGGCGTTGAAGAAGGGGACAAGGTCGCTCCCCCGTCCGCCCTGGGCGCCGTAGCCAGGCACCAGGATGTAGGCCTTCGGCATGAGGGCGCGCAGCACCTTTCCCATTTCCGGGTAGGTGGCGCCGACAACGGCCCCGACATAGCTGTAGGTGCTTCCCATGTGGAAAGCGCCCCACTCGGCCACCTTTTCACCGACCCACTCGTAGAGCGGCCGCCCGTCGATCTTGCGGTCCTGGAACTCGCCGCTGGAGGGGTTGGAGGTTTTGACAAGGATGAAGATGCCCTTCCCGTTCTCCCTGGCCGCATCGATGAAAGGCTTGATGCCATCGGTGCCAAGGTAGGGGTTGACGGTGGCGAAATCCTCGTCAAAAACCGGGAAGGCGTGGTCGCCGATCTTCACGCGCCCCAGATGGGCCGCGGCGTAGGCGGCAGAGGTGGAGCCTATGTCTCCCCTCTTGACATCCCCGATGACGACAAGCCCTTTTTCTTTGGCATAGTCCACCGTCTTTTTATAGGCGGCAAGGCCGGGGAGGCCGAACTGCTCGTACATGGCGATCTGGGGCTTTACCGCGGGGACGATGTCCGCCACGGCGTCGATGAGGCCCCTGTTGTACTGCCAGATGGCCTCGCCGGCGCCCTCAAGGGTTTCGCCGAGCTCCTGAAAAGCCTTTTCTTTGATAAAGCCCGGGACGAATCCCAGCATGGGGTCAAGGCCCACAACTACGGGTGCGTTCTTTTTTTTGATGCCTTCGATCAGTTTTTCTATCATATGTTCTCCTCCCAGTTTCCGCCGCAGAGGCGGCACATTTTTGCTGAAAATTTGTGCATATCCTGGCTTTATTATCATTTTGAATACTATACTCGCGAACACAAATATAACACTTTTTATACTCGCGAACGAATTTAATTGCCGATTGCAGTTTTACGCCGCGGTATATGCAGTTACACTAGAATAATTGCCTACGGCAATTATTAAGTGTAACTAGTATAATTCTGTGCCGCGGTATATGCAGAAGTACCAACTATAGGAAACGAAAAAGCACCGCAGGCCGGAGCCTCTATCTGCGGCCGTCCCAGACTACGCGGCCCCCGCACAGGGTATAGACGGCTTTCCCCCGGACCTCCCAGCCGTCAAAGGGCGTATTGCGTCCCTTGGAGGCGAAGGCAGCTTTGTCAATGGCATAGGTATCGGCGATGTTGAAAACGGCCACGTCCGCGCACGCCCCAATGCCAAGGGTCCCGGCCGGGATGCCCAGTATCCGGGCGGGATTCGTGCTCATGCAGGCGATGAGCTGTGAGAGGGTCAGGACCTTCTTTTCCACCAGATGGGTGTACATAAGCGCGAAGCTGGTCTCCAGCCCCACAATGCCAAAGGCGGCATTTTTGATGGAGCCGGCCTTATCCTCGGCGGTGTGGGGCGCGTGGTCCGTGCTGATCACGGTAATGTCACCATTGCAGAGCGCCTCAAGAAGGGCATCCACATCGCGCCGGGTGCGCAGGGGCGGGTTCATTTTATAATTGGGATCATCGGTCCGGATATCGTCTGATGTCAGGAGCAGATGATGGGGGCAGACCTCCGCCGTAATGCCGTTTATCCCCTCCCGGCGGACGGAACGCATCATGGCGGCCGCCCCGGCGGTGGAGCAGTGGCACAGGTGCAGGGGAGCGCCCAGCTCGGCGGCGAGGGTGATGTCACGGGCGGCGATCACGTCCTCCGTTGAGTTGGCAATGCCGGCAAGCCCCAGACGCCGGGCATTATCGTCGTCATTCATGACCCCCGCTCCCCGGATGGACATATCTTCGCAGTGGTCCAGAACGGGGATATGGCACGCCGCGGTAATTTTCAGGGCTTCCCGCATGAGCCCTGCCGAGGGGACCGATTTTCCGTCCTCGGAGAAGGCCAGGGCTCCCGCCGCGGCCATTCCGGCAATGTCCGAAAGCTCCCTGCCCTCCTGGCCGCGCGTCAGAGCTCCGGCCTGGAGAATGCGTATGCCCTGGGCGGCCGCCCTGTCGGCCGTCTCCCGGTAAATGGCCGCGCTGTCGATGGGGGGCGTGGTGTTCGGCATGGCAACCACGCTTGTCACGCCTCCGCGGGCGGCGCTCCGGCTTCCGGTGCAGAAGTCCTCCTTCCGGGTCTGCCCGGGATCGCGGAAGTGAACATGCATGTCCACAAGGCCCGGCACCACAAGGCACCCGGAGGCGTCAAGGCAGGTATCTTCCTCCCGGATGCGGCCCTCCCTCTCCCCTTCCGGCAGCGGCGTGCCGGCATAGGCAATTTTTCCATCCTGTATATAAAGGTCGCCCGGGGCGTCATAGCCCGAAGACGGATCTACCATGTGTCCGCCCTGTATCCATATTCCCATGCTTTGTCCTCCTGTATGCAAAGTGCCTGTCTCAATTTCCCATCCATCATACACGAAAAAAGTCCATTCGTAAAGAACTACTATATAAAAGTTCTATCTCATATATCATTTATGTTTCTTTGCGCCGCCATTCCCTGTCTCAGTGTTAACTCTGACAAAGTTCGTTACTATTCACGGCCCAGCCGCAAGCGGCTGGGCCTGCTCCCTCCATTCGGAATCTCGCCCTGACGGGCTTCATCGCCGCTTCGCGGCTGGATTCCTCATGGAGGGAGCAGACCTTGTAAGAATACAGATTTTCCTCGCTCATGCAAGCATGGCGAGGAAAATCTGTATTCTTACGGCCGTGAATAGTAACCAAAGTTCTGATAATTTCTATTATTCTATCTTGACAAATCTGGCAACAGGCTCTATAATCCTACACTAGAAGTGAAGAGATTGCGTAAGATTATTTGATGTAAAATCACTAGTTTTTTAGAGATTATATAGTTACGTAATATGATCTTTAAAACAGCTAGTTTGTTTTTTTTTGTAAGGCAGGCATCAGGTTCATTTTGTTCTCTTTACTTTATTACCAGTTTTCTTTCTTTATTAAATTTCTGGATCAATTAAAAAGGGAAGCCATCACGGCTGTTTTCTAAAACCGTCGTCACGGTTGCGGCATAGTCATGATAGAGAACTGTTTTTAT
>CAMNNO010000233.1 GCA_946545475.1 uncultured Blautia sp.
TGATAGCGTCGCACACAAGGTCTGTGTTCAGCGCTTCCAGGATGGTCTTGCCGGGCAGGATCTCGGCGGCCATAGCGGCAGAATGAGTCATGCCGGAGCAGCCGATGGTTTCTACCAGCGCTTCTTCGATCACACCGTCCTTGACGTTCAGGCTCAGTTTACATGCGCCCTGCTGGGGAGCGCACCAGCCGACACCATGGGTGTAACCGGAGATGTCTTTGATTTCTTTGGCCTGAATCCATTTGCCCTCTTCGGGAATGGGAGCCGGGCCGTGGTTCGGGCCCTTGGCCACGCATACCATTTCCTCAACTTCACGGGAATATTGCATTTTGCCTACCTCCTTATAGTTTTCTTGCTGAGAAAAAAAGAGTAGTCTTCTGATGAAAGCCTCGCCGCCGCGCGGCAGCGATTCCAGGCTCATGGCCGATTGAAAGGAGGCTTCCCAAAAGCGTCCCATGCCGTCAGCTGCCTGAAAACCAAGAAGCTTGCATTCCATCGTGCCTTATCTTAACATGGAACGGGTTATTTTTCAAGTGGGAAGAAATGGGGACGGTTTTTTTTCTCAAGAAAAAAGAGCTGTCTCCATTTCTTCCTGTTGACAAATTAATTTCGCCTAACTATAATACCGATGATTAGATGTATCTAACAAAGGAGGATGAGCATTCATCCACAGGAAAAAGGGGGAGTGAGAATGATGCCGTTGAGTTTTGCGAATCCCGGTGAGGAGAATATCATCCGCAAGATCGGCGGTAGCGCCGAGGTCAAAAAGCACCTGGAAAACCTGGGCTTTGTGGTAGGCGGTACGGCGGTGGTGATCACATCTATGGCTGGGAATGTGATCGTAAAGGTAAAGGAATCCCGCGTGGCCATAAACGAAGATATGGCCCGCAAGATCATGATTTAAGTATGCGCACGGATTTCCAGCGGGATGATGCCGCTTGCGCGGCGAAAATTCGGCGCGGGAAACGAATGAAAATGAGAGGCGTTTTCTTTGTTTCCTAACAGAAAGGAGCGAAAATATGCAGACATTACGGGAAGTGCCGGTTGGCGGCAAGGCAACGGTAAAGAAGATTCACGGCGAGGGCGCGGTCAAGCGCCGGATCATGGACATGGGCATCACCCGGGGCGTTGAGGTGTCCGTCCGCAAGGTAGCGCCGCTTGGCGATCCCATCGAGATCACCGTTCGCGGGTACGAACTCTCCCTTCGCAAAGCGGATGCGGAAAGCATTGAGATCGAATAATTTTTTTTACCTGATGGTTAGCTGATTCTAACAAAAAAGGCTTTATTTTTTGTCTGATGGTTAGTTGGTTTTAACAAAATTGGAGGAAATTTTATCATGAACATCAAAATTGCCCTGGCCGGAAACCCAAACAGCGGTAAAACGACCCTGTTCAACGCGCTTACCGGCTCCAACCAGTTCGTGGGCAACTGGCCCGGCGTAACGGTTGAGAAAAAGGAAGGAAAGCTGCGCAGGCACGACGGCGTTGTGATCACCGATCTGCCGGGCATCTACAGCCTGTCGCCCTACACCCTGGAGGAAGTGGTGGCCCGGAACTACCTGATCAATGAGCGCCCGGACGCGATCCTGAACATCGTGGATGGCACCAACCTGGAGCGCAACCTTTACCTGACCACTCAGCTCGTGGAGCTTGGCATTCCCGTTGTCGTTGCCATCAACATGATGGACGTGGTGCGAAAGTCCGGGGACAAGCTGGATACCAAAGAGCTCTCCCGGCAGCTGGGATGTCAAATCGTGGAGATCTCGGCCCTTAAGGGCGATGGCGTCATGCAGGCGGCGGAAGCGGCCATCCACGCCGCCGAGAACGAAAAGACCGTGCCGATGCACACCTTCTCGGGCCCCGTGGAACATGCCCTGGCCCATATCGAGGAGGCCGTTGTCCACGACATGCCCGATGAGCAGCAGAGATGGTACGCCATCAAGGTGTTTGAGCGGGATGACAAGGTGAGGGAGCAGCTGCGCATTGCCCCGGACATCCTGGAGCATATCGAGAGAGATATCGCCGCGGCCGAAAAAGAGCTGGATGACGACGCGGAAAGCATCATCACCAACGAGAGATACGTTTACATCAGCCAGGTGCTGAAATCCTGCTACAAGAAGCACCGCGAAGGCTCGCTGAGCACATCGGACAAGATCGACCGCGTGGTGACCAACCGCTGGCTTGGCCTTCCGATCTTTGCCGCCATCATGTTTGCCGTCTACTGGATCGCCATGGTGGGCGTTGGCCAGCCGGCTACCGACTGGGCCAATGATGGCCTGTTCGGCGATGGCTATCATCTGTTTGGCCGCGGAACCGCCGAGTACGAGGCGGCCGCCGAGCGCTACGGCGACAGCGACGAGATCATCGCGGCGTTTGCCGAGGAATACGGCGTGGAGATCGATGAGGAAGAGCCGGAGGCCTCCCTTAACGCCCTCCTGGCTGCCGTACCCGAGGACGCCAGCATCACATACATAACTCAGGATGAGGAGACGCTGCAGACTGAGGAGCATCCGGGCACGGTCAAGGCGGATCTTTCGGAAGCCATAGGCGAATACCTGAGCACGGAAGAAGGCTATAAAGCCGATGCCGGCGCGCCGGACCCCGCTTCTTACGGCACCTGGGTGCCGGGCATTCCGGCCCTGGTCGAGGGAGCGCTGGATAAGCTGAATACCGCCTCCTGGCTTAAGGGCCTTATCCTGGACGGTATCGTGGCCGGCGTGGGCGCTGTCCTGGGCTTTGTGCCGCAGATGCTGGTGCTCTTCTTCCTGCTGGCCTTCCTCGAGGCCTGCGGCTATATGGCGCGTATCGCCTTTGTCCTGGACCGCATTTTCCGCAAATTCGGCCTTTCGGGCAAGTCCTTTATCCCCATGCTGATCGGCACGGGCTGCGGCGTTCCCGGCATCATGGCTTCCCGTACCATCGAAAACGAGCGCGACAGGCGCATGACCATCATGACGACCACCTTCATCCCCTGCAGCGCCAAGATCCCCTTCATCTCCATGATCGCGGGGGCCATATTCGGCGGATCGGCCTGGATCGCCACCAGCGCGTATTTTGTGGGCATGGCCGCCATCATCATCAGCGGCATCATCCTGAAAAAGACCCGTCCCTTTGCGGGCGATCCCGCACCCTTTGTTATGGAGCTGCCGGCTTACCACTGGCCGACGCTGGGGAACGTGCTCCGCTCCATGTGGGAGCGCGGCTGGAGCTTTATCAAGAAGGCCGGTACGATCATCCTTCTGTCCACCATCCTTGTCTGGTTCCTGAGCCGCTTTGGCTTTAAAGAGGGAGTCTTCCAGATGCTGGAAGAGGAGGAGCTGGATATGTCCATCCTGGCAGCCGCCGGCAATGCGATCGCCTGGATATTCGCGCCTCTTGGCTGGGGCACCTGGCAGGCCGCCGTGGCGTCGATCACCGGCCTGATCGCCAAGGAAAACATCGTAGGCACCATGGGCACGCTCTACGGCGGCACCCAGACCTATGCCAACCTCGCGGCAACTTTCAGCGGCCGGGCGGCCTACTCGTTCCTGGTCTTCAACCTTCTGTGCGCCCCCTGCTTCGCAGCCATCGGCGCCATCCGCCGCGAAATGAACAGCGCAAAATGGACCTGGTTTGCCATCGCCTGGCAGTGCGGCTTTGCCTATGCCGTGGCGCTGATGATCTACCAGTTCGGAAATCTGTTTGTGGGCCACATGAATGTGGCGGGCCTGGTGGCGGCTCTTGTGCTGCTGGCCATCATGATCTATATGCTGTTCTTTAAGAAATACAAAGAACCGACAAAGCTCTCCTCCGTGAAATAATGGCATCGCTGCTGCCGATGAAGCAGGGACAGCCTTCGCGTGGATAGTGAGCTTACTTTCAGGGAGGCGTATGTGATGTTTATTCTGGAAAATGCCGGAACCATTCTGGTCGGCACCCTGCTGCTCCTTATCGTGGCAGCCATCATCCGCCAGCTGATCAGGGACAAAAAGAAGGGAAAAAGCGCCTGCGGGAACAACTGCTCGTGCTGTCCCATGAGCGGAAAATGTCACAAGGCGTAAGCTTGAGAATTTGCATCGAGTAGGAGGGGAAAATTCCCCACCGACTCGCCCGCGGGGCGGTACTCGGCGTAAGCCGAGATATTTCCTTGCGCCGCCCCTGCGATAACAGCGAAAATCGGGCAGGAGGGGATCCTCTCCTCCTGCCCGAAAAAAGACGAAGGGTTCAGGTCTCCATAAGGGGGCCTGAACCCTTTGTTGACTTTAAAATAGAAATAAGATATCATTTTTCACGGAACCTGATAAAGAAAATGCTTAAAAGAGAGGAAAAGCCATGGGAAAAATACTGATCACGAACGACGATGGAATTGAAGCGGACGGCATCCGCCGTCTGGCGATGGCCGCGAGGGAATTTGGCGAGGTTTATGTGGTGGCGCCGTCGGGAGAACGGAGCGCTTCCTCGCACTGCATTACGCTGCGGAGTCCCATGGATATTTACCCCTTTGATTTTCCGGTAGAGGGCGTCACCGCCTTTTCCTGCACGGGAACCCCCGCGGACTGCGTGCGGGCCGGGATCTTAAATGTCATGGAGGAAAAGCCCTACGCGGTGCTCTGCGGGATCAACCACGGCTACAACGCCGCCTCGGATGTGCAGTATTCCGGAACCGTAGGCGCAGCCTTTGAGGCGTCCTTTCAGGGCTGCCTTGGCATCGCCCTGTCCGAAAGCTCGAACGGCCCCCACGATGTCACCGACGCCTTCCTCCGCGAGATACTTGAGGAGACGCTTGCACATCCCCTTCCCGATGGCCAGATCTTTAACATAAACTTTCCCGGCTGCGCCCTCGACACCTGCCGCGGCATCCTCAGAAACCGCAAGCTATCCAAAAAAATGCCCTTCCGCGACGCCTACATCACAAAAGACCCCCTCCCCGGCGGCGGCCGCCGCATCATCGTGGAAGGCCACTACAACGAGGAAGCCGAAGAATCCACAGACCGCCAGGCCCTCCTCAACGGCTACGTCTCCGTCAGCATCCTGAATAACCTGAGCTCTATCCAATACTAAAGCCAAGTAACCACAAATTTTCAACTATAAAATATCATACCCTCACAACCAAGCGGCGTGCCCCTGGGGGGAGGGGTGCAGGGGAG
>CAMNNO010000234.1 GCA_946545475.1 uncultured Blautia sp.
GAGCACGCGGCTGTTAACCGCGGTGTCGTTGGTTCGAGTCCAACAGGGGGAGCTATGACATGAGGTCATGTCATTGTATTATGATATATGGCTCCATGGTCAAGCGGTTAAGACACCGCCCTTTCACGGCGGTAACAGGGGTTCAAATCCCCTTGGAGTCACTCGCTTCATTTTAATTACTGTCAATTTTATATCTGGTGCCATAGCCAAGTGGTAAGGCAAAGGTCTGCAACACCTCAACCCCCGGTTCAAATCCGGGTGGCACCTCTTGAAAAGTATCGTTTCGACGGTACTTTTTCTTTTTATCGTGAACTTTTTCTTTTTATCGTGAACTTTTTCTTTTTATCGCGAGGGGAGCAAATATATAACAGGTATTTGGAGGAGGCAGAAGATGAGCAAGGAATTTGATGCAGTAGTTTTTGATATGGATGGCGTGATCTTCGACTCGGAAAGATGCGTGATCGAGTGCTGGAAGGTGGTCGCCGAAGAATATCATATCCCGGGTATCGAAACCTCCTGCTATGCCTGCATGGGCCTGACACGGGAAGCCACAAAGCAGGAAATGTTAAGGCGATATGGCCAGGACTTCCCCTATGATGATTATAAAAAGAAAATGTCTGCTGTCTTTGATGAACGGTATGGAGAAGGAAGGCTGCCAGTTAAACCGGGAACGCGAGAACTTTTGGGAGCTCTAAGGGAAGCCGGCAAAAAAATCGCGCTTGCCTCATCCACCAGGTTGAAGGTCGTTCAGAAAGAGCTGGCGTCGGCCGGCCTCCTTGACTATTTTGATATTCTTGTATGCGGAGATATGGTCGAAAAAAGCAAGCCGGCTCCGGACATCTTTCTGAAAGCCTGTGAGCTTCTGCATGTTTCGCCGGAAAAAAGCGTTGCCATTGAAGATTCCTATAACGGCATCCGCTCCGCCTCCGCCGCCCATCTCATCACGATCATGGTTCCGGACCTGGCTCTTCCCACCGATGAGATGAGGACACTGAGCGCGGCGATACTGCCAAGCCTTCTGGATGTGAGAACATATTTACTTTAAACGAACAGGAGGGAGATTCCCTTCCGGCTCGTCCGCGGGGCGGCGCTCGGCGTAAGCCGAAACATTTCCCTGCGCTGCCCCCTGCGATAATAAAAAGGACAATTCTATTTGGAAGAATTGTCCTTTTTATTATCGCAGGGGCTCCAATCGGAAATAGTCACCTGACTGTGACGGGCACCCCGCCGGGATAGAGGGAGAATACGTCTCCCTCTATCCTATTCGCAGGGGCGACTTACAGCGCCGCGATCAGGAAAAGCTCAGCGATGGCTAAGGGAGAGAACATAAGAACAGAAGCCGCTATGGCAAGCGAGTCCTCCGTAAGAATCAGGCCGGACGGAGCGGGAGCTGTTACAGAAGGTACGGCGATCGCTGCGGGCGATGGTGAAGGTGTCGGCGAGGGAATCGTCGTGGCAGAGATCGCAGGCCTGCGCATCTGGCTGCCGCTTTGCGGCTGGGGAGTTGCTTCCGGCTCCAGCGGCTTGGGTTTGGAGCCCTGGGTATAGGGCTCCGGCTGAAAGCCGGAAGAGGCACCGCTTGAAGCCGTTGACGAGCTGGTGATCCCGGAGGGATTCCAGGAAGACGGCAGTTTGGAGGAAGAATTTCCGCCTTTGTCCGCCGTGGCTGCCTGGCCGGCATCCTGGGAAGAAGGTTTCGGCACAGATGGGGTGCTTGAAGCATTAGCAATACTTTCCGCGGAAGCTTCTCCTTTCGGGGGACTCTGGATATCGGTCACAGCTGCTGGGGCTTCTTCGGGAAAGCCGGTATGGGGACTGCCGGAAGGCGCTGTCGATGCCCCGGAGGGCTGAATAGAGGCGGGCGCCGGTGCATGCTTCTGGTTATATTCATCTGTCAAAGCCTTGATGGTCTGGGGCCAGGCAATGCCATCCTCATAAAACCCGGCATGCGCCTGGTATTTTCGGACAGATTCTGCTGTCAGCATGCCAAAAATGCCATCGGCGACATCATCCAGATAAGACAGGTCAATAAGCATGGCCTGGATCGAGGCGACATCCTGTCCCGAAGGACAGCCGCGGTACAGGGTGCCGTCCGGATAGAAGGAATCCTCCTCATAAGTGCCGCACTGGAGGCAGGTCCGCCGTCTGACCCCGGCGGAGTGGTCGGTAGCCGGGGTCGTCACAGCCCAGGCGCTGTAGCTGTGGTCGGAAAGCGGAAGCGTTTCCGTTCTCTGGGTATGGCACATGCTGCATTCATAGACCGCATAGCCGTTATATGTACAGGTGGAAGCAACTCCGCTGTAGGTATTAAACCATTGATGGGAGAGCTGGGGGATCTCCACATATTCATACTGCCCGCATATTTTACATTGGCGTGCCGAATATCCGCCCACCTGGCAGGTGGCCGGCGTGACCACGCCTATGTCAACATACTGGTGGTCGCCGTATTCTTCCGGCAGAGTCATTTCCGCCTTGCAGACCGAGCAGGTGTAGTGCCGCTCTCCCTGCGTCTGGCATGTGGGAAGGACAACATAGTAATCCGGCTGCCAGTCATGGTAGCCTACGGAAGTCGGAACGGTGAGGGAACTGCCACAGATCGTACAGGTAACCGTGATCTCCCCTGGCGTGGTGCATGTGGGTTCGACATAATTCGTCTGAACATAGTCATGCCCCAAAGGATCGGTATATTCATAGGAGACATCGTGGCAGGTCTGGCATTCCAGCTTGTAATAGCCGTAATCGGTACATGTCGGATAACTAAAATCGACCTGCAGATAGTTATGAACCCCATACTGATCAAAATAGCTGCATGCAGCGGATACCGTAAGAGGAGACAGACAAAAAAGGGATAGGGACAAAAAAGCCAGGGAAGTCTTTTTCACAATAAACACCTACCTTTCCTGAAGGGGAAATATGCTTCCGGCAGCAATAAGAAGATGCCTGCATTATATCATGGATATCTGGAAATTCTGTAGTCTCAATTGTTAGAAGGCTGGCATCGGAAGAAAAGGGAAGAAATGGGGGCAGTTCTCTTTTCTTGAAATTATAAGAAAAGAGAACTGTCCCCATTTCTTCCCCTGTAGCCTCGATTTAAGAGTAAGTTTATCGTGATTTTGGCGTGTATTGCGGTTGATATTTCATCCTGTTAGAGCTATACTAAAAAAGGTTACATATAGAAAAGGAGGAGAGAGATGCGCTTATTGATACAGAGGGTAAACCAGGCTTCGGTTACAATAGGAAACGAGTGTGTGGGGAGCATAAAAAAGGGATTTCTTGTCCTTGTCGGTATCGCTGATTCGGACTCCGAGGCGATAGCGGACCGCATGATCCGCAAAATGACATCTCTTCGCATATTTGAAGATGCAGAAGGAAAAACAAACCTTGGTCTTAGGGAGGTTGAAGGCTCACTCCTTCTGGTCTCCCAGTTTACTCTCTATGCGGACTGCCGCAGGGGTAACCGCCCATCCTTTACAAAGGCCGGCGAGCCGGCGAAGGCAAAGTCTCTGTTTGATCATATCTGCCAGTCCTGCCGGCAGCTGGGCTTTACGGTCGAGACAGGACGGTTCGGGGAAGAGATGAAGGTGGATCTTCAAAATGATGGTCCCTTCACTGTTTGGCTGGACAGCGAAGAGCTGGCCTATAAGTAACAGGACCAGAAAGGATGTTCATCCGAAATACTGTTTATCTGGAATACTGTTTATCGAGATGCTGTTTATCGAGATGCTGTTTATCTGAAATGTTGGTTTATATGAGATATAGAGGCGCATAACATGGAAGAAGACAGGAAAGTCTGTATCAGGATTATCCGTTCAAACAGAAAAACACTATCCCTGGAGATCAAGAGGGATGGGCAGGTTCTTGTCCGGGCTCCCCTTTGGATGCCTGATAAGGACATTTCAAATTTTGTACAGGAAAAAACACAGTGGATCCGGGAGCATTTAGAGCAGGTAAAGGAAGAACCGTTAAACCCCAATGAGCGGCTCAGTGATGAGGAGATCAAAGCCCTGGCCGAGCAGGCACTTATCGTCATACCTGAAAGAGTGAGGTACTATGCTCCTCTGGTAGGGGTTACTTATGGACGCATCACCATACGAAACCAGAAGTCCCGCTGGGGAAGCTGCAGCGCAAACGGCAACCTTAACTTTAATTGCCTGCTGATGCTCACTCCTCCGGAGGTGATCGATTACGTAGTCGTCCATGAGCTCTGCCATCGGAAGGAAATGAACCATTCTTCCCGCTTTTGGGCCGAAGTTGAGAAGGTTCTCCCCGATTACCGGAAGTACGAAAAATGGCTGAAAGAAAACGGGCGTGAACTGGTCAGAAAAATGACCGGGTGAAGCCCGTCCGGCTGTCCCCCTGAAATATGAAGCCTGTCAATTGCCGCCGGGACGCATGCGGCAACAGCAGCGGGCGGTTTCACAGCTGATATTTTCTAAAGAAGAACGTGACAAGTCGCAATGGTTGTGCTATAATACGCGTTGTATCATTAGTGATAGAACATTTCGTTATCTTATCAGGTTTTGCAGTAGAAAAGAGGAGTTAAACATGACCATTACAAAAGAGACGACCATGGGTGAAATGCTCAGATATGATCAGGGGATCGCCTACATCCTTATGCAGTCAGGCATGCACTGCGTAGGCTGCCCGTCTTCCATAGGGGAATCCCTGGAAGAGGCCTGCATGGTCCACGGCCTTGATGCGGATGTAGTCCTTAAATCCATTCAGGACTATCTGGCGACAAGAGCCAACTGAGAAAAAGCAGTCTTTACAGACAACACAGCAGCAGGATCCGGCACACCGGGCTTCGGCCCAGGCCCGGCATTCTGCTGCTTTGTTTTGGAGCCCATTCCGCCTGACAAATAATAAGAAGAAAAAATATCGGAAAAATATCTGCGTGGATGCCGAGGAAAACTATCGTATAGTTTATCTGGAAGGGCTGATACAGGAAACGGCAACAGCGAGTTGCCCGCAGGTCTGTAGAAGTAATATTCCGATTACAATAAGCAGTTTTGACATGATATACTTCACTCAGCAACAGAGAAAAGAAAATGTGAACTACCACAGACCATAAAGGTCTGTGGCTTCTGTTAAATGGTTCACCAG
>CAMNNO010000235.1 GCA_946545475.1 uncultured Blautia sp.
CTTGCCAGATTATTTCAATATATTTTTACTTATTTGTGAACTGTTAATATACCCCTCCCAGGGCGGAAACGCAAACCGTGCCCACGCAGTCCATCCACAGCGGAAGATGAAAATGCCAGACGCCATAGGAGAATAGAACATTCAGGATGCTTCCTGATAAAACGATCAGAGGGAGCAGTGTTTTAGGGGATTTCCTTTTTGATATGTCGTTTTTCACATATTCCTCCTCACATATTTCGCACATGATTTTCGTAACACAGCGATTATATCAGATTTTTTTTCTCCTTCATAGTAAATTTTTATCGTGGAGACCCCGCCGCCCCCTTGATGACTTTTCTTTTACCTTTACCTGGCGGCAGGCGCAGGGGAGGGGGCAGTGGGGTCTCCCCATAATTTTAAGCATTGAATTATGGGGGGAAGGGGAGTATGATAAACTTAAGAGAACCGGCAGGCAGAGAGAATTTATCCCTTTTTTAGGAAAGGAGAGATCATTATGGAAAGTGCAGTGAAAACAGCGCAGCATGTCCGGAAACCCAAGCCCCTGACCAGGGGCAAGGTCTGGACTTTTGCGATCGGGCAGTTCGGGTGGTCGCTGCTGGCCGCCCTGATATCCAGCTATATGGCGGACTATTATGTTCCCAGCGAGGAGACTATGGCCCTGGGACACAAGATATTTATTCCGCAGGGCGCTGTTATTTTCGGGACGATTACGATACTGGCCTGCATAACGGGCCTCGGGCGGGTCTTTGATGCCATAACGGACCCCCTCATCGGCTCCCTGTCCGACCGGTGCCGCTCCAAGGCCGGCAGGCGCATCCCCTTTATGCGGGCCGCGGCCATCCCCTTTGGCATAACCACGGTCCTCACCTTCTGGTCCCCCTATGACGGCGAGAGCTGGGGGAACGCGGCTTTTCTCTTTGTGATGCTGATGCTGTTTTACCTGTTCCTCACCATGTACTGCACGCCCTACAACGCCCTCATCCCGGAGCTCGGCACTGACCAGAAGACCCGCATGGCCATTTCCACATCCATTTCCTTTACCTACATAGCGGGCATGGCCATCGCCTACACGGCCCCGGCCCTGTGGGGTGCATGCCAGAGCGCTTTTTCTATGGACCGGATAAACGCCATCCGGCTTGTTTTCACCATCCTCAGCATCATAGGAACCGCCTGCCTTTTTGTGCCGGTCTTTACGATACGGGAAAAAGACTATGTCACATCGGTTCCCTCGCAGTCGACGGCCATAAAATCCCTGGCGGCCACCTTCCGAAACAAGGAGTTCCGCATTTTTGTCGGCTCGGATATCGTCTACTTCCTGGGCATTACCGTGTTCCAGACGGCCATGCTTTTTTATGTCAAGTCGCTCCTCAAGCTGGATGAGGGCATGTCGACCATCTACTTTGTCGCCATGACGGCCTTAAGCGTCCTCTTCTATCCGCTGGTTATGAAGCTGACGCCCAAAACAGGCAAGAAAAAACTCATCCTGATCGCCTTTACCATCTTTACCGTCGCTTTTGGCTATACGGCCTGCCTGGGGCTCTGGCCCATCCCGGCGGCTGTGCAAGGATACATCCTGTGTTTCCTCGCGGCGCCGGCCATGGCTATTTTCGGCATCCTGCCCCAGGCCGTTGTGGCGGATATCGCCCAGGCGGATGAGATCGACACCCACGAGAACCGCTCCGGCATGTTCTACGCGGCCCGCACCTTTGCCATGAAGATGGGGCAGGCCCTGGCCATGATCGTTGTCACCTCCCTGGCCGTCGTCCGGCAGGAGACAGGCTTCGGATACCGCCTGACCGCCATTGTAGCCTGCGCCTCCTGCGTGCTGGGCGGACTGCTGCTTTCTCGTTATAATGAAAAACGGATCTACGCCAAGATCCTGAAGGAGGATTAAATGAAACTTTTTGACGGCAGGCCCGGCACACCGGAAGGAAGGCTTCCCCGGGAGATGCGCACATACGATTATCTGGATGACCTGGGGATATCCTATCAGCGGACAGACCACGAGGCGGCCACAAATATGGCGGCCTGCGAGGACATCGATGCCGTCCTCGGCGTTATCATGTGCAAGAACCTGTTCCTGTGCAACCGGCAGAAGACAAAGTTTTATCTCCTCCTGATGCCCGGGGACAAAAAATTTAAGACCAAGGAGCTGTCCGGCCAGATCGGCTCGGCCAGGCTGTCCTTTGCCGAAGCGGGAGACATGCTTTCCTATCTCGACATCGAGCCCGGGGCGGTCAGTGTCATGGGCCTTTTAAATGACACCGGACATGCCGTGCAGCTCCTGATCGATGAGGATGTCCTGAAAAGCGAATACATCGGCTGCCACCCCTGCGTCTGCACCTCCAGCCTTAAGCTGAGGACAAAGGACCTGATGGAAAAGTTCCTGCCCCAAACAGGCCATAGCGCCACTGTCGTACACCTGACGGGCGAAGACTGAACCGGAGAGAAATATATGGAAAAATCAGAGAACAAAAGAATCCGGACACTGATCGTCCTTCACGCGATCCTGGTATTTTTGGAGGCCGTCGCCCTGGCGCATGACATCCGGGTATTCGGCGCGGGGCTGTTCCAGTATTATACCATCAACAGCAACGTGCTGCAGATGGTCGTGTCGGTCCTGATCATCCGGCATCTTTTCAGGAACCGGGGAGCTGCCCTTCCGGGGGGCATACGCGTCTGCCACCTGATCTGCGCCGTGTGCCTGACCATCACCTTTTTTATCGCCCTTCTGGTGCTTGCCCCGCAGGAAGGCTTCGCCTACTACTTCCTCTCGGATGTCGCCCCGATCAACCATTTCCTGGGGCCGCTTCTGTCGGTAGTGACCTTCGCGTTCCTCGACAGGCCGGAGCGCCTTCCCAAATATGCGCTGTTTGCCCCCATGGCGGCCAGCCTCACCTACGGCTTCATCGCCCTGATCCTCAACATCGCCCATGTGCTGGATGGCCCGTACTTTTTCCTTCGGGTATATGATGAAGCGGCATCGACCGTTATCATGTGGTTTGCTATCATAGCCGTGCTGTGCATCGGGCTTTCCTCCCTGTATCTGGGCATACGCAGGGCGCGAAGGAAGTCCTGATCCGTACCGGACAGGGAAGCGCTTTTCTTCTCCATCCGTTACGGCCCGTGCCCCCGACATAACATAAAAAGCGTCGTTCCTTGGGACGGCGCTTTTTGTTATCGCAGGGGCGGCGTAAGGAAGTATCTCGGCTTACGCCGAACGCCGCCCCGCGGGCGAGCAGGTGGGGAATCCCCCCTGCTCGATTTATTATCGCAGGGGCAACGTAAAGAAATATCTCGGCTTACGCCGAACGTCGCCCCGCGGGCGAGCAGGCGGGGAGATTCCCTTCCTGCCCGATCATGGCAGAACCTCCAGTCAGCAATAGGGAATATCCTGCTCCGAATGCTCCTTGGCGGGCGGGACCGTGCCCTGGCTCAGGGTCATCATGTCCTTGAGGTTGATATACTGCTTCATGCTGTCGCGAGGCGTCTTGACATAGTGTTCCAGGATGGGCAGCAATATAAGGGCCGCGATGCCCGTGGTGAAGCCGCCGTTATAGAGCATCAGGCCGCCGTGGAGGGCCGAGGTGGAGGTACACAGGGCCGCGCAGAGCATGCCGGCGGCGATCCCGGCGCGGCGCCCGTATCTCCCGGTTATGGGGCACAGGCCTGTGGCAAAGGCGATGCTGTTGATGTGGGACTGCATGGAGATCGTCCAGGAGCTCTCCCCGCCGACGGCCAGGTTAAAGAGCGCTGTCAGAAGGGACAGGATCGGGAAGCCCAGGAAGATCGGCCAGACGTTCTGCACATGCTGCCCCATGGCGGTGAAGGTGAGGGCGGCAAAGATGACCCCAAAGGTAGGCCCGGTAAAGCCGGCGCCGTCCGTGAGCAGGATGGCGACATTGATATAGACGAGGAAGAGGAGCCCGTAAAGCCCCAGGTTGATGACGCAAAGCGGCATGCCGTATTTTTTGGCAAAATTGCTCTGATAGCCCGTATCCATGAAAAGGTGGGAAAGGCCCTCCATGCTCCTGCCGTTCAGATACCAGCCGATCAGCACGCACAGCACAAACAGGGTGATGAAAAAACAGTTGCCGAACAGCTGATAGGAGTGGCCGAAACGGTCATAGACCTCATTGGCGGTGACCGGTACGGCCGGCGCTTCCACGCCCATATTTTTGTAAAAGAAATTAAAGATGAGGAAGCCCAGTATCCCGTAGGCCAGACCGCCGTTGTAAAGGTTGTAGCCCTTATGCCAGGCTTTTGCGCCAGGAAGGATAGCGGGGGAGATCAGGGCGATGGCCGTGACAAAGACAAGGGTCAGCAGCACGCCCTTGACGGTGAGGAAAGGCTTCCCCTGTACATATGAGGCCCCTTGCGTATATCGGAACAGAAGCTCACCGACAAAGGGGGCGAAACAGGTGGAAAACATGCAGACGTGCAGGTTTTCGCTCTTGTCCAGCTTAAGCACGTGAAGGTGAAGAAGAGACCCCAGAAAGCAGGGCAGCATATTGAGGAGGTTCAGCCCGTAGAAGGCATGGGCAACGACAAGAAAGTAGCCGGCCAGCGTATTGGCGTGGCAGGAGCCGGGAAGGGCGGCCATGAAAATGGCGATGACAAAGCCGCACAGGGAGGCGTTTAAAAAGGCGGCCGAAAGGCTTCCCAGCGCGAAATAGTCGGTGACGAGGGGCGCCGGGGATGTCAGGATGTGAAACAGGTCCTCAAAAAGGGATGGGAGCGTGCCCGTGTAGGCGCCTCCGGCCAGAGAAGCCGCCAGCATGGCGCCGGAAAAGCCAAAGGTCATGCCGCTGATGATGCGGCTGTTCTTAACTTCTGATACTTTCATGTTTTCCTTCCCCCAATAGACTAAGGCTCTCGGGCATGGGATGCCGGAGTTGTGCGGATATCTATTATCAAGAATATCTCATGAAAAAAAACATGTCAAGGGGAGACCCCTGCGCCCCCTGTAGGGCATTTTGGGTTATGCTCAACTACCGGTAGGTTCTGGGTGTGCCATGCTCCCTTTAACTTTTCTATTTTACTCTTACCTGGCGGTAGGCGCAGGGGAGGGGGGGCCG